>NZ_JBHXSG010000018.1:74187-149856 GCF_042714835.1 Streptomyces sp. NPDC058678 | reverse complement strand
TACTGGCACGCCCGGGTCCGCTCCGAACTCGGCTTCGCCGGCCAGGACCCCGACGCCATGGAAGACATGTTCGCCCTCAAATACCGCGGCGCCCGCTTCTCCCTGGGCTACGGCGCCTGCCCCGACCTCGAGGACCGCGCCAAGATCGCCGGCCTCCTCAAACCCGAACGCATCGGCGTCCACCTCTCCGAGGAATTCCAGCTCCACCCCGAACAGTCCACCGACGCCATCGTCATCCACCACCCCGAAGCCAAATACTTCAACGCACGCTGAACAAACCCTCGCCCTACGCGGATGAGGGCACGGACGAAGTTGCGGCATAAGCTCGTGTTCGGGCAACGACGGACGCTGTTGCCCGTTGTTGCCCGGCAGACTGAGAGAGAAGAGTGATCAGGGTGTTTTCGCAGGTCATCGCGATGACCAGGACTGCGGGGTAGGGCTTCAGTGCACATCGTCATCATGGGCTGCGGGCGGGTGGGTTCGGCGCTCGCCCAGAACCTGGAGCAGCAGGGGCACACGGTCGCCGTGATCGACCAGGACCCCACCGCCTTCCGGCGGCTGGGCTCCGGGTTCGGCGGCCGTCGTGTCACCGGGGTCGGCTTCGACCAGGACACCCTTCGCGAGGCGGGCATCGAGGAGGCCGGCGCGTTCGCCGCGGTCTCCAGCGGGGACAACTCGAACATCATCGCCGCGCGCGTCGCCCGCGAGATGTTCGGCATCGAGAACGTCGCGGCCCGTATCTACGACCCCCGTCGTGCCGAGGTCTACCAACGTCTGGGCATCCCCACCGTCGCGACGGTGCGCTGGACGGCCGACCAGATGCTGCGCCGACTGCTGCCCTCGGGCGCCGAGCCGCTGTGGCGCGACCCCACCGGCGGCGTGCAGCTGGCCGAGGTGCACACCGCCTCGTCCTGGGTGGGCCAGCGGATCAGCCGTCTCCAGGAGGAGACCGGCGTGCGCGTGGCGTTCCTGACCCGGCTCGGCGAAGCGATTCTGCCGAGCTCGCAGACGGTGTTGCAGGAGGGCGACCTGGTGCACGTGATGATGCGCACCGACGAGGTCGACAAGGTCGAGGCAGCGTTCGACAAGGGTCCCGAAGAGGAGGGCGGTCACTGATGAGGGTCGCCATTGCCGGTGCCGGCGCGGTCGGCCGCTCGATCGCGGGCGAACTGCTGGAGAACGGCCACGAGGTCCTGCTCGTCGACAAGGCGCCGACCGCCATCTCGGTGGAGCGCGTCCCGCAGGCGGAGTGGCTGCTGGCCGACGCCTGCGAGATCACGTCCCTGGACGAGGCGGCGCTCCAGCGCTGCAACGTGGTGATCGCCGCGACCGGCGACGACAAGGTCAACTTGGTCGTCTCCCTGCTGGCGAAAACGGAGTACGGCGTTCCGCGCGTCGTCGCCCGGGTGAACAACCCGAAGAACGAGTGGCTGTTCAACGAGTCCTGGGGCGTGGACGTCGCCGTCTCCACCCCGCGGCTGATGTCGGCCCTGGTCGAGGAGGCGGTGAGCGTCGGCGACCTGGTCCGTCTGCTCCGCTTCAGCCACGGCGACGCCAACCTGGTCGAGTTGACCCTCCCGGAGGAGTCGGCCCTGGCCGGCACCCAGGTCGGCGACGTCGAGTGGCCGCAGGACACGTCCCTGGTGACGATCATCCGCGGCACCCGCGTGCTCACCCCCACCCAGGACGACTCCCTGGAGGCGGGCGACGAGCTCCTCTTCGTGGCCGCCCCGGCCCGCGAGGAGCAGCTGGAGGACCTGCTGTCGGTGCGCCGGGAGGAAGCACCGGGCTGATGTCGGCGGGGATACGACGACGAAGGGCGCCCGGAGAGTCCCGGGCGCCCTTCGTCGTCGTAGGGACGGCTACGCCTCTCGGCGGTGACGGCCGGCCGTCGACTCGCCGTGCTCCTCCGCCAGAGCGGCCTTGCGCTCCTTCTCGGCGCGCTCCTCCGCCTCCATCTCCGCGAAGACGTCGATGGGGGCCGGTGCCTTCGCCAGGAAGACCCAGGTCAGATACACGGCCAGGAGGAACGGCGGGATCTTGAGGGCGATCAGGATCCAGCCCAGCTGGGTCGTGTCGGCCCACCAGTACAGCGGGAAGAGGATCGCGCACTTGGCGAGCAGGATCAGGCCCCAGGCGTAGCTCGCCTTGGCGTACGCCTTCTTGCGGCCCGGGTTGCGGGTGCGCCAGGAGAGGTTCTCCTTGAAGACGGGGCCGAGGATCAGACCGATCAGCGGGACGCCGCAGAGGGTCGTGATGATGTAGGCGAGCCCCAGGCCCAGCGTGTAGAGCATGCCGGGGAGGTAGAAGTCCTTGGCGTTGCCGGTCATCATCGCGAAGACGACACCGAAGGCGACGCCGAAGACACCGCTGAAGGCGTGCTTGACGGTGTCCTTCATCACCAGGCGGACCACGACCAGGGCCAGCGACACGGCAAGGGCCGCGATGGCCGACCAGTGCAGGTCCTTGTTGATCGTGAAAATGGTGACGAAGAGAAGGCCGGGCAACACCGTCTCGACCATGCCCCGCACGCCGCCGAAGGCTTCGAACAGCGCGGCCTCGGTCACCGCCCGGGCGTCCCGCGCAGCGTCTTCGGTGTCTTCGGTCGGCTTGTCGAGCGACGTCACCGGCTACTCCCGTCCGAGGGGTCTCAGTTCGTATTTCGGGTTGAACAGCACCCGGCGGCCCCGGCTCATCGAGATCCGGCCCGATGCGATCAGTTTGCGCCCCGGCTCTATCCCCACGATGGAGCGTCTGCCGAGCCACACCACGTCCAGCGCGGCGGAGCCGTCGAACAGCTCGGCCTCCAGCGCCGGGACGCCCGCGCGCGGGCGCAGCGTGACCGTGCGCAAGGTACCAGTAACGGTGACGACCTGTCGGTCGTGACAGTCACCGATGCGGGTGCAGCCGGCGGTCGCGGTGTCCTCCCGCAGCTCCTCGGACTCCAGGTCCTCCTGCGACGAGGAGAGCCGGTCGAGCATGCGCCGGAACCGGCCCGCCGGCTTCTCGGAACGAGGAACAGCACTCATGTCTGAAGCGTACCGGGGCCCACCGACAGCTACGTACCCCCGGTGCTATCGCTCGAACCGGTACCCCATCCCCGGCTCGGTGACGAAGTGCTTCGGATGCGACGGGTCCGCTTCCAGCTTGCGCCTGAGCTGGGCCATGTAGACGCGAAGGTAGTTCGTCTCCGTCCCGTACGACGGCCCCCACACCTCCTGGAGCAGCTGTCTCTGGCCGACCAGGCGGCCGGTGTTGCGCACCAGCACCTCCAGCAGATGCCACTCCGTGGGTGTCAGCCGTACGTCCTTCCCGTGCCGCCGGACCTTCTTGGCCGCGAGGTCGACGGTGAACTCGTCGGTCTCCACCAGCACGTCGTCGTCGCCGCCCCCCGTCGGCTCGGCCCGGCGGACGGCGGCACGCAACCGGGCCAGCAGCTCGTCCATGCCGAAGGGCTTGGTGACGTAGTCGTCGGCACCCGCGTCCAGCGCCTCGACCTTCTCGTCGGAGGAGTGCCGGGCGGACAGCACCAGGATCGGCACACGGGTCCAGCCGCGCAGGCCCTTGATCACCTCGACGCCGTCCATGTCGGGCAGGCCCAGGTCGAGGACCACCACGTCCGGGTGGCGGGTGGCGGCGAGTTCGAGGGCGGTGGCGCCGTCGTGCGCCGCGTCGACCTCGTACTTGCGCGCCCTGAGGTTGATCACGAGGGCGCGCACGATCTGCGGCTCGTCGTCGATCACCAGCACCCGGGTCATGCGACCTGCCTTTCGGGTCGTTCGGGGTGAAGCGGCTCCTCGGGGCTCCGTCCCGCCGCCCGGAGTGTGAGCACCATGGTGAGGCCGCCGCCGGGCGTGTCCTCGGCGTTGAGGGTGCCGCCCATCGCCTCGGCGAAACCGCGCGCCACGGCGAGACCGAGTCCGACGCCGGCGCCGCGCGGGGCGTCGCCGTAGCGCTGGAAGGGCTCGAAGATGCGCTCCTTGGCCTCGTCGGGGACGCCGGGGCCCCGGTCGACCACCCGCACCTCGACCCGGTCGGCGAGGGCGCTGGCGGACACCAGGACGGCTTGGCCGGCCGGGCTGTACTTGACGGCGTTCTCGACCAGGTTGGCCACCGACCGCTCCAGCAGCCCGGGGTCAACGGCCACCATCGGCAGCGTCTCCGGGATGTCGAGGTCGGCGCTGCCTTCGGGCACCCCGCCGAGCGCCATCGGCACCACCTCGTCGAGGTCGATCTCCCTGATCAGCGGGGTGACCGTGCCGGTCTGGAGCCGGGACATGTCGAGCAGGTTGCCCACCAGGTGATCGAGCCGGTCCGCCCCCTCCTCGATGCCTTCGAGGAGCTCCGCCCGGTCCTCCTCGGACCACGCCACGTCGTGGGACCGCAGCGACGAGACGGCCGCCTTGATACCGGCCAGTGGCGTACGGAGGTCATGGCTCACGGCGGCCAGGAGCGCGGTGCGGATCCGGTTGCCCTCGGCCAGTGTGCGGGCCTGGTCGGCCTCCTCCCGGAGGCGCCGCCGGTCCAAGGCGACGGCGGCCTGCGCGGCGAAGGCCGCCAGCACCCGGCGGTCCTCGGCGGGCAGGACCCGGCCGGTCAGCGCGAGCGCCATGTGGTCCCCGACCGGCATGTCGACGTCCGCCTCCTCGGGCCGCTCCAGCGGCCGCCCGAGGCCGACCCGGCCCGCGCAGGTCCACGGGTCGACGTCGCTCTTCCGCTCCAGCAGGGCTGCCGACTCCATGCCGAAGGTCTCGCGGACCCGTTCCAGGAGCTCCTCCAGGCCGGTCTCGCCGCGCAGCACGTTGCCCGCGAGGAAGGACAGGATCTCCGATTCGGCGCGCAGCCGGGCGGCCTGGTGGGTGCGCCGGGCGGCGAGGTCGACCACGGAGGCCACCGACACTCCGACGCCGACGAAGATCGCGATGGCGATGGCGTTCTTCGGGTCGGCGATGGTCCAGTGGTGCAGGGGCGGTGTGTAGAAGTAGTTCAGCAGCAGGGACCCCATCGCCGCCGAGGCCAGCGCGGGCAGCAGTCCGCCGAGCAGGGCCGCCGCCACCACGGCCGTCAGGAACAGCAGCATGTCGTTGGCGAGGCCGAGGTGGACGGTGTTGAACAGGAGAGCCAGGATCACCGGGCCGGCCACGCCGACCAGCCAGCCCCAGATGATCCGCGTCCGGCCGAGCCGCGCGCCCCGGGCGACCGGCAGGCCGCGGCCCTTGGCGACCTCCTCGTGGGTGACGATGTGCACGTCGAGGTCGGGCCCCGACTCGCGGGCCACGGTCGTACCGACGCCCGGACCGAAGACGTACTGCCAGGTCTTGCGGCGCGAGGAGCCGAGGACGATCTGGGTGGCGTTCACCCCGCGTGCGAAGTCCAGCAGTGCGACCGGTATGTCGTCACCCACCACGTGGTGGAAGGTCCCGCCGAGGTCCTCGGCCAGGGTCCGCTGCAGGGCCAGTTCCTTCGGGGAGGCCGAGGTCAGCCCGTCGCTGCGGGCTATGTAGACCGTCAGCACCTCACCTCCGGCGCCCTTCTCCGCCAGCCGCGCCGCCCGCCTGATCAGCGTCCGCCCTTCCGGACCACCGGTCAGCCCGACCACGATCCGCTCGCGCGAACCCCAGATCTTCGACACCCGGTGATCGCTGCGGTACTGCTGCAGATACGCGTCCACCCGGTCGGCCACCCACAGCAGCGCCAGTTCCCGCAGCGCGGTGAGGTTGCCGGGCCGGAAGTAGTTCGACAGGGCCGCGTCCACCTTGTCGGGCTGGTAGATGTTGCCGTGCGCCATCCGGCGACGCAGCGCCTGTGGCGACATGTCGACCAGCTCGATCTGGTCCGCCCGCCGCACCACCTCGTCCGGCACCGTCTCCCGCTGCCGCACCCCCGTGATCGCCTCGACCACGTCCCCCAGGGACTCCAGGTGCTGGATGTCGACCGTCGAGACCACGTCGATCCCGGCCGCCAGCAGTTCCTCCACGTCCTGCCACCGCTTGGCGTTGCGTGAGCCGGGGATGTTGGTGTGGGCCAGCTCGTCCACCAGGGCGACGGCGGGGGCCCTGCGGAGCACGGCATCGACGTCCATCTCGGTGAACGCGCCGCCGCGGTACTCCAGCTCCCGGCGCGGGATCTGCTCCAGGCCGTGCACCATCACCTCGGTGCGCGGCCGGTCGTGGTGCTCCACGAGGGCCACCACGCAGTCCGTACCGCGCTCGACCCGCCGGTGCGCCTCGGACAGCATCGCGTACGTCTTGCCGACGCCCGGTGCCGCACCGAGGTGGATCCGAAGCTTGCCGCGTCCCATGGTTCCATTGTCTTCCGGTCACTGCTGCCTACGCAGCGTCGACCTTACGGCCAATAATCACGGCAAATGGGGTCGGGTGCGGCCCGTGGGCCGTCCTTGACGCAACCCTGACGCACCGGGAACGGCCCGAGGCCGTCATCCCTCGACGATCTCCCCGTCGCTGAGCTCCAGCACGCGGTCGGCCAGGTCCAGCAGGTTCGCGTCGTGCGTGGCGACCAGCGCGGTGACCTGTTCACTGCGGACGACGGCCCGCAGCAGCTCCATCACGGCGTGGCCGGTCTCCGCGTCCAGCTGGCCGGTCGGCTCGTCGGCGACGAGGAGCGAGGGGCTGTTGGCGAGGGCGCGGGCGATGGCGACCCGCTGCTGCTGGCCGCCGGACAGCTCGCCGGGCCGCTGCCGGGCGTGGTCGGCGAGCCCGACCAGGGACAGCAGCAGCTCGACACGCTCCTCCCGCTCGCGGGGGTCGGCCCGGCGCAGCCGCATCGGCACACCGACGTTCTCGGCGGCCGTGAGGATCGGGATCAGCCCGAAGGACTGGAAGACGAATCCGATACGGTCCCGGCGCAACGCGAGCAGTCCGTCCTCGCCCAGCTCCGCGAGGTCGAGCCCGTCGACCGTGACCCGCCCCTCGTCGGGCAGGTCGAGCCCGCCGACGATGTTGAGGAGCGTGGTCTTGCCGGATCCCGAGCGCCCTTTGAGGGCGACGAGTTCGCCGCGTGGCACCTCGAAGGAGACTCCGCGCAGCGCGTGCACGACGGCGGCCGACTCGCCGTACGACTTGCGGACGTTCTCGACGCGCACCATGGTCTCGGTGACCACCTGAGTCATGCGTCCTCCCCCGTGGACCGGGCGCCAGTATCGCCAACCGACGCCCGGCAGTTCAACGGTTCAGCCCGGCTCGTCCCCCTGCGTGCGAGCTGTTGATGGCCTCGGGCGGCAAGACCTCAGGAGCAGAAAAGGGCCGCATCCCCTGTACGGGGTGCGGCCCTTGTCGCGTCTGTCTAGCGGACCTCGGTGATCTCCGGTCCGCGCTGCAACTGGCCCATGCCGCCGGAGAAGCGCGAGGTGCCGTCGTCCTGCTGGACGCCCTCGGGCACCATCTGCGCGTCGTTCGGCAGCTTCAGGACGATCGGGTCGCGGGGCGCCATCGGGCCCTCGCCGCGGACGACGACCGTGTCCCGGAAGATCTGCTCCAGCAGGCCGGCCGCCTGCGGCTGTACCGCGCCCTGGCCGGAGATGACACCGCGCAGGAACCAGCGCGGGCCGTCCACACCGACGAACCGCACCACTTGGAAGCCGCCCGTGCCGTCCGGCAGCTGCACCGGCACCTGGGCACGCAGCTCCCAGCCCAGCGGGCCCTCGACCTCGTCGACGATGCCGCCCTGCTGGGTGATGCCCGAGCCGATCTCCTCGCGCACCTCGCCCCAGATGCCCTCACGCTTGGGGGCGGCGAATGCCTGCAACTGGATGGCGCTGTCCCGCAGGACGACGGTCGCCGCGACGATCGCGTCGCCCGCGACCTCCACCCGCAGCTCCATGCCGTCGACGCCCGGCACGAACAGGCCGCCCAGGTCCACGCGGCCCTCGGCCGGGTCACGCACCTCGGAGTCGTCCCAGGGCCCGTCGGGCCGCGGCTCCGGCTCCAGCCTCACGCGCGAGCGCCCGCCCTCGTGCTCGTCCTTGTCGTCCGCCTCAGTGTCGACACCGTCGACGACCTGCTCGGGCTCGCCGGCCGCGTCCTCGGCGGCACCCTTCTTCTTGCGACGTCCGAACACGTCACTGTCCTTCCCGGTCGGATACGGCCGAAGCGTATCGATTCCCACCCGTTGCGCCGCCGTCGGCGGCCTGACCGCTTGTGCTGTTTGTGCTGCTTGAGCCGCCCACAGCCGCATGGCCGCCGGTGGACCCGAAGCCCTCCTCGGCCCGAGCCGAGTCGGGAAGCTCCGCGACCTCCTGGAAGCGGACCCTCTCGACCTGCTGGACGACCAGTTGGGCAATCCGGTCGAAGCGCTCGAACCGCACCGACTCGCGCGGGTCGAGATTCACCACGATCACCTTGATCTCCCCACGGTACCCGGCATCAACCGTCCCCGGGGCATTCACGAGAGCGACACCGCAGCGGGCGGCGAGACCGGATCGCGGGTGCACGAAGGCCGCGTACCCCTCCGGCAGCGCCACAGACACCCCCGTGGGCAGCACGGCCCGTTCGCCCGGCTCGAGTTCACGGCTCTCGGTGGTGCGCAGATCGGCTCCCGCGTCACCGGGATGCGCGTACGTCGGAAGCGGTACGTCGGGGTCGACGCGCCGGATCAGCACGTTCACGGGGTCACGGCTCACGGGTTCACCTCGAAGGCACGCGCACGGCGGACCTGGTCCGGGTCCTCCATGGCCGCCCGGATCTCCTCCTGGCGGCCGTTCTCGACGAAGTGGTCGACCTTCACCTCGATGAAGAGGGCGTCGGCCCGGACCGCGACCGGCCCGTCGGGGCCGCCCACGCGTCCGGTGGCCGTCGAGAAGATCTTCCGCCCGGCCACCGCCGTCACCTCGGCCTCCAGGTGCAGCGTCGTACCGACCGGCACCGGCCGCACGAAGTCCGTCTCCAGCCGCCCGGTCACCGCGACCGTCCGCAGCAGCCAGTTCAGCGAGCCGAGGGTCTCGTCGAGGGCGGAGGCCAGCACACCGCCGTGCGCGAGCCCCGGAGCGCCCTGGTGGGCGGGCTGCACGGTGAACTCGGCCGTGATGGTGACACCCTCGCCGGCCCGCGCCTGGAGGTGCAGCCCGTGCGGCTGCCCGTCGCCACAGCCGAAGCAGTGTTCGTAGTGCGCGCCGAGGAGCTCGCCGGGCGCGGGCGCATCCGGGTGCCGCACCGGTCGCACGGCGTCGGCCGGAGGCTCAAGAGCTGCGGATGTACGACTCACAGCCGCAGACCTTACCCGCGCGTCGGACCGTTCCCGACACCGTGCCAAGCTTGGCTTCATGCAGCTTTCCGCCACCCCGTACGAAGAACGCCTCACCGCCCCCCGCACCTGGTGGCTGATCTCCTTACTGGTCGGGGTCTCGATGGCGTTGATCCTGCTGCCCTTCGGCACACTGCCGCTGCTCGGCGGCCTGGTCGGCGGGACGGCCGTGGCGGCGGTCGCGGCCAGTGCGTACGGCTCCCTGCGGATCCGTGTCGTGGGCGGTTTCCTCATCGCGGGCGAGGCGAAGATCCCGGTGTCGGCCCTGGGCGAGGCGGAGGTCCTGGACCCGGAGGAGGCGCGCGCCTGGCGCACCTACAAGGCCGACACCCGCGCGTTCCTGCTGCTGCGCGCCTACATCCCCACCGCGCTGCGCGTGGACGTCACCGACCCGGCCGACCCGACGCCGTATCTGTACCTGTCGACGCGTGAGCCGGAGAAGCTGGCCGAGGCCCTGAAGTCGGCCCGCGCGGCGGCCTAGGAGCCCAGGTAGAACACCCGGGCGGGGCTTCACCCGGCCCTCGTGGGGGGTCTCGCGGAGGAGCCTCGCCGAGGCGGCCCAAAATCTTTTTCACCGCCGCGCAAAAACTTCGTCAGGGTCCGATTTCTTTGCGTCCGCGCCCGAGCTTCTTCGGAATGTCCCCGATTTCGAGCGGATTCTCAGGGGACTCCAGCGGGGGCAGTACGGGAAGCGCCTCCCAAGGCACCTGGATCTTCCGCAGATCCGCTCGGATCCGCTCCGCGAGTTTTCTGGTGTCCCGGCGGTTCATGACCGCCCCCACGGCCGCGCCGACCATGAACGGCATCAGGTTCGGCAGGTCACGCACCACGCGTTTCATGATCTGCTGCCGCATCTGGTGTTTCAGAGGGCTGTTGAGCGCCGAACTCATCGTGGACGGCTTGGTCACGTCGATGCCGCGCTCTCCCGACCAGGAGTCGAGATACGCGGTGCTGCGCTGCTTGAGATTGCCGGGCGGCCGGACGCCGTAGACCTCGTGGAGTTCGGCGATCAGCTTCAGCTCGATCGCGGCGACCCCGGTGATCTCGGCGGCCAGTTCCGTAGGCATGGCGGGCGGCACGGGCAGCATGGCCGCCGCTCCGATGCCCGCTCCGACCGTGGCGGTGGCGCCCGCGGCGCCCGCCACGAGCTTGTCCGCGAGCTCCTCGGGCCCCAGCCCGGGGAACTGTCTACGCAGCGTCGCGAGGTCTCGTACGGGGATTCGCGGGGCGTTGTCGATGATCCGGTCGGCGAGGTACGCCAAACCCGCCCTGGCCCTGCTGCCGCTCTTGCGGACTCCTTCCCGGGCCTTGTCCCGGATCACCGCGGCCCGCCGCCTGGCGACGGGCGCGGGGGTCGCGGCCGGCGCCGGGAGGTCGGTCCGGCCGGCCGCCGGTTCGAGCGAGGCCGATCCCTGTTCGGATGAGCCCCGCTCGTCGTCACGCGCGCCGAGCCGCCCTTCGGACGGCTCCTTGTCCGCTCCCGGTAGGTGGAAGCGGCGCTTCCGAGGTGGGGTCGAGCCAGTCACGGCCGACCCGCCCTCAGTCGCAGTCGCGGCAGATCGGCTGACCGTTCTTCTCGCGGGCCAGCTGGCTGCGGTGGTGCACCAGGAAGCAGCTCATGCAGGTGAACTCGTCCTGCTGCTTGGGCAGCACCCGGACGGCCAGCTCTTCGTTCGAGAGGTCCGCTCCGGGCAGTTCGAGGCCTTCAGCGGCCTCGAACTCGTCGACATCCACTGCGGACGTCGACTTGTCGTTCCTCCGGGCCTTCAGTTCTTCAAGGCTGTCCGAGTCGACGTCGTCGTCGGTCTTGCGTGGGGTGTCGTAGTCGGTTGCCATGTCGCTCTCCCCCTCTGGGTGTCTGCGGTGTCTCCAGCGCACGTAACGCGTGAGAGGCCGGACTTGTGCCCGACCCGAGGCGGAGATTTTGCCTCACATCAAGGTCTGTTACTCAATCGACACCCAACCGGACTCCTCTTGAGTGATCGGGTTGGATGGCGATCGGGACCGTACACGGTCCGAATCCCGCACTTCAAAGGCGTCTCACCGTGTACTTCCCGTGATCAGGACCCCTGAAAACCCGGATTTTCCCGGCTTTCCGACAGGTCGCATGATCACTGAGAGTAGATGGCCGGAAATTCTCCCTTGTGATCGATCACACACGGAGATGTCCGTAAGGCGGCCAGAAAATTCCGCGCAAAGCGAACAAGCCCGTGTATCGGATCGTGTGCGGGGGCCATGATCTCAGACGGGAAGGGTCACCCGCATCACGAGTCCACCTCCCTCACGTGGCTGTGCCGAGATGTGGCCGCCGTGCGCGCGAGCCACGGAACGGACGATGGACAGTCCGAGTCCGACGCCCTTGTCGCTGCCCGTGCGCTCCGTACGCAGCCGCCGGAACGGCTCGAAGAGGTTGTCGATCTCGTACGCCGGCACCACCGGGCCCGTGTTGGACACCACGAGCACCGCCTGGCCGTGCTGGACCTCCGTCGTCACCTCGACCCAGCCGCCGTCGGGCACGTTGTACCGCACGGCGTTCTGCACGAGGTTCAGGGCGATCCGCTCCAGCAGCACGCCGTTGCCCTGGACGACCGCGGGCTTCTGCTCGCTGCGGATCACCACGCCCTTGGCCTCCGCCTCGCCGTACACCTGGTCGACCGCCTGCTCGGCCACCTCGGCGAGGTCCACCGGCTTGCGCTCGACGATCTGGTTGTCGCTGCGGGCGAGCAGCAGCAGCCCCTCGACGAGCTGCTCGCTGCGCTCGTTGGTGGCCAGCAGTGTCTTGCCGAGCTGCTGGAGCTCCATCGGCGCGTTCGGGTCCGACAGGTGCACCTCGAGAAGCGTGCGGTTGATCGCGAGCGGTGTTCTCAGCTCGTGCGAGGCATTGCCGACGAAACGCTGCTGGGCCGTGAAGGCGCGCTGCAGCCGCTCCAGCATGTCGTCGAAGGTGTCCGCCAGCTCCTTCAGCTCGTCGTCCGGGCCGTCCAGCTCGATACGGCGGGACAGGTCCGAGCCGGCCACCGCGCGCGCGGTGCGGGTGATCCGGCCGAGCGGCGCCAGGACCCGGCCGGCCATGGCGTAGCCGAAGGCGAAGGCGATGATCGCGAGGCCGAGCAGGGCCAGCAGTGAGCGGCTGAGCAGGTTGTCCAGGGCGTGCTGGCGCTGTTCGTTGACGCACTCGCTCATCGCGCTGTTGAACACGTCGGGCGAGGCACTGGAAGGCAGGTCGCAGACCTGACTGGTGACCTTCCCCTCGGTGATCTTGAAGGGCAGGTCGCCGGCGACGTTCAGCGCCTGTGCGGCGAGCAGATAGATGATCGACAGCAGCAGGATGCCGGCGATCAGGAACATCCCGCCGTACAACAGCGTGAGCCTTATCCGGATGGTCGGGCGCAGCCACGGGAAGGGCGGCTCCGGTTTCCGGGGGTCCCAGGTGGGCTTGGGGGGCGCCTGGGGAGGCGCCGGGGTGGCGGCCACGGGCGGTCAGATCCGGTAGCCGGAGCCGGGGACGGTCACGATGACGGGCGGCTCTCCGAGCTTGCGGCGCAGGGTCATGACGGTGACCCGTACGACGTTGGTGAACGGGTCGGTGTTCTCGTCCCACGCCTTCTCCAGGAGCTGCTCGGCCGAGACGACCGCGCCCTCACTGCGCATCAGCACCTCCAGGACGGCGAACTCCTTGGGAGCCAGCTGGACTTCCTTGCCGTCGCGGAAGACCTCGCGGCGGTTCGGGTCGAGCTTGATCCCGGCGCGCTCCAGGACGGGCGGCAGGGGCACGCTGGTACGCCGGCCGAGGGCACGCACGCGTGCCGTCAGCTCGCTGAACGCGAAGGGCTTGGGCAGATAGTCGTCGGCGCCGATCTCCAGGCCCTCGACGCGGTCACTGACGTCGCCGGACGCCGTGAGCATCAGCACGCGGGTGGGCATGCCGAGTTCGACGATCTTGCGGCAGACGTCGTCGCCGTGCACGAGAGGGAGGTCGCGGTCGAGGACGACCACGTCGTAGTCGTTCACGCCGATGCGTTCCAGGGCGGCCGCACCGTCGTACACGACGTCGACGGCCATGGCCTCCCGGCGCAGTCCGGTGGCCACCGCATCGGCGAGCAGTTGCTCGTCCTCGACGACGAGTACGCGCACGTCGCTTGTCCTTCCTGTGTCCACCCGCGTAGCGCTTCTGGGGCATGCGGGCAGGGGGCTTGGTGAGTGTGTGGACCTCCATCCTGCCCTTTTCGGCCATAAGTCGGCTGTAAGGCGGGTGAGCACGGTCTGAAGGACAGGTATGAGGCCGGGGAATGCGAGATTTTCTCGTCGGGTTGAGGTTTCCGCGGAAGGGAGCGGGGGGAGGACGGCTTTACACCCCGCGATCACGCTCTGCATGTGCCGCAGCACCATGCGGCACGCCGCGATCCGCTTTCCGCAGAGCGGGCGTGGGTGTCCGGCACCGTCGCCGCCCAGCACCGGGCAGCGCTGGGCACCTACTGAGACGTGATCGCCCCTTCCGAACGGCACACCCCCGTGCCATCGACCCACGACCCAGGACGAGGGGGCGCAGCATGGACGCTTTCACCGCAGGACTTCTGCAGCGCATAAGGGCGACCGAGACCGACCTGACGCGGGCTCGCGACGAGGGCGACGACTTCCTCGCCGAGGTGGAACAGGCCGAGCTCGACGACCTGCGCCGCCTCGCCGCCGAACACGGTGTGGAGGTCGGCGCGTCACGCGTCTGATCAGCTCGTGTCGCACGACGCGGCGGGCCCCGGCGAATCCAGCGCCGGGGCCCGTCGCGTTGTGCGGGGGCGCAAGCCCTCCGTCCGCGCGCCTCAGTCGTGCCAGGCGCCGAAGTCCTCCAGGAGGCGCTGGAGGGGCTCGAAGACGCCCGGGGTGGCCGCGACCGTCAGGGCGTGTGCGGGGCGCTCTCCGGGGCGTCCACCGGTCAGGGCGCCCGCCTCCCGGGCGATCAGGTCGCCCGCGGCGAGGTCCCAGGGGTGGAGGCCTCGTTCGTAGTAGCCGTCGAGCCGGCCGGCGGCGAGGTCGCACAGATCGACGGCTGCCGAGCCGCCGCGTCGGATGTCGCGCAGCAGCGGGATGAGTTTGCGGGCGACCTCGGCCTGGTGGACGCGGACGTCGGTGACGTAGTTGAAGCCCGTCGAGACCAGGGCCTGCTCCAGGGGCGGCGCCGGGCGGCAGGCCAGTCGGCGCTCGCCGTCCCAGGCGCCCGTCGCCCTGGCCCCGCCGCCGCGTACCGCGTGGTACGTCTCGCCGCGCATCGGGGCCGCGACGACTCCGACGACCGTCTCGCCGTCCTGCTCGGCGGCGATGGAGACGGCCCAAGTGGGGAGTCCGTAGAGGTAGTTGACCGTGCCGTCGAGTGGGTCGATCACCCAGCGGACGCCGCTCGTGCCCTCGCTGGAGGCGCCCTCCTCGCCGAGGAAGCCGTCGTCCGGGCGGTGCTCGGAGATCAGGTCCGTGATCAGCTTCTCCGCCGCGATGTCCATCTCGGTGACCACGTCGATGGGGCTGGACTTGGTGGCGGCGACCGCCAGGTCGGCCGGGCGGCCGTCCCGCAGCAGCGCGCCGGCCCGGCGGGCGGCCTCCTGGGCGAGTGCGAGCAGTTCCGGGTACAGGGGGTCGGTCACGGCGCTCCTCACGCGTAGGGGCTGTCGGCGCCCGCGGCGGCGGGGCGGGGCGCGCGGGCCGGGCAGCAGCCCACCGGGCAGAGGTTGTGGTGGGCACCGAGCGCGCCCAGGGCGCACGGCGTGACCTCCTGCCCGCGCTCGACGGCGGCCCGCTCCAGGACGAGCTCGCGGATCGCGGCGGCGAACCGCGGGTCGGCGCCGACGGTGGCCGAGCGGCGCACCGGCAGGCCCAGTTCCTCACCCTTGGCCTTGGCCTCCGTGTCGAGGTCGTACAGGACCTCCATGTGGTCGGAGACGAAGCCGATGGGGGCGATGACGACCGCCGGGGCCCCGGCCGCGTGCCGCTCCTCCAGGTGGTCGCAGATGTCGGGCTCCAGCCACGGGATGTGCGGGGCGCCGGAGCGGGACTGGTACACGAGCTGCCAGGGGTGGTCGACGCCGGTCCGCTCGCGGACGGCGTCGGCGATCAGCTGGGCGACGTCCAGGTGCTGCCTGACGTACGCGCCGCCGTCACCCTGCTCCTCCACCGGGCCGGAGGTGTCGGCGGAGGCGATCGGGATCGAATGGGTCGAGAAGGCGATGTGGGCGCCGTCCCTGACGTCCTCGGGGAGATCGGCGAGGGACCGGAGGACGCCGTCGATCATGGGCTCGAGGAAACCGGGGTGGTTGAAGTAGTGCCGCAGCTTGTCGATCTTCGGCAGGTCCAGGCCCTCTGCCTCCAGGGTGGCGAGCGAGTCGGCGAGGTTCTCGCGGTACTGGCGGCAGCCCGAGTAGGAGGCGTAGGCGCTGGTGGCGAGGACCAGGATGCGACGGCGGCCGTCGGTGACCATCTCACGCAGGGTGTCCGTGAGGTAGGGCGCCCAGTTCCGGTTGCCCCAGTGGATCGGCAGGTCGAGGCCGTGTTCCGCGAAGTCCTTGCGGAGGGCGTCCAGCAGGGCGCGGTTCTGGTCGTTGATCGGGCTGACCCCGCCGAACAGGAAGTAGTGCTGACCCACTTCCTTCAGACGTTCCTTGGGGATACCGCGCCCCCGCGTCACGTTCTCCAGGAACGGGACCACGTCGTCGGGTCCCTCGGGGCCGCCGAACGAGAGCAGGAGCAGGGCGTCGTAGGGGGTGGCTTCGAGCGCGTCTGGCATGAGTCGAATCCTGCCACCCGGCATTGCCCGAGGTGCGTTAGGGTGCCCTAACTCGTAAGCTGTATCAGCTATCTTCGCGCCTTACTGAGCCGCCGTATCCGCGCCTCACCTTCACGCCTCACCTCCACACCCCCCCTTCACGCCTCACCGAGCCGCCCCGCTCCCGCCCGACCGGAGACCCCGTGCCCAGCCCCTACCGCGCCCTGTTCGCCGCTCCCGGCTCCAAGGGGTTCTCGGCCGCGGGCCTCCTCGGCCGTATGCCGCTGTCGATGATGGGCATCGGCGTGGTCACGATGGTCTCCCAGCTCACCGGGCGCTACGGCCTGGCAGGCGCGCTGTCGGCGACCATCGCGCTCGCCGCCGCGGTGGCGGGTCCGCAGGTCTCGCGGCTGGTGGACCAGTACGGGCAGCGGCGGGTGCTGCGTCCGGCGACGGCGATCGCCCTCGTCGCGGCGGCCGGGCTGCTGTTCGCCGCGCACTACGAGTGGCCGGACTGGACCCTGTACGTGTTCAGCGCCGGCATTGGCTGTGTACCGAGCATCGGCGCGATGATCCGGGCGCGGTGGGCGGCCCTGTACCGGGACACCCCGCAGCTGCACACCGCGTACTCCTTCGAGTCCGTGATCGACGAGGTCTGCTTCATCTTCGGGCCGATCATCTCCATCGGTCTGTCCACGGTCTGGTTCCCGGAGGCCGGGCCGCTGCTTGCCGCCTGCTTCCTGGCGGCGGGCGTCTTCTGGCTGACCGCGCAGCGCGCCACCGAGCCGGCTCCGCATCCGCGCGAGCACCGGGGCGGCGGCACGGCGATGCGCGCCCCTGGCCTGCAGGTCCTGGTGGGCACCTTCGTGGCGACCGGCGCGATCTTCGGGGCGGTCGACGTGGTCACGGTGGCCTTCGCCGACGAGCAGGGCCACAAGGGCGCCGCGAGCGTCGTCCTCGCGCTGTACGCGGCGGGCTCCTGTCTCGCGGGGCTGGTGTTCGGGTTGTTGCGCTTCAAGGGGGCACCCGAACCTCGCTGGTTGCTGGGCGTATGTGCGATGGCCGTGAGTATGATCCCCCTCCTACTGGTCGGAAACTTGCCGTTTCTGGCCGTGGCGCTGTTCGTAGCGGGCCTGTCCATCGCTCCCACGATGATCACGACGATGTCCCTGATCGAACAGCACGTACCACGCGCGCAACTGACCGAGGGCATGACCTGGGTGAGCACCGGGCTCGCGGTCGGGGTCGCGCTCGGCTCCTCGGTGGCCGGCTGGGTGATCGACGCCGCCGGTGCGCAGGCCGGGTACGGGGTTCCGGCGGTGTCCGGGGCCGTCGCGGTCGCGGTCGGTTTCCTCGGGTACCGCCGGCTCAGCAGGCCGGTTCCGCATCGGGGAGGCACCGTTGAGCAGCACAGCGAGCGGGAAGAACGGCACATGGCGTAACTGGGGAGGCAACGTCGCCGCCCGGCCCGCGCGTGAGGTCACACCCGCCTCCGTCGAGGAGCTGTCCGAGGCGGTGCGCAGGGCGGCCGAGGACGGCCTGAAGGTGAAGGCCGTCGGCACCGGGCACTCCTTCACGTCGATCGCCACCACCGACGGTGTGTTGATCCGTCCTCAACTGTTGACCGGCATCCGCAACATCGACCGGGACGCCATGACGGTCACGGTCGAGGCCGGCACCCCGCTCAAGAGGCTCAATGTGGCACTGGCCCGCGAGGGCCTGTCGCTCACCAACATGGGCGACATCATGGAGCAGACGGTCTCCGGGGCCACCAGTACCGGCACCCATGGCACCGGGCGCGAGTCGGCCTCCATCGCCGCCCAGATCAAAGCCTTGGAGCTGGTCACCGCGGACGGGGCGGTGCTCGCCTGCTCCGAGAAGGAGAACCCCGAGGTCTTCGCGGCCGCCCGCATAGGGCTGGGCGCGCTCGGCATCGTCACCGCGATCACCTTCGCCGTGGAGCCGGTCTTCCTGCTCACGGCGCGCGAGGAGCCGATGCCCTTCGACCGGGTGGTCGCCGAGTTCGACGAACTGTGGGCGGAGAACGAGCACTTCGAGTTCTACTGGTTCCCGCACACCGACAGCACCAACACCAAGCGCAACAACCGCAGCGCGGGTCCGGAGCGGCCGGTGGGGCAGCTCGCGGGCTGGTTCGAGGACGAGTTCCTCTCCAACGGCGTCTTCCAGGCCGCCCAATGGGTCGGCCGCGCGGCGCCCGCCACGATCCCGACGATCGCGCAGATCTCCAGCAAGGCCCTGTCCGCGCGGACCTACACGGACATCCCCTACAAGGTCTTCACGTCACCCCGCCGGGTGCGCTTCGTGGAGATGGAGTACGCCGTCCCGCGCGCGTCCGTGACCGAGGCACTGCGCGAACTGAAGACGATGGTCGACCGGTCCGGCCTGCGGGTCAGCTTCCCGGTCGAGGTGCGCACCGCGCCGGCCGACGACATCACGCTGTCCACGGCGTCGGGCCGCGACAGTGCGTACATCGCCGTCCACATGGTCAAGGGGACGCCCTATCAGGCGTACTTCACCGCCGCGGAGCGGATCCTGACCGCGTACGAGGGCCGGCCGCACTGGGGCAAGGTGCACACGCGGGACGCCGAGTACTTCGCCGGGGTCTACCCCCGCTTCGGCGAGTTCACCGCCCTGCGGGATCGGCTGGATCCAGAGCGCCGGTTCCAGAACGACTACCTGCGACGGGTGTTGGGGTCGTAGCCGAGATACCGGGGGCACGGTTGCGCGAGAAGGAGACGTACGGCCGAGAGCGATAGGTTCCGTTTCTGGTGATTGCGTGAAGTACGCCACGTCCAAGATCCGGAGAACCGCGCCGCGGCGGCCAAGTACCGTCCCCCGTCCGAAGTTCGCCAGCGCGCCAATCCACGCACGTGGCCCGAATGGAGTACTGTTGCGAGCCCTGGGTCAGGTCTCCCGCCTGGGCGTCCGTGGCCTTCAAGGACCGCCGGGAGGGAGCCAGTTGCACAGGGTGACGGAGTTGGTCACTTAGCGTTGCGAATAGGTAACCGTGCCATAACGGCGGTCCCGGGCCTGTGCCCGACACGCCGGGCAACTCGGCAAGGTTGTGGCAGGCTGCACCCGGGCAGGCCACACTCGACTAGCGGAAGCAGCGACGCACGTGACGTCGGCAGGCACCACCCGGGAGGTCCCCATGCCCGAACTGCGTGTCGTGGCCGTCTCGAATGACGGCACACGGCTGGTGCTGAAGGCTGCGGACAGCACGGAGTACACGCTTCCGATTGACGAGCGTCTGCGCGCCGCCGTTCGCGGCGACCGTCCCCGCCTTGGCCAGATCGAGATCGAGGTGGAGAGCCATCTCCGCCCCCGTGACATCCAGGCACGTATACGCGCCGGTGCGACCGCGGAAGAGGTCGCACAGATGGCCGGCATCCCCGTCGATCGCGTACGGCGCTTCGAGGGTCCCGTGCTGGCCGAGCGCGCGTTCATGGCCGAGCGCGCCCGGAAGACTCCGGTGCGCCGCCCCGGCGAGAACGCGGGGCCGCAGCTGGGCGAGGCCGTCCAGGAGCGGCTGACCCTGCGCGGGGCCGAGAAGGACAGCGTCCAGTGGGACTCGTGGCGCCGTGACGACGGCACCTGGGAAGTCCTGCTGGTCTACCTGGTCGCGGGCGAACCGCACTCGGCGAGCTGGACGTACGACCCGCCCCGGCGGCTCGTCCAGGCCGTCGACGAGGAGGCGCGCTCGCTGATCGGCGAGTCCGACGACCTCGCGGCCTCGCCGGAGCCCAGCTTTCCCTTCGTACCGCGCATCGCACGGCTGCCGCGCGACCGGCCGCTGGACCGTGCCCTCGACCGGGAACGGCCCAGCCTGCCCGCGCCGCCGCCCGAGGCCCCCGAGGAGACCGCGACCGCGAGCGCCGGCGAACGGGACTCGCTGACCAGCCTGTTGGAGGCGGTGCCGAGCTTCCGGGGCGACCTGGTGGTCCCGGAACGCCCGTCGGAGGACCCCGAGGCGGAGGAACCCGCCCCGGAGCCCGAGAGTGAGGAGCCCCCGGCCCCAGCGGCCTCGGCCGGGTCCGCCTACGCGGACGTCCTCATGCCCCGTTCCGTCGGCAGCCACCGCGACCGTCTCATCGGCTCCACCGATCGCCAGGCAGAGGCGGACGGCGTCCGCCCGGGGCGCCGGGCGGCGGTCCCGAGCTGGGACGAGATCGTGTTCGGGACGCGACGGAAGAAGCAGGAGTAGTCGGCCGTACGACATGCGGTACGACATCGGGAGGGGCGCGCGCCGGTCGGTGCGGGCCCCTCCCGTCGTGCGCCTACTGCGGGTCGGGCCCCACGGCGACGGGACGCGACGGGTCCGACGACCACTCCGACCAGGAGCCGACGTAGAGCGCGGCCGGGATGCCCGCCACGGCCAGCGCCAGTACCTGGTGCGCGCCGGAGACTCCGGAACCGCAGTAGACGCCGACCTCCGAACCGTCGGTGGCGCCCAGCGCCTTGAAGCGCTCGGTCAACTCCTCGGCGGGCAGGAAGCGTCCGTCCGTGGCCACGTTGTCCGTGGTGGGCGCCGAGACGGCGCCCGGAATGTGCCCGCCGACTCGGTCGATCGGCTCCACGTCACCCCGGTAGCGCTCGCCCGCCCGTGCGTCCAGCAGTACGCCGGAACGCGCCAGCGCCGCCGCACCGTCCGCGTCGAGCAGGCCCCGCGCGCCCGGCTCCGGCCGGAAGTCCCCCGCGGCCGGCTCGGGCGTCTCCACCGACAGCTCACCCTCCCAGGCCGGCAACCCGCCGTCGAGGACGCGCACGTTCGGGTGACCCGTCCAGCGCAGGAGCCACCAGGCTCGGGCCGCCGCCCAGCCTTGTCCGCCGTCGTAGACGACCACCGGCGTCCGGGACGAGACGCCCGCACGGCGCATGGCGGCGCCGAACTCCGCGAGGTCGGGCAGCGGGTGCCGGCCTGCGGTGCCGGGCCTGGCGGCGAGCTCCCGGTCCAGGTCGACGTAGACGGCGCCGGGGATGTGTCCGGCCGCGTACTCGGCTCGGCCGTCGAAGGAGGGCTCTCCGGCCGCCTTGGCCAGACTCAGCTGCCAGCGGACGTCGAGCACGACCGGCGGCTTGACTGCCGCCAGGTCGCTCGCGAGTTCGGATGCGGAGATGATGGCGTTCATGGCCACCATCCTCGCGCACGGGGTGGCCGCATCGTTCGTGTCCGGCTACTCTGCTCGGCCGGACAGACCCGGTCACGAGGCGTACGGGATCGGGCACATGCTGTACAGCCGATCGCCACCCGTCGGTCATCGCGCGGAACGGCCACGGGACCGCGCGGCGGGCGTTCTCCGGTCACGGGCCGGCGGACGGCGGCGCGCCCGGGGGCGGGGCACCACGACGGGTGCGAGCATCGGCACGGGGTCCGTCAGAGCGGAAGCGACACGGCACCGCGAGGGGCCGAGGAGAGAGTGACGATGACCGAGGCAAGGGGGTCGTCCGGCCCGAACGGCGAGACACCCGCCCGACACGCGCCCGGCGCGCCCTGCTGGGTGAGCCTGATGGTGCACGGAATGGCGGCGACCCAGGAGTTCTACGGCTCCCTGTTCGGCTGGGAGTTCCAGCCGGGTCCGCAGCAGCTCGGTCCCTACGTCCGGGCACTGCTCGACGGACACGAGGTGGCCGGCATCGGCCAACTGCCCCCCGACCGCCACCTTCCGATCGCCTGGACGCCCTACCTCGCCTCCGACGACGTGGATCTGACGGCTGAAACGGTACGCCTGTGCGGCGGCACGGTCGGCGTGGGGCCGCTGGACGCGGGTGACGCCGGGCGGCTGGTGATCGGTTCCGACCCGGCGGGCGCGGTCTTCGGCGTGTGGCAGGCGTCGGCCCACCTCGGCACGTCCATCGCCGGGGTACCGGGCACCCCGGCCTGGCACGAACTCCTGACCTTCGAGTCCACGAGCGTCGCCAAGTTCTACGAGACGGTGTTCGGTTACGAGGAAGAGCCGGTCGTGTCCGCCGACTCGGACTACGTCACCCTGCACATCGCGGGCCGCTCCGTCGCCGGCATCCGCGGCGTGGGCAGCGCCCTGCCCCGCGACCGTGGCCCGCACTGGACGACGTACTTCGAAGTGGCCGACACGGACGACGCGGCCGACCTCGTGACGGACCTGGGCGGCCACGTCCTCGAGCCGCCGCACGACAGCGCACACGGGAGGGCGGCCACGGTGGCGGATCCCGAGGGTGCGCGGTTCTCGCTGATCCACGGGGTGCGCTGAGGCGGGGGGTGCGCTGAGGCCGGGAGTGCCGGCCGTCCCTGTCGGACGGATCGCCGAACAGGAAGGCTACGGCGAGCTGTTGGCGGCGGTCGGGGTGCCGTGCGGGCCTAGTGGGCGAAGGCCACCGAGGAGCTGGTCATCCGGCGGCGGTGGTGGCGTCGGCACAGCACCTCGTAACCGACCTCCGCCGCCGGGCGGTTCACATCGCCCACGACGACCTGCTCGCCCTCCACCACCATCTCGCCGCCCAGGGTGCGGGCGTTGTGCGTGGCACGCGCCCCGCACCAGCACATGGCCTCCACCTGGAGCGCCTCTATCCGGTCCGCCAACTCGATCAGGCGCTGGGAGCCGGGGAACAACTTGGTGCGGAAGTCGGTGGTGATGCCGAAGGCGTAGACGTCCAGCCCCAGGTCGTCCACCACTTCCGCCAGTTGGTCGATCTGCTCGGAAGAGAGGAACTGCGCCTCGTCCACGATCAGGTAGTCGACCTTGCAGCCCCGCTCGATCTCGGCCACGACGTAGCCCAGCAGGTCCATGTCCGGTCCGGCCTCGACCGCCTCCGTCACCAGGCCGAGCCGCGAGGAGAGCTTCCCCTCGCCGGCGCGGTCGTCGCGGGTGAAGATCACGCCCTGGAGGCCACGGGCCGAGCGGTTGTGCTCGATCTGGAGAGCCAGCGTGGACTTCCCGCAGTCCATCGTTCCGGAGAAGAACACCAGCTCGGGCATGGCGAGTCGAGCACCTTTCAGCACAGGGGACACAGGGGACACAGGGGACACAGGGGGAGTAAAGCGTCAGGAGCGTACTTCGAGCAACGGGACCAGCTGCTCGGCAGGGGTCATCGAACCGTGGTTGCCGACCATCGCCGACTCCTTGGGCTCACGCTGCGAGGCGACGATGAGCACGTCGTCGCGGGCAGCGGCGACCACGTCGCCGAGCCGGCCGTACACCCGCTGCTCGACCTGGTCGGGCCGGCCGAACCAGCCCGCCGCGATCGCCTCGTCCCGCGAGGCCACCCAGAACTGCTCGCCGAGGACCTCGCGCCAGCAGGTCAGGACGTCGTTCTGGGCGCCGGGCACCGCGTACACGTGGCGGGCGCGGCCCTCGCCGCCCAACAGGGCGACCCCGGCGCGCAGCTCCCAGTCCTCGTCGAAGTCGATGCGGTGCTGCTCGTCGAAGGGGACGTCGATCATGCCGTGGTCGGCGGTGACGTAGAGCGCGGTGCGCGGGGGCAGCTGCTCGGCGAGCCGCTGGACCAGCCGGTCGACGTACATGAGCTGGCCGCGCCAGTTGTCCGAGTCGATGCCGAAGCGGTGGCCGGCGCCGTCGAGTTCGGCGTAGTACGTGTAGACCAGGGAGCGGTCGGCGGCCGCCAGCTGCTCGGCCGCGAGATCCATCCGGTCCTCGCCGGACAGCCGCCCGAGGAACGTGCCTCCGCTGAGGGCGACCTTGGTCAGCGGGGTGTTCTCGAAGGTCGGGGACGACACCTGGGCGGCGTGCACCCCCGCCTCGTGGGCCAGCTGGAAGACCGTGGGGTACGGCTGCCAGACCTTCGGCGAGGTCCAGGGCTGCCAGCGCAGCTGGTTCATCAGCTCGCCGGTGTCCGGATTGCGCACGGTGTAGCCGGGCAGGCCGTGGGCGCCGGGCGGGCGGCCGGTGCCGACGGAGGCGAGGGAGGTGGCCGTGGTGGCCGGGAAGCCGGTGGTGAGGGGCCGGCCGGTGCCACCGCGGGAGGTGGCGAGGAGCCCGGTCATGAAGGGCGCCTCGTCCGGGTGTGCCCTGAGCTGTTCCCAGCCGAGTCCGTCGATCAGGAACACGCAGTTCCGGTCGGCGGGCGTGAGCTCCGGGATGGCCGCGGTGAGGCCCGGTACGGCCATGCCCGCGGCCAGCGTGGGCAGCAGATCGGCGAGTGAGCCGGTGCCGTACTCGGGGGCGGGCGCCGAGTCGGGGGCGAGCGGCTGTGGGTGGTGGTCCCAGTCCGAGACGGGCTGTGCCATCAGCGGGTGACGTCCGCGGTCGCCTCGGAGATGGCCTGCGCGAAGACGAGCGCCTGGCGCACCGTCTCCGGGCCGTCCCCGGCCTCGCTCACACGCAGGCTCAGGTCGTCGGCCGTCGAACTGCCGGTGTAGCCGTGGTCGGCCTCGCAGTTGGGGTCGCCGCAGGCGGCGGGCTCCAGGTCGATGCGGGAGACGGCGCCCCAGCCGATGGTCAGCACGACCTCCCGCGGCGGCGTGCCCGGCACGTACTGCTCCGGGTTGGCGACGACGCGGCTGATCACGACCGACGAGATCCGGCCGAGCTTCACGGATTCGGTGGAGGTGGTGGCGTAGGGCGTCGGGGAGGTGGTGTCCGCGGCCTGCTCGTCGGTGTGGCTGACGATGAAGCGGGTCTCGGTGAGGACGAGAACGGTCACATGCCGCCGCACCTCGTTCTGGTCGAACGTCGTCTCCTGGTGGACCAGGTACGACCGGATGGTGTCGCCGCCCACGGCGGCCTCCACCGCCTCGGCCACGAGGGCCGGGTAGTAGCCGCTGCGTTCGATCGCCGCTCGCAGCCCCTGGGTCGTCGTACTGGTCTTGGCCATGACGTCCATCCTACGGGGAGCCACTGACTGCGAGGCACGCTCGCGGCGGTCTCGGGTCGGTCCGGTACGCCCTCAGTACGCGGGAAGCGTCCTCGGGCCGAGGTCGTCGCGGGCCGGCGGCGGCGCCAGCCGCACCGAGGCACCGAGGACACTCAGCCCGCGAGTGGCGACGACGACCGGCTCCAGGGTGACCGCGACGACCTCGGGATGGTCGTCGACCAGCCGCGACACGCGCAGCAGCAGTTCCTCCAGGGCCGGGGTGTCGACCGGGGTGGATCCGCGCCAGCCGAACAGGAGCGGCGCCGTCCGGATCGACCGGACCAGCGAGGTCGCCTCCCGGTCGGTGACCGGAACCAGCCGGTGCGCCATGTCCCCGAGCAGTTGCGAGGCGGCCCCGGCGAGCCCGAAGGACAGTACGGCGCCCGCCGCCGGGTCGATGACGGCCCTGACAACGGTGTCGACTCCGCGGGGCGCCATCCCCTGCACCACCGGCCGCAGCTCCTCCGGTGTTCCGAACAACTCGATCAACTCGGTGTAGGCGCGCCGCAGTTGCTCCTCGTCCGCGAGATCCAGGCGTACGCCGCCCAGGTCGGCGCGGTGTCGCAGGTGCGGGGCGGTGGCCTTGAGGGCGACCGGGTAGCCGAGGGTGCGGGCGGCGGCGACGGCGTCCTCGGGGGTGCGTGCGGGCAGCGCAGGGTGGACGTGCATGCCGTACTTCCCGAGCAGCTCGCAGGTCGCCTCGGTACCGAGGGTGAGCCCCTGCCCACGCGCGAGGAGCCCTCCGATCAACTCGGCGGCCCCCTTCTCGTCGATGTCCTCATACTCGGGCACCTTGCCGGGCTCGGCGGCGTCCCGCCGCCACTGGGCATACTTGACGGCTTCGCCGAGGGCACGGACCGCTCGTTCGGCGGCGGGGTACGCGGGGATCAGGCGGGAGCCGCTCTCGGGGGCCGGCGCGTCGTCCACCGCCTTCGCGGCCAGTCGGTCCAGCGAGCGGAACGGGTGGTCACGGCCGACCGTGGCGGGCGCCGGCGAGCTCGCCCGGGGTGCGGTGCTCGCCGCGGCCGACAACGCCTCCGCCAGCCCTCCGAGCTCCACGTGCACCACCATGACCGGCTTCCCGGGCACCCGCTCCGCCGCCGATCTCAGCGCCTCCGCCAGCGCCGCGTCGCCGGGATACCCCTCCCCCACCGCCGGTATCGCGGTGACCACGACGGCGTCGCACGCGTCGTCCGCCAACGCCCGGGACAGCGCCCCGTGGAAGTCCTCCGGCGACGCCCCTGTCGTCAGGTCCAGCGGCGGCAACGGCCTGAGCCCCTCGGAGAGGCACGCGTCGTACGTGAGCAGCCCCAGCGACTCGGAGTTCCCGAGGATCGCCACCCGCGCCCCCTCCGGCAGCGGCTGGCGCGCGAGCAGCAGCCCGACGTCGACCAGCTCGGTGATCGTGTCGACCCGGATCACCCCGGCCTGCCGCAGCAGCGCGGACACGGTGGCGTGCGGCAACCGCGTCGCCCGTACGGCATGCCCCTGCGGAGCCGCTCCCCCGTGCCGTGCCCCCTGCACCACGACCAGCGGTTTCGCGGCCGCCGTACGCCGTGCGAGCCGCGTGAACTTGCGCGGGTTGCCGATCGACTCCAGGTACATCAGCGCCACGTCGGTGTCGGGGTCGTCGTACCAGTACTGCAGGACGTCGTTGCCGGAGACGTCCGCCCGGTTGCCGGACGACACGAACGTCGACACGCCGGTGACCCCGGTGACCCCGCCCCCGCGCCGGTGCAGTCGGGACAGCAGCGCGATGCCGATCGCGCCGGACTGGGAGAACAGCCCGATCCGGCCCGGCCGGGGCATCTCGGGAGCCAGCGAGGCGTTCAGCCGTACGTCCGCGGACGTGTTGATGATGCCGAACGCGTTCGGCCCGATGATCCGCATGCCGTACGCCCGCGCGTGCCGGACGAGTTCACGCTGCCGCTCGCGCCCCTCGGGCCCGCTCTCGGCGTACCCGGCGGAGAGCACGACCAGCCCCTGCACGCCGTGCGTGCCGCATTCCTCGACCACTTCGGGAACGTGCTCCGCGGGAACGGCGACGACCGCGAGGTCGACGGGCCCGTCGACCTCCCGGACCGACCGGTGGGCGGGCACCCCGGCGAGTTCCTTCTGCCCCTCGGGGAGTGCCTTGTTCACGGCGTGCAGCCGGCCGGTGAACCCGGCGTCCCTGATGTTGTCGAGGACGCTGCGGCCCACTCCGCCGGGCGTGCGGCCGACCCCGACGACGGCGACGGACCCGGGCATGAGCAGCCGTTGCACGGACCGCGCCTCGGCGCGCTGTTCGCGCGCGTACTGCACGGCGAGCGAGCGGTCCGTCGGCTCCAGGTCGAACTCCAGGCGGACGACGCCGTCCTCGAAGCTGCGCTTCTGCGTGTACCCCGCGTCCCGGAACACCTTGATCATCTTGGTGTTGGCGGGCAGCACCTCGGCGGCGAAACGGCGGATGCCCCGCTCACGCGCGACGGCCCCGATGTGCTCGAGCAGCGCGGAGGCGACCCCGCGTCCCTGGTGGGCGTCCTGGACGAGGAAGGCGACCTCTGCCTCGTCGGCCGGGGCCGCGGCGGGCATGCCGTCGGCGCCGATGCGGTCGTAGCGTACGGTGGCGATGAACTCGCCGCCGATGGTGGCCGCGAGTCCCACCCGGTCCACAAAGTCGTGGTGCGTGAAGCGGTGGACGTCCTTGGCGGACAGACGAGGGTAGGGCGCGAAGAAGCGGTAGTACTTCGACTCGTCCGACACCTGCTCGTAGAAGCTGACGAGGCGATCGGCGTCATCGACGGTGATGGGCCGGATGCGCGCGGTCCCACCGTCGCGCAGCACCACGTCGGCTTCCCAGTGGGCGGGGTACTCGTGCCGGTCCGACGAGGTCTGCATGGGCCCCAGAGTACGGCTCGCGTACGACAACGGCGCGAGGCAGTCTGTGGAGGACGTCAGCCGGACCGAGGCCGCGGTCCGACGACACACCGGGGCGGGACGAAGGACCGCTCCGGGCATGCTTCACGATATGGGAAACTGGTCTAGACAACCTTGATACACCGAAGGGCAGCATCACATGGCTGAGCGCCGCGTCAACGTCGGCTGGGCCGAGGGTCTCCACGCCCGCCCCGCTTCCATCTTCGTCCGGGCCGCCACGGCCGCAGGTATCCCGGTGACGATCTCCAAGGCCGACGGCAACCCCGTCAACGCGGCCTCCATGCTGGCCGTCCTCGGTCTGGGCGCCCAGGGCGGCGAGGAGATCGTCCTCGCCTCCGACGCCGAGGGCGCGGATGTGGCTCTCGACCGTCTGGCGAAGCTGGTCTCCGAGGGTCTCGAGGAGCTTCCCGAGACCGTCTGACCATCCAATTAAAGGTTGCAACGAAGGGCTCGTCCGAATTATCGGGCGAGCCCTTTGCATTTCCCGCTCGCGGGCAGCAGAAATAATCCCCCGCGAATTATCCCCTCTTTGTATACGGCGCTCGTGTTAATGCCGCAGGCCCGTCATGTTTACGGGATGTTGCGAGTTCCTCACACGGTCCGGCCGCTCCCCGCCGGGGAAGCGCAGTCGGTGCGCGGTCGTCGCGCGCTCCGTGTGCAGCGCCGTGAGTGCCCGCGCGCGTTCGCTGTCGCCGCGCGCCACCGCGTCCACGATCGCGCCGTGCTCCGCCCACGACTCGACGGGGTTGGCCGGCGCCTCCACCGCGTACATCCAGGCGATCTTGTGACGCAGCTGGGTCAGCATCGAGGTCATCGCGGCACTGCCGGAGGCCTGTGCGAGCGTCTCGTGGAACCAGCTCCCCAGGGAGCGCAGGTCCTCACTGTTGCCCCGCCTGGCCCGCTCCTGCCCCAGTCGCACGAGGCCGCGCAGCACCTTGAGATGGGCCTCGGTGCGCCGCTGGGCGGCCCGCGAGGCGCCGAGCGGCTCCAGGAGCATGCGCATCTCCAGCAGGTCGGCACCCTCCTGCTCGGTGGGTTCCGCGACGCACGCGCCCGCGTGCCGCCGGGTCACCACGAAGCCCTCCGCCTCCAGCGTGCGCAGGGCCTCCCGGACGGGGACGCGCGAGACGCCGTAGCGCCGCGCGAGCAGTTCCTCGGTGAGCCGGCTGCCGCGCTCGTAGACACCCGCGACGATGTCGTCACGGATCGCCGTGCATACCGAGTGCGCCGGAATACGCATGACCGACCTCCGCTTTAATCCCCGTGAAACGTCGACGATTGACGTGTGTTCAGCGACTCTATTGCAATCAGCGGGAATTTCCGATGGCGGGCCGGAATCCATGGATATTTTTTGGACAGACGGCCGTCCGAAACACCGAAAGCCCCGGCTCGGGAGCCGGGGCTTCGGGATGCGGACCAATGGTCGTCAGACGATCACGGGCGCGGGCGTCGGACGATCACGCCGTGCGGGCGTCAGACGTTCACGCCGTGCGGGCGTCAGACGTTCACGCCGTGCGAGCGTCAGACGTTCACGCCGTGCGAGCGGAGGTAGGCGACGGGGTCCATGTCCGAGCCGTACTCCGGGGTCGTGCGGGCCTCGAAGTGCAGGTGCGGGCCGGTGACGTTGCCGGTGGCACCGGAGAGGCCTATCTGCTGGCCCGGGGTGACCGTCTGACCGACGGAGACCGCGAGGGACGACAGGTGACCGTACTGGGTGTAGGTGCCGTCGTTCATCTTGATCACGACGTTGTTGCCGTACGACCCGCCCCAACCCGCCTCGACGACCGTGCCGGAGCCGACCGCGTGGACGGAGGTGCCGCTCGCGGCATGGAAGTCGACGCCGGTGTGGCTGCCGGAGGACCAGACGCCGCCGCCGGCCTTGTAGCCGGTCGAGATGTACGAACCGGAGATCGGGGCGACGTAGGAGTTGAGGCGCTTGCGCTCGGCCTCGCGGGCGGCGCGCTCCTTGGCCTCGCGGGCCTGCTTGGCCTCGGCGACGGCCTGCTTGCGCGCGGCCTCCTCGGCCTTCCGCTGCGCCTCCGCCTCATCGGCGGCCTGCTTCTGGGCGGCCGCCTGGGCGTCGATCTGGTCGGCGACCGAGTCGCCCATGGTGATGACGGGGGTGAGACCGGTCTGCTCGACGGCCGGTTCGGCGGCGAGCGCCGGGGCGGCCAGGGTGCCGATGACGCCGGTGGTGGTGAGCGCCGCGATGCCGGCGGCCCGGGCGGTGGTGCGCTTCATCCGGCTGGGACGCCGGTGCTTCCCGGTGGCGCAGGTGAACGCCATGTGGTGGCTGGTCCTTTCCTTCCTTCTCGCCTACCGGGTTAGCTGACGGGTTCGGAGCAGGAAGGTCTCCTACGGACCCCCTCGCGGTGCGCGCGGGCGTCCGATTCACCCCAGGGACTTATGGTTTGGGTCCCCGGCTCCCCAGGCTCGCGCCATGTGGGGACTCGGCGATGACTGTCCGGTGCCGCGGCTGCGGCGCACTGCCTGACGAACAGCCCGCATGACGCTAAGCGCGGCAACTTTCAATCCCCAAACGGATCACGGCTTTTGTAGCGCATGCCACAGGGCAGACAGGCAACCTCTCCCTCAATTCGGACATACAAGGGCCCTGGCGACTCTTGAGTCACCAGGGCCCCTTGGACGCGCGCGTGCGCCCACTTTGCCGCGCGCTTGCGACTACTCCGCCGGAACGACGGTGACTTCGCCGACGCCGAGGGCCTCCACGGGCTCCTTGATCTGCGCCGCGTCCCCGACGAGGACGGTCACCAGCCGGTCGACCGGGAAGGCGCTCACGGCCGCCGCGGTGGCCTCGACGGTGCCGGTCGCGGCGAGCTGCTGGTACAGCGTCGCCTGGAAGTCGTCCGGCAGGTGCTGTTCGACCTGGTCGGCCAGCGTGCCCGCCACCGCCGCCGCCGTCTCGTACTTCAGCGGGGCCACCCCGACGAGGTTCTGCACGGCGACGTCGCGCTCGGCGTCGGTGAGCCCCTCGGCGGCGAGGGTGCGCAGCACCGTCCACAGGTCTTCGAGGGCGGGGCCGGTGTTCGGGGTGTCGACGGAGCCGCTGATGGCGAGCATCGCGGCACCCGTGGCCCCGCCGGGGGAAGAGGGGGCGCTGGAGCGCATGACCTGCCCGAACGCCCGCACACCGTAGGTGTAGCCCTTCTCCTCGCGCAGGACGCGGTCCAGGCGGGAGGTGAGGGTGCCGCCCAGGCAGTACGTGCCGAGCACCTGCGCGGGCCACACGCGGTCGTGCCGGTCGGGACCGATACGGCCGATGAGCAGCTGCGTCTGGACGGCGCCGGGGCGGTCCACGATGACGACCCGCCCGGCGTCGTCGGCGGTCACCGGCGGCACGGGGCGGGGCTCGGCCGAGGAGCCGGTCCAGGAGCCGAGGGTGTCCCCGAGCAGCGCGTCGAGGTCGATCCCGGTGAGGTCGCCGACGACCACGACGGTGGCGGTGGCGGGGCGGACGTGCTTCTCGTAGAAGCCGCGTACGACCGCGGAGTCGATGTTCTCGACGGTCTCCTCGGTGCCCTGGCGCGGGCGCGACATGCGCGAGGTCGCCGGGAAGAGCTCCTTGGAGAGCTCCTTGGCGGCCCGCCGGGACGGGTTGGCCAGCTCGTGCGGGATCTCGTCGAGGCGGTTGCGCACCAGCCGCTCGACCTCGCTGTCCGCGAACGCGGGCGCCCTGAGGGCGTCGGAGAGCAGGCCCAGCGCCTTCGCGAGACGCGAGACCGGGACTTCGAGGGAGAGCCGTACGCCGGGGTGGTCGGCGTGCGAGTCGAGGGTGGCGCCGCAGCGCTCCAGCTCGGCGGCGAAATCCTCGGCGGAGTGCTTGTCGGTGCCCTCGGAGAAGGCCCGCGCCATGATCGTGGCGACGCCGTCCAGACCGGCCGGTTCGGCGTCCAGGGGCGCGTCCAGGATCACCTCGGCGGCGACGACCTGCTGGCCGGGGCGGTGGCAGCGCAGCACCGTCAGGCCGTTGTCGAGGGTCCCGCGCTGCGGCGCCGGGAAAGCCCAGGGCTTGGCGTCGCCGGCCTGGGGCTGGGGGTGGAATTCCATCGTGGCGAGCTCGGTCACCGGGCCGCCTCCTCGTTCTCGTCCTGGTCGGCGGGGGTTTCGGGGGCGATCGGCTCGTAGACGAGCACAGCGCGGTTGTCGGGGCGCAGGCGGGCCTTGGCGACCTCCTGGACCTCTTCGGCCGTCACGTCCAGCACGCGCTGTACGGCGGTCAGGGCGAGCTGTGGGTCGCCGAACAGGACGGCGTAGCGGCACAGTTCGTCGGCGCGGCCCGCGACCGTGCCGAGCCGGTCCAGCCACTCGCGTTCCAGCTGGGCCTGGGCCCGCTCCATCTCCTCGGCCGTGGGGCCCTCCTCGGCGAACCGGGTGAGCTCCTCGTCGATGGCGGCCTCGATCACCGGCACCTCCACATCACCTGAGGTCTTCACGTCCAGCCAGCCCAGGGAGGGCGCCCCGGCCAGCCGCAGCAGGCCGAAGCCGGCCGCCACCGCCGTACGGTCGCGTCGTACGAGCCGGTTGTAGATGCGCGACGACTCGCCGCCGCCGAGGACGGTGAGCGCCAGGTCGGCCGCGTCGCACGCGCGCGTGCCGTCCTCCGGGAGCCGGTAGGCGGCCATCAACGCGCGCGCGGGGACCTCTTCCTCCACGACCTCACGCAGCTGCTCCCCCATGACGTCGGGCAGCGAGCCGTCGCGGGGTACGGGCTTGCCGTCGTGCGGTGCGATGGACCCGAAGTACTTCTCGATCCAGGCGAGCGTCTGCTCCGGATCGATGTCGCCGACGACCGACAGGACGGCGTTGCCCGGCGCGTAGTACGTGCGGAAGAACGCGCGCGCGTCCTCCAGGGTGGCCGCGTCCAGGTCGGCCATCGAGCCGATCGGGGTGTGGTGGTAGGGGTGGCCCTCCGGGTAGGCGAGGGCAGTCAGCTTCTCGAACGCCGTGCCGTAGGGGACGTTGTCGTAGCGCTGCCGGCGCTCGTTCTTGACGACGTCCCGCTGGTTCTCCATCGACTCGTCGTCGAGGGCGGCCAGCAGCGAGCCCATGCGGTCGGCCTCCAGCCAGAGGGCGAGCTCCAGCTGGTGGGCGGGCATGGTCTCGAAGTAGTTGGTGCGCTCGAAGCTGGTGGTGCCGTTGAGCGAGCCGCCTGCGCCCTGGACCAGCTCGAAGTGGCCGTTGCCCTTGACCTGGCCGGAGCCCTGGAACATGAGGTGCTCGAAAAGGTGAGCAAGGCCGGTACGACCCTTGACTTCGTGGCGCGAGCCGACGTCGTACCAGAGGCACACCGCCGCGACCGGGGTCAGGTGGTCCTCCGAGAGCACCACGCGCAGCCCGTTGGCCAGGCGGTGCTCGGTCGCTGTCAGGCCGCCGGAGCCTGCCTGTGCTGTGGCCGTGTGACCCATGGGCATGTACGTCCCTTCGATCGCGGTCGCGGTCGCTGAAACCGCGCTTTTCCTGCCGGTCCTGCCACTGTATGCAAGCGTGCGGACGGTCGGCGAAGTTCCCGGACGACGTACGCCGTCAGCGAGATCGCGTAGCCTGCGGGCAATCGCGGTCAGGCGCCCGCCCTTCAACGGGCCGGGCGGCCGGCAGTGGGCCCCGGCCCGCACTGTCAGTGCCGCGGTCCACAATGGTCGCGTCAGATCCCGTTCACGCTTCAGCAAGAGTGAGCCGAAGGGACGCGTCGATGCCGAGAGGTCGAGCGCGCACAGGCCCGCAGGGCTGAGCACGGTCGGGCCTTGGACACCGACCTCAGCGCCCCCAGGCGAACTACCAGAAACAGGAGGAGCCGGCAGCGATGGCCCGCCGCAGCACGAAGACCCCGCCGCCCGACGACTCGTACGAGGAGAAGATCCTCGACATCGACGTCGTCGACGAGATGCAGGGCTCCTTCCTCGAGTACGCGTACTCGGTCATCTACTCCCGCGCCCTGCCGGACGCCCGTGACGGCCTCAAGCCGGTGCACCGCCGCATCGTCTACCAGATGAACGAGATGGGCCTGCGCCCGGAGCGCGGCTATGTGAAGTGCGCCCGTGTCGTCGGCGAGGTCATGGGCAAGCTGCACCCGCACGGTGACGCGTCGATCTACGACGCCCTGGTGCGCATGGCCCAGCCCTTCTCGATGCGCGTCCCGCTGGTGGACGGCCACGGCAACTTCGGCTCGCTGGGCAATGACGACCCGCCGGCCGCCATGCGGTACACCGAGTGCCGCCAGGCCGAGGCGACGAGCCTGATGACCGAGTCGATCGACGAGGACACGGTCGACTTCAACCCCAACTACGACGGCCAGGAGCGGGAGCCGGTGGCCCTGCCGGCCGCCTTCCCCAACCTTCTGGTGAACGGCGCCTCCGGCATCGCGGTCGGCATGGCCACGAACATGCCGCCGCACAACCTGGCCGAGGTCATCGCGGCCGCCCGCCACCTGATCCGCTACCCGAACGCGGACCTCGAAGCCCTGATGCGCCACGTCCCGGGCCCCGACCTGCCCACCGGCGGAAGGATCGTCGGCCTCTCCGGCATCCGGGACGCGTACGAGACGGGCCGCGGCACCTTCAAGATCCGCGCCACGGTGGCCGTGGACAACGTGACGGCCCGCCGCAAGGGCCTGATCGTCACCGAACTGCCCTTCACGGTCGGTCCCGAAAAGGTCATCGCCAAGATCAAGGACCTGGTCGGTTCGAAGAAGCTCCAGGGCATCGCGGACGTCAAGGACCTGACCGACCGCGCGCACGGCCTGCGCCTGGTCATCGAGATCAAGAACGGCTTCGTGCCGGAGGCGGTCCTGGAGCAGCTCTACAAGCTGACGCCCATGGAGGAGTCCTTCGGCGTCAACAATGTGGCGCTGGTGGACGGCCAGCCCCTCACCCTCGGCCTCAAGGAGCTCCTGGAGGTCTACCTCGACCACCGCTTCGAGGTCGTGCGCCGCCGCAGCGAGTTCCGCCGCACCAAGAAGCGCGACCGTCTGCACCTGGTGGAGGGCCTGCTCACCGCGCTGATCGACATCGACGAGGTCATCCGCCTCATCCGCTCGAGCGACAACTCCGCGCAGGCCAAGCAGCGCCTGATGGAGCGCTTCTCACTGAGCGAGATCCAGACGCAGTACATCCTGGACACGCCGCTGCGCCGCCTCACCAGGTTCGACCGCATCGAGCTGGAGTCGGAGAAGGAGCGGCTGAACGCGGAGATCGCGGAGCTGACCCGGATCCTCGACTCGGACTCCGAGCTGCGCAAGCTGGTCTCCGCCGAACTGGCCGCGGTGGCGAAGAAGTTCGGCACCGAGCGGCGTACGGTCCTCCTGGAGTCGGCGGGTGCCCCGACGGTCGCCGTGCCGCTCCAGGTGGCCGACGACCCCTGCCGCGTGCTCCTGTCCTCCACGGCCCTGCTGGCCCGCACGGCGAACGGCGAGCCGTTCCCGGAGGACGCCGACGCCCGACGCACCAAGCACGACGTGATCGTCTCGGCGGTGCCGGCCACCGCGCGCGGCGAGGTGGGCGTGGTCACGTCCGCCGGACGCCTGCTCCGGGTGAACGTCGTCGACCTGCCCCAGCTCCCGGACACCGCGTCCGCACCGAACCTCTCGGGCGGCGCCCCGGTCGCGGAGTTCGTCCCCCTGGAGGGCGACGAGACGGTGGTCTGCCTGACCACGCTCGACGAGTCCTCCCCCGGCCTGGCGATCGGCACCGCCCAGGGCGTCGTCAAGCGCGTCGTCCCGGACTATCCGACCAACAAGGGCGAGCTGGAGGTCATCACCCTCAGGGAGGGCGACCGGATCGTCGGCGCGGTGGAGTTGCGCACCGGCGAGGAGGACCTGGTCTTCATCACGGACGACGCGCAGCTGCTGCGCTACCAGGCCTCCCAGGTCCGCCCCCAGGGCCGCCCGGCCGGCGGCATGACGGGCGTCAAACTCACCGAGGGCGCGAAGGTGATCTCCTTCACGGCCGTCGACCCCGCCGCCGACGCGGTGGTGTTCACTGTCGCGGGCTCACGCGGCACGCTGGACGACTCCGTCCAGACGACGGCCAAGCTCACTCCGTTCGACCAGTACCCGCGCAAGGGCCGCGCCACCGGCGGTGTCCGCTGCCAGCGATTCCTGAAGGGCGAGGACTGCCTGTCCCTGGCCTGGGCGGGCCCCGTCCCGGCGAAGGCGGCACAGAAGAACGGCACCCCGGCCGACCTCCCGGAGATGGACCCGCGCCGCGACGGTTCGGGCGTGTCGCTGCCGAAGACGGTGTCGGTGGTGGCGGGGCCGGTCTAAGCCTCGACCTGCTGGAAGGACGTGTCCTCCTGGAGGGTCTCGTCCTCCGGTTCCTGTACGTAGCGCAGAACGCCCCACATGCCGTGCTCGTCGGCGTGTGGGGCGTCGCTCTTGCACGCCTCCAGCTCCTTGCCGAGGGCGGGTGCGTCGATGCCGGAGCCGATGAGCACCAGCTGGGTGAGGCGGGCGTCTGCGGGTGCCCAGGGCTCCGGGTAGAAGCGCAGGAACCGCCCGACGGCATGCACGCCGTAACGGTTCGCGGGGTCGTCGGGCCCGAAGTCGACGTACCCCTTGATCCGGTACAGCCCCTCGGGCCTGCTGTCGAGGAACCGCATCAACCGACGCGGGTCGAGCGGTACTTCGGAGACGAAGGCCACACTGTCGTAGCCGCTGTGCAGGTGCTGGTCGCGGTCGTCCCCCGCGGTGTGATCGTGCAGGTCGTCGAAGGACAACTGCCCGAGGCGCTCCTCACTGGGCCGGCAGTCGAAGAGGAACTCGGGGTCGATGCGGCCGTAGCGGGCGGGCACCACGGCGGCCCGGTCGACGAGGGACCGGACCAGCCCGAGGACCCGCTCGCCGTCGGCGGCCCGGTCGAGCTTGTTGACGACGACAAGGTCGGCGAGGCCGAGGTGCCGGTCGATCTCGGGGTGCCGCGCGCGGGTGTCGTCGAACTCGGCGGCGTCGACGACCTCGACCAGCCCGCCGTAGACAATCCCCGGATGCTCGCTGGCGAGCACCATGCGCACGAGTTCCTGGGGTTCGGCGAGCCCGCTGGCCTCGATCACGATGACGTCGATGCCGAGGGTGGGCCGCGCGAGCCGCTGTAGGTACTCGTCCAGCTCACTGGCGTCGACGGCACAGCACAGACACCCGTTGCCGAGGGAGACCGTGGAGTCGCCGAGGGCACCGGCGACGGCCATCGCGTCGATCTCGATGGCCCCGAAGTCGTTGACGACGGCGCCGATCCGGCTGCCTCCACTGCGGTGGAGCAGGTGGTTGAGCAGTGTGGTCTTGCCGGAGCCGAGGAATCCAGCGAGCACGACGACCGGGATCTGCCGCGCCCCCGGACTCGCCGACGGGTTCGGAATCGGACGCGGGCCTGCGTTCGTCTGCGGGCTCGGCTGGCTCAACGTGCGACCCTTCTCTCACCAAAGCGCGCACCGGCTCGCAGCCCGGCGCACGTACGAGGATTGAATGCCGACCCAGGATACGAGCCGGAAGAATCCCCGCGAAGTGAACGATTGTTAGCAGCTCTTGCGGGGCAGACGTTGGGGAAGGCGCTGGACTGTGCGACCCTCGCTTCCCTCCGTGCGCCTCCTCTCCGCCTCCCCGCCGATCAGAGCCGCTCGGCATTCTGGGAGGCGGCAAGCGCCGCCCTCCGCTCGCCGGTCCCCTCCAGTCGACCCGCACTCCGACGACCGGCGGACGGCCGCCTGATTCGGGGGTTGACATGGCCACACGGAATTTTGGAGTACAGGGGTTTGGCTCCGTCGCGGCGGCGGGCCTGATGCTCGCCACCGCCACGTTGACTATGGCTTCGCGTCAACGGCGACTCGAAGAGGCCCGCCTGCAGGTGAGGCGTATGGAGCTCGAGGAAATGGCGTCCCGACGCAAGGCGCTGGCGCACCAACAGCGCATGCACTGGGAGTTGCTGGCCAAGGCCATCGACGACCCTTCCCTCGCCGAGGTCATCGACACCTACGACAAGAGCATCCCGGCCGCGAAGCGGCGGCAGTACTTCTACGCCAACGCCTGGTACGTCAACCTGTACCACCTTTACCGCTCAGGGATCCTGGACCAGGAGGGGTTGTACGGGCATCTGCGTGAGCTCTTCCAGAGCCCCCTGCTGCGGGAGTACTGGGAGGCTTCGAAAGGGCAGCGCGCCACTTTGAAGCACTCGTCGGACGAGGCCAGGATCGGGCGCATGGTCGACGGCCTCATCAAGGACCTGGACGAGGCCGAGACGGACGAGTGGTGGGTGGTGGGTACGCCACCGACAGCATGACCACCCCTCTACAGCATGACCACCCACTCCGGTCAACCCACCTGCCCCCGTGACAAGGCCGGGTGGCTTTTTGCGCTGCTGGCCACACGTGCCTCGGGGATCTCAGTACCTTGTTGCCCGTGTCCATCCATCGTTGATGTTCAACCCTCCGGCATCCCTTCAGGGTGCACAAAACCGCGTCCCTCACGTGAGGACACGTCTGTGACCTCAGTGGCGCGGGACGCACTCCCGCACTCAGGCCTTCGGGCCAGAGGGAAGCCGATCTTGAAACGCGAGCGCGGGCGGAAGGACCGACGGTGGATCCACGTACGGAAGCACGTCCAGCAGCACGTCTCCTCGGAGCGCGTGTGCGCGTCCTGCGAGGTCTTTCTCGTGATCGCATGGCTGATCGAGCACAAACCGTGGGTCTGCGCCCCAGCTGAGCGATCAGCCAGGGCTCACATCCATCACCAGGGCCTCGCCCGCCGGTCCGGGGCCCGGGCCGACTGGAGGGCGGGGTCGTTCGACATCTCGGAGTAGCCGCACGCACCGAGGTTCAGGAGCCCCAGCTACATCGAGCCATCGCCGCCGAGGATCATGGGTAATGCTGCGGTCTCGGCGACGGTGGGTGGGCACTCCCCCGACAGCGCGACCACTCCGACCGATCAACCACCTGCCCGCGACGACACGCCAGGTGATCTTTCGCCATATGGCCACTTCGCACCACCAACCCAGCTAATCTGCTGCGCAAAACTGTGCCCCCACCCATCGTTAAGGACCAGCACCCTTGAAAATCGTGCGCCGCATTGGTGTGCCTCCAAGTGCCCGTGGCAGTGCCTCAGGAGCAAACTGCCCGGACGTGTTCGAGCTGAGTGACGGCAACTTCGCCGTCATCGGCACCGAGGCCACCAAGGCGCTTGAGCAAGAACTGCCTGCCGACGCCTCGCGTGCCGACTACGAACGCATCGTCATCGTGAGCCGTGAGACCTTGATCCGCGCCAAGGCAGACATCCCCGACGCCTGACGTCACCCGCACGAGACGAGCCATCCCGAACTCGTCCCGTGCAGCTCTCCCCCCAGCCGCACAGAACCGCTGAGCGACCTGGGTACCGACCCGGCGAGCAGTCCGGCACCCCGTCCCTGCTCGATCACCACCGATGAGGCCTGGCGCCAGAACGGCACCAGGCCACACGCGCGTCAGGCGGCCCCCGGCACCGCCACCGGAGCCCCAGGCCCCACATACCGGGCCACCGGCCTGATGATCTTCGAGTCCGCCGCCTGTTCCAGGATGTTGGCGCTCCAGCCCACCACCCGCGCAGCCGCGAACGTCGGCGTGAACATCTCGCGCGGCAGGCCGCACAGCTCCATGACCACGCCCGCGTAGAACTCGACGTTGGTGTGGAGCTCCCGGCCCGGCTTCAGTTCGGCGAGGATCCGCTCGACGTGGCGCTCCACCTCGACGGCGAAGTCGACGCGCGGACCGCCGAACCGCTGGGCAACCTCACGGAGCATCCGGGAACGAGGGTCCTCCGTGCGGTAGATCGCATGACCAAAGCCCATGATGCGGTCACCGGCAAGCACCCGTTCGCGAATCCAGGAGTCGATGCGGTCGGCAGTGCCGATCGCGTCAAGGGTGTCCAGCGCACGACTGGGCGCACCTCCGTGCAGCGGGCCGGACAACGCCCCCACCGCCCCCACGAGACACGCCGCCACGTCGGCACCGGTCGACGCGATGACGCGGGCCGTGAAGGTCGACGCATTGAATCCGTGGTCAATGGTTGAAATCAAGTACTGCTCGACCGCGCGGGCAAGCTCCGGCTCCGGCTCCGCACCCGTCAGCATGTAGAGGTAGTTCGCCGCGTACGACAGGTCCTCCCGGGGCTCCACGGGGTCGAGCCCCGCCCCCAGCCGGTGCAGCGCCGTGAGCAGTGTGGGTACGGCCGCCGCCGCGACGACGGTGTCCTGACGACGACGGTCCGCATCGAGGTCGTACACCGGACGGAAGCCCTTCGCCGCGCCGAGCAGCGACAGCGCGGTGCGCATCCCGGCGAGTGGACCGGAGCCCGCGCCGGCCGCGGCGATGGCGGGCAGCGCGGCCCGCACCTGGTCGGGCAGCCGCCGCAGTGCGGCGGTCTCGGCGGCGAAGGCCGCGCCACGTTCGGCGTCCGGAAGTTCGCCCTGGAACAGCAGATGCCAGACGTCCTCGAAGCTGCGGGTCTGCGCGAGTTCGACGGCCGAGTACTGGCGGTAGTGATAGAAGCCCTCGAGCCCCCGCACGTCCCCGACCTCGGTGTTGGTGACCACAACGCCCGCGAGTCCTCGCGGTACGTCGACCAGGGTTCCTGCGGACCTGTTGACGGACATGATTCCTCCCTCGACTTGATTTAACTGTCCATGATTGACTGATTTCCTGTCAATATTGATTGAATCAATGCAGGCACATCACTATGCGATCAACAGACCGAGCTGTGGATACGGTGACCTCTTATGCGCGATCAAGAACCCCTCCCCGGCCCCGCCGGACAGCGGCTGAGCACCAAGGAGGCCGCCGAGCTGCTGGGCGTGAAACCCGAGACCGTGTACGCCTACGTGAGCCGCGGCCAGCTCACCAGCCGTCGCGTCCCCGGCGGCCGGGGCAGCACCTTCGACGCCAAGGAGGTGGAGGCGCTCGCCAGGCGCAACAGGCGGGAAGGCGGCGGAAGTTCGGGCTCCGGAGGCGAGCTGTCCGTACGGACGCAGCTCACGTTGATCGACACGGATCGCTATTACTTCCGGGGCGTCGACGCGACCGAACTGGCCGCCCGGCACTCCTACGAAGAGGTCGCCGAGTGGCTGTGGACCGGGCGGATGCGGCCCGGCGCCGGCTTCACGGCTCCCGAGGCCGCCGTCGCCGTGGCCCGCCGTGCCGTGCACGCGCTGCCCGAACACGCCGCTCCCACCGACCGTTTGCGGGTCGCGGCGATCGCCGCCTCGACCGCGGATCCGCTGCGCTTCGACCTCTCCGAGGAGGCCGTGCTCGGCACCGCGCGCGTCCTCATCCCCACGCTGGTGGCCGCCCTGCCGCCGGTCCTCCACGCCCCTGACGACCGCGGCCCCCTCGCCCACCGCCTGTGGACGCGGCTCAGCGGCCGGCCCGCCGACGAGGCCTCGCTGCGCGCCCTCGACACCGCCCTCGGCCTGCTCGTCGACCACGACCTCGCCGCATCGACCCTCGCCGTGCGGGTCGCAGCATCAGCCCGCGCGCACGCCTACGCGGCCGTCTCCGCGGGGCTCGGCGTGATCGAGGGCCCCCTGCACGGCGCGGCCAGCGGGCTCGCCCACCGGCTGCTGCTCGACGTGCTCGACCAGGGCAGCGCGGCCCCCGTGATCGCGGACGAACTGCGGGCCGGCCGCCGCATCCCGGGACTCGGCCATCGCCTCTACCCCGGCGAGGACCCGCGCGCGCGTGCCCTGTTCGGCCTCCTGGAGCAGATCCCCAGGGCCGAGCCCGCCCTCGCCGCGGCCCACGACATCGTGGCCACCACCGCCCGCCACGCTCCCCTGCACGCCAACATCGACCTGGCCCTCGCCGTCTTCACCGCCTCCACGGGCATGCCCGCCACGGCGGGCGAGACGATCTTCGCGGTGGCCCGTACGGCGGGCTGGATCGCCCACGCCCTGGAGGAGTACGGGGAACGCCCCCTTCGCATGCGCCCGAGCGGCCACTACGTCGGCCCGAGGCCTCCGCAGCCCCTCCCGGAGCAGGACACACCCCGTCCGGAAGGCGTCGGCCTCAAGTCAGGTTAGGCTCACCTCTGTGAGTACGTGCTCAACCGTCTCCCAGGAGCTCGACGAGCCCATCGCCGGGACCGCGGCCACAGCGAGGACCTGGCTGCTGCTGGAACAGCCCGGCCCCTGGGGTGCCAAGGCGCTCACTTCGAGCCACCTGGACCCCGCACTCGGCCGCGCCCTGGAGGCGGCCGCAAAGGGCACGGACGTACGCGTCGCACTGATCCGCCGCCCCGGACGGCACGCCGACAGCGGAACACCCACCACACGTCACGTGTACGCCGCTCACACCTCGCCCGGGAGCACGTGGCTGCACTCCGCCACCACCTGCGATCCGGGCCGGCTGCTCGACCTCGACTTCGCGGCGCTCGGCAGGGGCGACCACAGCACGTTCGACGCGGTGCTCGACGGGCAGGCCCACACCGGCGATCCCCTCGCGCTCGTCTGCACCAACGGCAAGCGTGACCGCTGCTGCGCGCTCCTGGGCCGCCCGCTCGCCGCCGAGCTGGCCGCGTCCGGCGTCGAGGGCACCTGGGAAGTCACCCATCTGGGTGGTCATCGTTTCTCACCGACGCTGCTTGTCCTCCCCTACGGATACGCCTACGGCCGGGCTGAGGCCCATGCCGTCAAGGAGATCCTGCACAGCGTCCAGGAGGGACGGATCGTCGTGGCGGGGTGCCGTGGGAACTCGGCCTGGGAGCGACCCGGCCAAGCGGCCGAGCTGGCCGTGCGCACGGCCACCGGCGAGTACGCGGCGGACGCCCTCGCGGTCGTCCGCACGGAGGGCGCGGCGCCGTGCTGGGAGGTGACCGTCGCGCACGCCGACGGACGCCACTGGCGGGTCGTCGTGGCCCAGGGCGCGTCCCTGCCGCCGCGCGCGGAGAGCTGCGGGACGTCGGTGCTCGGCTCGCCCGCGCGGATGGACGTGGTAGCCGTGCGCGAGCTGACGGGGACCACGGCGCTCGCGAGCTGAGGGCGCACACATAGTCCGTGCCGGGGCCTCCGACACACGCGCGTCCAGGCATCTCACATATTGATCAAGTAATCCACGCCACACCCCCTGCGGCAGTTGACGCATACCCACGTACCGTCATGGGCATGAGCCGCACTCCCCCCGCCCGCCGACTGCGCCTCGGCCTGCCGCGGCGCGTGTTCTCACAGGTACTGCTGATGCAGCTGGCGATCGCCGCGGGAGTGGCGGTGCTCGCGACCGGACTGTTCCTCGCCCCTCTCAGCAACCAGCTGGACGACCAGGCGATGCGCCGGGCGCTCGCGATCGCGCAGACCACCGCCGCCGAGCCGCGGATGGCGGACGAGGTCAAGAACACGCCTCCGACGGCCGACGGGCCGGTCCAGAAGGCGGCGGAGCGGATCCGCGAGACCACCCGGGCCGAGTACGTCGTGGTGATGGACTGGCGGGGCGTGCGCTGGTCGCACCCCACCCCCGACCAGGTCGGCAGGACCGTCTCGACCGACCCCGGCCAGGCTCTCGCCGGCAAGGAGGTCATGGAGATCGACAGTGGCACCCTGGGCCGCTCCGCCCGCGGCAAGGTGCCGCTGCGCGACAGCGACGGCGACATCGTCGGCGCGGTCTCGGTCGGCATCGCGTACGACAGCGTGCGAGCGCGGTTGATCCACGCGATCCCCGGCCTGTTCGCGTACGCCGGTGGCGCCCTGGCCGTCGGCGCGCTGGCCGCCTGGCTCATCTCCCGCCGGGTCCACCGGCAGACCCGGGACCTGGCCTTCTCGGACATCTCAGGGCTGCTCGCGGAGCGCGAGGCCATGCTGCACGGCATCCGGGAAGGCGTCGTCGCCCTGGACCGCGCCGGCCGCGTCCGCCTGCTCAACGACGAGGCGCAGCGGCTGCTCGGCATCGGGGAGGAGTCCGTCGGCCGCTCCCCCGACGAGGCGCTCGGCGCGGGCCGTACGGCCGACGTCCTCGCGGGCCGGGTGACGGGCACCGACCTGCTCACCGTGCGCGGACAGCGCGTGCTGGTCGCCAACCGCATGCCCACCGACGACGGCGGTGCCGTCGCCACCCTGCGCGATCGCACCGAACTGGAACAGCTCGGCCGGGAACTCGACTCCACGCAGGGTCTCATCGACGCCCTGCGCGCCCAGGACCACGAGCACGCCAACCGCATGCACACGCTCCTGGGACTGCTCGAACTGGAGATGTACGACGACGCCGTGGAGTTCGTCGGCGAGGTCGTCGGCGACCACCGCGCCACCGCCGAACAGGTCACCGAGAAGATCCAGGACCCCCTGCTGGCCGCCCTGCTGGTGGGCAAGGCGACCGTCGCGGCCGAGCGCGGGGTCGCCCTGTGGGTCTCGGACCGGACCCGGCTGCCGGACCGGCTGGTCGACCCCGGTGGACTGGTCACGATCCTCGGCAACCTGGTCGACAACGCGCTGGACGCTGCCGCGGGCACACCGCACGCGCGCGTGGAGGTCGAATTGCGCGCGGAGGGGCGTACCGCCGTCCTCAGGGTGCGGGACACCGGCCCGGGAGTCCCGGTGGAGCACCGCGAGTTGGTCTTCACGGAGGGCTGGTCCACGAAGAAGCCGCCGGCCCACCGGAACCGCGGCATCGGCCTCTCCCTGGTGCGCAGGCTCGCCGAGCGCCAAGGTGGCAGCGCCACGGTCGGCGAGGCGGGCGGTGGGGGCGCGGAGTTCACGGTCGTCCTGCCCGACGCCCTGCCCGATCCGGAACCGGCCCTCACCGCGCCGCAAGCCCCGCAGTCCGCCACCGAGGAGGAATCACGATGATCGAGGTCCTGGTCGTGGACGACGACATCCGGGTCGCGCGGGTCAACGCCGCCTACGTAGCGAAAGTGCCGGGCTTCCATGTGGCCGGCGAGGCGCACAGCGCGGCGGAGGCACTGCACCGGTTGGAGGCGCTGCCCCACGTGGACCTGATCCTCCTGGACCACTACCTGCCCGACGAGACGGGCCTCACCGTCGTCCAGGAGATGCGCCGACGCGGCCACCAGACCGACGTGATCATGGTGACGGCGGCGCGGGACGTCTCGACCGTGCAGGCCGCCATGCGGCAGGGCGCGCTGCAGTACCTGGTCAAGCCGTTCGCCTTCGCGGGCCTGCGGGCCAAACTGGAGGCTTACGCGCAACTGCGCCGCACTCTCGACGGCGGCGGCGAGGCGGAACAGGCCGAGGTGGACCGCATCTTCGGCGCCCTGTCCACACCGTCGGAGCCCGGACTGCCCAAGGGCCACTCCCCCACCACCGCGGAACTGGTCCGCCGCTCCCTCATGAACGCCGAAGGCCCTCTGTCCGCCCAGGAGATCGCCGAACGCACCGGAGTGAGCCGCCAGACCGCCCAGCGATATCTGAAGCTCCTGGAACGCACGGGGCGGGCCAGACTCACCCTCAAGTACGGCGACGCGGGCCGCCCGGAACACCGTTACGTGTGGGCGACCCGCGCCTGAGGACACGGCCGTGGGAACGGGGGAAGGGACCGTGCCCACCGCTACATACGGATGCGGGCCTCGGGGATGTCGGCCCGGGGGCCGAGGCAGTCCTTATGCCGGTGAGGACTCATGCCGTACGACGATGCAGGCGCCGCCCCTATACGGCCCCCGCCCCCGTCAGCGACCGCACCTCGGTCTCCGCGTGCTTGGCCTCGTCGGGCAGTTCCGCGGAGGTGACCGTGCCGAGCCAACCCGCGACGAAGCCCAGGGGGATCGAGACGAGGCCGGGGTTCTGCAGCGGGAAGTACTGGAAGTCGACGCCGGGAAACAGTGATTCGGGACTGCCCGACACCACCGGCGACAACAGCACGAGCACGACGGCCGGGATCAGCCCGCCGTAGACGGCCCACACGGCCCCGCGGGTGGTGAAGCCGCGCCAGAACAGTGAGTAGAGCAGCACCGGCAGGTTGGCGGACGCGGCGACGGCGAACGCGAGTCCCACGAGGAACGCCACATTGAGGTCGCGCGCCAGCAGGCCCAGGGCGATCGCGACCACCCCGATGCCGACGGCGGCGGCGCGGGCGACGGCCACTTCGCTGCGCGGCTTGGTCTTCCGGCGCCGCAGCGAGGCGTACAGGTCATGGGCGACGGACGCCGAGGAGGCGAGCGTGATTCCGGCGACCACGGCGAGGATCGTGGCGAAGGCGACGGCGGCGACGATCGCGAAAAGAACCGTTCCTCCCGTGGAGTCCGCGCCTCCGCCCAGGTCGAGAGCCAGCAGCGGGACCGCCGTGTTCCCTGCCGCGTTCGATCCCCGTACCACCTCCGGCCCCACGATCGCCGCCGCACCGAATCCGAGGACGATCGTCATCAGGTAGAAGCCGCCGATGAGCCCGATCGACCACACGACCGAACGCCGGGCGGCCCGCGCGGTGGGCACGGTGTAGAAGCGGGACAGGATGTGCGGCAGCCCGGCCGTGCCGAGCACCAGCGCGAGTCCCAGGCTGATGAAGTCGAGGCGGGCGGTCCAGTCCCCGCCGTATTTCAGGCCGGGTGCCAAGAACGGTGCGCCGTGACCGCTGCGCTCCGCCGCCGTGAGCAGAAGCCGGTCGAAGTCGCCGTGGAACCGCACCAGGACGAGCACGGTGAGCGTGACGGTACCGCCGAGCAGCAGGACCGCCTTGACGATCTGGATCCAGGTGGTGGCCCGCATCCCTCCGAACGACACGTAGATCACCATGAGCGCACCGACCCCGATGACCGTCCAGGTCTGCGCCGCCCCGCTGGTGCCCCCGAGCAGCAACGCGACCAGACTGCCCGCTCCCACCATCTGAGCCACCAGATACAGGACGGACACGGTGACCGAGGAGGTTCCCGCCGCGATTCGCACGGGACGCTCCGTCATCCGCGCCGCCACCACGTCGGCAAGCGTGAAGCGGCCGCAGTTGCGCACGAGTTCCGCAACGAGGAAGAGCACCACGAGCCAGGCCACCAGAAAGCCCACCGAGTACAGCAGCCCGTCGTAGCCGTAGAGGGCGATGAGTCCGGAGATGCCGAGGAAGGACGCGGCCGACATGTAGTCACCCGCGATGGCAAAACCATTCTCCATCGGTGAGAACAGCCGGCCACCCGCGTAGAACTCCTCCGCCGAACCGTGCCGGTGACGGCTCACCCACGTCGTGATCCCCAGGGTCACGGCGACGAACGCACTGAACAGAAGCAACGCCAGCGTCTGATGGTCCCCCGTCACGACACACCGCCCCGGATGCCCCGCGTCAGTTCCTGGGTGTCCCACCGCAGTTCGAGCGCGGCCCGGTCCCGGCGCAGCCGCGCGTGCCGCGCGTACGCCCAGGTGAACAGGAAGGTGGTGAGGAACTGTCCCAGCCCCGCCAGCATCGCCACGTTCACAGCGCCTGCCACGGGGCGCGCCATCAGCCCGGGCGCCGTCGTCGCGGTCACCACATAGGCGACGTACCAGGCGAAGAACACGGCGAACCCTGGCACCACGAACCTCCGGTACCGACTGCGCACCTCCTGGAAGGCCGCGCTGCGCTGGACCTCCAGGTACACCTCGGCCGCCGCGACAGCCGGGGCCTCTTGCTCCCGCGACGCCGACGGCGCCGCGGGCACGGGCGCGTCGACCCCACCCGACTCGCCCCAGCCGGAGGCGAGTGCGTCGTACCAGGGGTCGTCGTACCTCACCTGTCCGGGCCCCTCGGCGAGCGCCGGATCATGACCGTCGTGGTTGTCGACCGAACTCTCGGCACCACCGCCGCCTCCGCGGGGGCGACCGTTGCTTGACTGCATGCCCAAGGATGGACAGAACGGGAAGATCTCCGACTCTTCTTCCCCGCGCTCTTCACCCCATCAGGTGACTCACCCCGTCGGTGGCCGTACAAGCCCCTTACCGAACGCGTAACGCACCGCCTGCGCTCGGTCCTTCAGTCCCGTCTTGGCGAAGAGGTTGTTGATGTGGGTCTTCACGGTCGCCGTGGAGACGTGCAACCGACGGGCGATCTCCTGGTTGCTGAGACCTTCGGCGATCAGCACCAGCACCTCGGTCTCCCGCGTGGTGAGGCCGTCAGGCACGTCGATCGGCGCCGCCGACGCCGGCTCGGGTTCGGACAGCCGCTCCAGAAGCCGCCGTTGGATGCTCGGCGAAAGCCCCGCGTCCCCGGACAGCACGCTCCGCACGGCCCGCACGATCTCGTCGCCCCCCGCATCCTTGGTCAGATATCCACGCGCCCCCGCTCTCAGCGCCGGAAACAGCGACTCGTCGTCCGCGTACGTCGTAAGCACCACAACCTGCGTCCCGGGATGCTCCGCCCGAATACGTCGGGTCGCCTCCACCCCGTCGCAGCGCGGCATGCGCAGATCCATCAGCACCACGTCCGGGTCGAGTTCGGCCACGAGCTTCACCGCCTCGTGCCCGTCCCCCGCGGCTCCCACGACCTCAATGCCGGGCAGCAGCCCCAGCAACATCACGATGCCCTCACGGACCACGGTCTGGTCGTCCACGACCACCACCCGCGCGGCTTTCTCCCCCGCCTCCGCCGTCATACGGGCACCTGCAACGTCACCACGAACCCCTCCTCGTCCGGCCCCGCGTCCAGCGAACCGCCCAGCAGCTCGGCACGCTCCCGCATGCCCAGGAGACCGTACCCGGCGCCGGTCGCGGCCAGTTCGCCCGGCGAACCGCCCGAGTCCCGCACGACCAGCCTCACTTGGTGCTCGCCGTATTCGAGTCTCACCTGCACCTTCGCCCCGGGAGCATGCTTGCGGACGTTGGTCAGGGCCTCCTGCGCGACCCTGCGCACCGCCTGGGACGCCTCGGCCGGCAGAGGTCTGCGCTCACCCGAAATGGTGGCCTCGGCACCGTCGGCCGTACCGACGATCTGGGTCAGGAACTCTTCCAACGGGGTCAGTTCTCCGCGCAGCGCCGACAGGGCCTGCCTTGTCTCGGCCAGTCCGGAACGAGCCATTCCCCGTGCCGCCACCACCCGCTCGAGGATCTGCTCCCGGTCGGCCCCTCCCTCGATCAACAGCCGGGCCGCCTCCAGGTGCACGAGCTGCGCCGAGAGACTGTGGGCCAGCACGTCATGGATCTCCCGTGCGATACGGGACCGCTCCGCGAGTGCCGCCGACTCCGCCTCCGCCGCCCGCGCGGCACGCTCCTGTACGAGCAGCCGCTGGGCGCTGCCGCGCGCCTCGGCGTCCAGCCGCAAGACGTATCCGGCGAGGGCGAGCCCCGCAGTCGTGACCGCCGTCGTCAGCCAGGCGTCGTCATTGACGGCCGCGTACGACGTGAGGGCAACTGCGGTGACCGGCAGCGCCGCTGCGAGAGGCAGCCGTTCCAGGGCCGTGACGGCACACCCGCACCACAGAACCAGGGCGGGAACCCTGAAGTCCGCGCTCTGGGCCACCACCGCGATCCCCAGGAGCAGGGTGGTGAGGGCCAGGGACGGCCAGAGTCGGTGCGCGAGGGTGGTGCGATAGAGGGCCCAGGCGACGAACGCGGCCAGCAGCACGGCCGCCGCGGCTCCGAGCGCCCCCCACCCGTGCACCTGGCTGCTCGTGAAGATGCCCCACAGGAGCATGCCCAGCACCAGGGCGCGCACCACCCACCCGAGCAGGCGCCGAGGAGCCGTGGTCTCTCCGCGCCCGAGCGCCTCCCGGGAAGGCCAGCGCGTCCAGACGTTCTCCGTCACGCACGTTCCTTCCATGCAGGCGGGGACATGCGGTCACCGTACGCCGTGGCGGACACGGCGGACGGGTGCAGGCAGTGGGCCCGCCAGGCAAGAATCCCGGAGCGGACCAGAAGTGTGGCCGCCAGGGCGAGCAGCAGGGCGGAGGAGCCCTGGTGGATGCCGAGCGCCGCGCCGAGAGCGAAAAGGCCTACCCGCAGTCCGATACCGACGCCCCAGACCGCTCCGCTTGCCTTGGTGCTCCGGCACCACACCGCACCGTCCGGCTCCGCCCATATTCGGGTGGTCCAAGCCCAGCCCGCTCCGATGGCGAGACCAGTGACCAACTCGGCGGCGAGCAGGGCGACCGATGCCGTGTGGCGGTGGGCGTCCACCATGTGCGCGTCGCGGAGCGCCACGACGGCCAGGACCGCGGGCAGGAGCCACCAGCGTCTGTCGGTGTCGATCCGACTGGTGCGGAACTGTCGGACGACCACCAGGGCGATCACCGCCACGATCAACAACGCGTCGACGAGCCCCGGCATCTGAGCCTCCGTAGCGAGAAGGAGCACGGCCGACAGCGAGCGCTGCCGACGCCTTCGACGCTACGCAAAGTCGCAGGTCGGCAGATCGGAGCAGGGGTGGATCATGGGTGGACCCTCGACGGCCGTCGACCTCCACCTACGGGTGGAGACGCCTCCAACGCACCCGCCGAAGTCGCCCGCTCAGCGCGCGTCCGCCCAACTCACGCGACATTGCAGGCTGCGCGACCCATACGGCCGCGCACGCGGGCTTCCCCCGGCGCCCAGCCGACCTCGTCCACCTACACCACCCCGGTCCAGCCGCGCGCACCCACACCTCGGCCCGAGCCAACCCCACCGGCCCGAGCCGAGCGCAGCGGCTACGCGTCGATGCGCGACCGGTCCAGCGTCGCAGCCGAGCTGGAGATGAACTCCTTGCGGGGTGCCACGTCGTTGCCCATCAGCAGGTCGAAGACCTGCTCGGCAGCGTCCAGGTCGGAGAGGTTGATCCGGCGCAGAGTGCGGTGCCGCGGGTCCATGGTCGTCTCGGCCAGCTGGTCGGCGTCCATCTCGCCGAGGCCCTTGTACCGCTGGATGGAGTCCTTGTACCGGACGCCCTTGCTCTGGAACTCCAGGAGCTTGTCCCGCAGCTCACGGTCCGAGTACGTGTAGACGTATTTGTCCTGACCCTTCTTCGGCTGGATCAGCTCGACGCGGTGCAGCGGCGGCACCGCGGCGAACACCCGGCCCGCCTCGACCATGGGCCGCATGTAGCGGTGGAACAGCGTCAGCAGCAGGGTTCGGATGTGGGAGCCGTCCACATCGGCGTCGGTCATCATGATGATCTTGCCGTAGCGGGCCGCGTCGATGTCGAACGTGCGACCCGAACCCGCTCCTATGACCTGGATGATCGCGCCGCACTCGGCGTTCTTGAGCATGTCCGTGACGGACGACTTCTGGACGTTGAGGATCTTTCCGCGGATCGGCAGCAGCGCCTGGAACTCGGAGTTCCGCGCGAGCTTGGCAGTGCCGAGCGCGGAGTCTCCCTCGACGATGAACAGCTCACTGCGCTCGACGTCGTCGCTGCGGCAGTCGGCGAGCTTGGCCGGCAGCGAGGAGGATTCCAGGGCCGTCTTCCGGCGCTGTGCGTCCTTGTGCTGACGTGCGGCGATCCTGGTACGGGCGGCGGCGACGGCCTTCTCCATGACGACACGAGCCTGGGCCGCGGCGTCCCGCTTCGTGGAGGTGAGGAACGCCTTGAGTTCCTTGGAGATCACGGTGTTCACGATGCGACGGGCCGCCGAGGTACCGAGGACCTCCTTGGTCTGCCCCTCGAACTGAGGCTCGGCGAGACGGACCGTGACGACCGCGGTGAGTCCCTCCAGGGCGTCGTCCTTGACGATGTCGTCCTCGGCCACGCGCAACAGCTTCTTGGTGCGGAGCACTTCGTTCATCGTCTTGACGACGGCCTGCTCGAAGCCCGCGATGTGGGTGCCGCCCTTGGGCGTGGCGATGATGTTGACGAACGACTTCAGGTTCGTGTCGTAGCCCGTCCCCCAGCGCAGCGCGACGTCCACGCCGAGCTCACGGGTGACCTCGGTGGGCGTCATCTGTCCGTGGTCGTCCAGGACCGGGACGGTCTCCTTGAAGGTGCCCTGACCGGAGAAGCGGAGGACGTCGCAGACCGGCTTGTCGGTGGCCAGGTACTCGCAGAACTCGCTGATACCGCCGTCGAAGCGGAAGGACTCCTCGCCCTTGCTGCCACCCTCGCCCAGGCCGTACTCGTCCCGGACGACGATGGTCAGGCCGGGGACCAGGAAGGCGGTCTGACGTGCACGCTGGTGCAGATTCTCCAGGGAGAGCTTGGCGTCCTTGAGGAAGATCTGGCGGTCAGCCCAGTACCGCACCCGCGTACCGGTGCGGTTCCTGGGAATCTTCTTGCCCTTGCGCAGACCTCCGCCCTCGAACTTGGCGTCCGGTCCCGTGGCGGCGAACGCTCCGGGCACACCCCGACGGAAGCTGATGGCGTGGGTGTGGCCGCTGCGGTCCACCTCGACGTCCAGCCGCGCGGACAGGGCGTTCACCACGGAGGCGCCCACGCCGTGCAGACCGCCGGAGGCGGCGTACGAGCCGCCGCCGAACTTGCCGCCGGCGTGCAACTTGGTCATGACGACCTCGACGCCGGAGAGGCCGGTCTTGGGCTCCACGTCGACCGGGATGCCCCGGCCGTTGTCGCGGACCTCCACCGAGCCGTCGTCGTGGAGGATCACGTCGATGTGGTCGCAGTACCCCCCTAGGGCCTCGTCGACGGCGTTGTCGATGATCTCCCACAGGCAGTGCATCAGTCCACGGCTATCGGTCGAGCCGATATACATGCCCGGGCGCTTGCGCACTGCCTCGAGCCCCTCAAGGACGAGCAGGTGCCGCGCGGTGTAGTTGGAACCGTCCCGGTCTGCTCCTGCCAGCAGAGCTGTGGACGGCACGGACGTTTCGGCGGTCACGCGGTTCGCTCCTCGCTGAATTTCAGGTGGGGCCCTTCTGGGTAAGGGCGCGGCTTGGGTTGCCGCTCAGAGGGTACCGAGGCCTGGTAGAGCCGATGTAACGCCACCCTCTTCTAAACTCACCCTAGTCCACGGTCGTATGCGTGTTCGATCCCTCGATTGAGTGAAGTACATATCACGTTCCCTTCGAGGCATGAACCATTTAGGCTCCGGGCACGTCCTCATGAACAACCGGCAACCCAGCCGGGAGGACCGACCCCCCGACCGACAGCGCGAACCCGTAAGCAACGAAGACACGCAATACGGCACATTCGCCGCCAACCGGCAGCAGACAGCAGCCCCGGAGAGATTTTTCGAGGAAAAGCCCCGAGCGGGAACGTTTTCGGGCTGGTTGGATGTTGACCCTGGTACGACAGCTCGTCGAGCTAGAGAAGAGGCGACGTGACTACTGTTCTGACCCCCGCGAGCCAGATGACGGCCGCTGACCGCTGCGACCGCTGCGGCGCCCAGGCGTACGTGCGCGTCGTCCTGCTCAGCGGCGGAGAACTGCTCTTCTGCGCCCACCACGGTCGCAAGTTCGAGCCGGAACTCAAGAAGATCGCCGCTGAGATACAGGACGAGACGGAGCGGCTCACGGCCGTTCCTGCATCCGCCTCCGAAGAAGAGCGCTGACACTCGCGTTCCACGACGAGCCAGCACCGGCACAGGCCGGCCAAGGGCGGCCGCCCCTGCTCCCAGGGGTAGCCGCCCTTGCTCATGCCCGTCGAGTGCCCGTCGAGGCCCCTCAGCCGCTGTCAGACGCCCGTACGCGGCACGTCTGACCCGCCACCCGTGGCTAGCGTCCGCAGGACGTCGGACACGCGCGTGTAGACACCAGGGCTGCCCGCACGACCGCAGCCGCTCCCCCAGGACACGAGCCCGATCAGCTTCCCCCGGGCGACCAGCGGCCCTCCGCTGTCTCCCTGGCATGCGTCCCGGCCGCCCTCCTCCTCCCCGGCGCACAGCATGGTGCCCGCGAGGTACATGCCGTCGGCACCGCCCGGATACGCCCTCTCGCACAGAGCGTCGGACAGCACGCTCAGGTGTGCAGCCCGCAGGCTCTGCGCATAACCCCCCGCACCCGTGACATCACCCCACCCGTAGACCGTGGCGCTCGTCCCCGGTAGGTACGCCGGGTCACCGGCAGCCGCCATCCCGAGCGCCGAGCCCTGCGGCAGCGGTTCGGTGAGACTGAGCACGGCGAAATCCCCCGCGCCGCTCTCTTCGTCGTAGTCCGGATTCACCCAGGTGTCGCGTACGCGGATCTCGCGGCCCTGGTCCGAGAGAAGATCCGTGCGGCCTGCGATCACCTTGAGGTCGCGGACGCGGTCCGGTGGGTCGCCGAGGACGTCCTCCCCCAGGCAGTGGGCCGCGGTGAGCACCGTGGTCCGGCCGACCGCCACACCGCCGCAGAACTGTCCCGCCCGCGTACCCCCGAACCGGTCACGACTGGACAACGCCACCGTCCAGGGGCTCTCGGACACGTCGACCGGGAAACCGCCGACGACGATGGTGTCGGCGGCCACGGGGGCGGCGGACACCAATGGTATGGCCGCCGCGGCGGCCGCCAGAACCAGCGGCCGGGCCAGCGCCCGAGCAATGCGAGACCGCATACCTGCTCCTTACTCCGGGGTGTTGATCGGACACCCAGAGTCATGCAGAGCAGCGCGGGCCGCAGCACGAAGGCCCGGCTCCCTTGGGGGAGCCGGGCCTTCGATCTCGTACGAACGCGATCTAGTCGAGGTAGTCGCGCAGCACCTGGGACCGCGACGGGTGGCGCAGCTTCGACATGGTCTTGGACTCGATCTGGCGGATGCGCTCGCGCGTGACGCCGTACACCTTGCCGATCTCGTCGAGGGTCTTCGGCTGACCGTCGGTGAGACCGAAGCGCATGGAGACGACGCCCGCCTCACGCTCGGACAGGGTGTCCAGGACGGAGTGGAGCTGCTCCTGCAGGAGCGTGAAGCTGACCGCATCGGCCGGGACGACGGCCTCGGAGTCCTCGATGAGGTCGCCGAACTCACTGTCGCCGTCCTCGCCCAGCGGGGTGTGCAGCGAGATGGGCTCACGGCCGTACTTCTGGACCTCGATGACCTTCTCGGGGGTCATGTCGAGTTCCTTGGCCAGCTCCTCCGGAGTGGGCTCGCGGCCCAGGTCCTGGAGCATCTGGCGCTGCACGCGCGCGAGCTTGTTGATGACCTCGACCATGTGCACCGGGATACGGATGGTGCGGGCCTGGTCGGCCATCGCGCGGGTGATCGCCTGACGGATCCACCAGGTGGCGTACGTGGAGAACTTGTAGCCCTTGGTGTAGTCGAACTTCTCCACCGCGCGGATGAGACCGAGGTTGCCCTCCTGGATGAGGTCCAGGAAGAGCATGCCGCGGCCGGTGTAGCGCTTGGCCAGGGAGACCACCAGGCGGAGGTTGGCCTCCAGGAGGTGGTTCTTGGCGCGGCGGCCGTCCTCGGCGATGATCTCGAGCTCGCGCTTGAGCTTCGGGGCGAGCTTGTCGGCGTTGGCCAGCTTGTCCTCGGCGAACAGACCGGCCTCGATGCGCTTGGCGAGCTCGACCTCCTGCTCGGCGTTGAGCAGCGGGACCTTGCCGATCTGCTTGAGGTAGTCCTTGACGGGGTCGGCGGTGGCACCGGCCACGGCGACCTGCTGGGCGGGCGCGTCGTCCTCGTCGTCGTCGGAGAGGACGAAGCCCTTGTTCTCGGCTCCCTCCTCTTCCTCTTCACCGGGCTTGACGTCCTCGAGGACCTCGTCCTCGACGACCTCGGCGTCGTCCTTGCCGGCGGTCGTCTTCTTGGCCGTCGTCTTCTTGGCCACGGTCTTCTTCGCGGCCGCCTTCTTGGCGGTCGTCGTCTTCTTGGCGGCGGCCTTCTTCGCGGGCGCCTCGTCCTCGACGGCGGGCTCGGCGGCGGGTGCCGCCGGCGTGGCGGTGGCGGTGGCCTTCTTGGTGGTCACCGTCTTCGCCGCGACCGTCTTGGTGGCGGTGCGCTTGGCCGGACTCTTCGCTGCGACGCTCTTTCGGGTGCGCTTGGGCTCCGCGGCACTGACCATCAGCGTCACACCCTCTTCCTCGAGGATCTGGTTGAGGCTGCGCAGTACGTTCTTCCACTGAGTGGCCGGAATCTGGTCAGCTTCGAAGGCCCGACGCACGTCATCGCCGGCGATCTGCCCCTCAGCCTTTCCCCGCTCAATGAGCGCCATGACAGAGACGGACTCGGCGATCTCCGGCGGGAGCGTACGGGATGTGCTGGCCGACACGAACAACCTCTCGGAACGTTGGAAAACGGCTTCCGGCCCCGTCCACGAGGACAGGAGCCGACCACCGGCCTTGGGGATGGGCCGACGGCGCGGGCGGGGGCCGGGAAGATGCACAGCGCCTTGAACGGCGTCCGTATTCCTTCCGCGGCTGTCACCTCTTAGGTCATCGCGCTGTCTCGCTGAGCGTTACGCCCAATCTGCGTGGCCCGAGTCACACCCCGTAAGCGTTCAAAAACGGTCAGACACGGGCAGAGGAGGTCAGTCGCGTTCTCAGACTGAGGCTACCGGCCGACTCACCGCCACGTCACACCGTCGGACCCCGCAGGATTCCCTGAGGATCCTGCGGGGTCCGACGGGAGACGGTTCGGCGGCCGGGCGATGCCACAGGAGGGGGGAGAAACCGCCGACCGCGCCGCCTGCGGTGCGTGGTCAGTGCTCGCGCGGCGCGGGCACCACGCGTTCCACCTCGGGGTGGACGGTGAGAAGTTGGCGCATGGCCGCTTCGGCCGCCGCGCCGTCCCCGGTGGCGAGGGCGTCGGCGATCCGGCCGTGGTGCGCCAGCGAGGCCTCTGTCGGCCGGTCACACCCGGCGATCGGGCCACCGGAGACCTGCAGAGCCGCCGACACGATGCCGGAGAGGTGCTCCAGCATGCGGTTGCCCGCGAGCTGGATGAGCAGGGAGTGGAACTCGGCGTCGGCGCGGGAGAAGGTGAGCACGTCACCCTGCCCCATGGCGTGGCCCATGATCTCGACCATGTCGGCGAGCCGCTGCTGAACGTCCTCGCGCCCGTGCCCGGCGGCGAGGCGGGCGGCAAGCGGCTCGATCGTCCAGCGAAGCTCACTCAGCTCGCGGCGCTGGTCGTCGCGCTGCGGCCCGTATGCACGCCACTCGATGATGTCCGGATCGAGGAGGTTCCAGTCACTGACGGGGCGCACGCGCGTGCCCACGTTCGGGCGGGCGCTGACCAGGCCCTTGGCCTCCAGGACGCGGAGCGACTCGCGGACGACGGTGCGGGAGACCTCGAAACGCTGGCCGATCTCCTCGGGGACCAGCGGACGGTCGGCGCCCAGGTCACCGGAAACGATCATCTGGCCAAGCTGTTGGACGAGTTGGCCGTGCAGCCCGCGCCCGCGGTTGCCTGCGGCGCGTCGGCCCATGCGGCCCAGCTCCGGGTCCGCGCCGTCCCACGAGGGGACGCCGACGCGGTCGGGGGCCGACGCCTCGGCGTAGGGGTAGCGGTCGAGTTCGCCCGGGCCGGCGAGACCGGAGTCTGCGGAGCGGGCGGCGGTCATCATGGTGTGCGCAAGGGTACTCACGGATCCTTTGTCGGCGCCGTCTCCAACTCCCTTGAGGTCTTTGGTGAAAAGCACACGAAAGGGTGATCGCTCACCCCGTCGCAATTGACGCCTTATCGGAAAGAAATGGGCGCACCCCGGGGAGTTGTGCGCAGGGCGGAACCGATGGGGCGTGGACGGTCGTCATCGGATCCTGCTCCGCAGGGTCGTGAGCAGATATGCGCAGAGCAGAGCGGTCAGCGACAACGTCAGCGCTCCACCAACGGGTTGGACGAGCACGCGCACGACAGCCGACAGATAGCGCTCTCCTCCGAAGGGCCACTGCGGCAGGAACACCTCACGCAGCCGCGCGGGAAATCCGGCCGCCGCCCGCACTGACGCCCCCTCCCAGGCCTTGTGTACGAGGGGTACGACGAGAACCGGTACGGCGACCACCGCGGCGAGCCCGGCCGTGGTGGACCGGAAGACCCCTGCGGCCAGCACTCCGGCCCAGGCACACCCGACCACGAACCCGATCCAACTGACGCCCAGCGGCAACCAGTCGGCTGGAACTTCTGTGAGCTCCTGTCCGTAGACGAGATAGAGCACTTCGGCGTCGCAGCCCACCGTGAGCAAGGCCAGCAGCAGCGCGGTGGCCGCGGCGACCACGAGTTTCGCGGCGAGCAGTCCCAGGCGGCGGGGCACCGTGCCGCGGTCCGCCGCCAGCGCTGGGTGGCGGAACTCGTCGCCGAAGGCGAGCGCCCCGAGCAGCCCCGCGCCGAGTGCCGCGGGCGGCAGCGGGAGTTCCCGCGGCCACGCGGCCAGCAGACGCGGCTGCGGGGTGTGTCCGACACGTGCCAGGAGTACGGCGGCGAGAGCGGACGTGACGAGGACACCGGCACCAGTGAGGAACCCCGTCCCGACCCCGACGGCGCGGCGCAGTTCGTAGCGCAGCGGCCGCAAGGGGCCGGGTGCGGGGCGGACGGAGATCGGGGGTGGCAGGGGGGCCAGCGGGTCGCCGGTTGTGACGGCGTCGAGGGGGCGAGCCGCGACTGATGGGCGCACTTCTCCGTCGCTCGCACCAGCGCGCGTTCCCGCTGGACCGGACACCGGGGAGGGGCCGGGTTCCCGTTCCGGACCGTCCGGCAGTGTCCTGTCGAGTACGTGTGACTCCGCCGAGAGGGCGGGCACCGCACCCGGACCCATGTCGCCGATCTCGTCGGCGAGTTGGTGCACGAGGACGCCGTGCCGGAAGGCGGTCTCACCCACGTCGGCACACGTACTGCCGTACACGGACAGCCGATTACCGCCCTCCCGTACGACTTCGACGGAGCGCTGGGCCGTGCGGGCCTCCTTGGTGAGCAGGGCCGCGAGGCGGGCGGCGTGGGGGCTGCGGACGGCGACCCGGGGGCGCAGCCGGGTGCGTGCGAAGTCCGCGGCTTCCTGGTCGGCGACGAGTCTGCCCCCGTCGAGCGTGACCACCTGGTCGGCGGCGCGTGCCGCCTCCTTGGGATCGGCCGTGGTGAACAGGACCGTGCCACCCTGCGTGGCGTGCGCCCGCAGCATGCCGTGCAGCCACTGGTTCTCGCGGGCGGAGAGGCCGTCGGCAGGGTCGTCCAGCAGGAGGGTGTGCGGGTCGGGCAGCAGGGCACAGGCCAGGCCGAGACGGCGGTCCATGCCGCGCGAAAGAGTGCCGAGCCGTTCGTCGCGCAGGCTGACGAGACCGACCACCTCGAGGACTTCGTCGGCACGCCGGACCGGGACGCCCGCCGCGGCGCACAGCATGCGCAGATGACCGCGCACGCTCCGGGCGGGATGGCCCGGCACATCGCCCAGCAGCACGCCGACTTCACGCGAGGGGTGCGCGATGCGGTGCAGGGGTCGGCCTCTGAAGTAGGTGATGCCGCGGCCCTGTTGCAGTTCGAGCATCAGTCTGAGCGCCGTCGTCTTGCCCGCGCCCGCCGCTCCGAGAAGCGCGGTGACACGGCCGGCGTGCGCTTCGAAGGAGACGTCGTCGACTGCGGGCGGCAGATCCTTACGGGAGTTGCTGGTCAGTCCGAAAGCCTGGATCACCCGTAGCAAGATAGCGCGCTATGTCCGTTTTTTCGGGTACCGCACGGCTCGCTGCACAGCGGGCTGGGGGTCCGTCGACGGCCCCGATCGGACCCCTGTTCGCCGTTCGGAAAAGAGGCCGGTCCGTAGTTCCGTCAGGGCCGGTCGGCTGCCCGGGCCCCGCTCCGCGGCGTCACACCTCTGGGCGCAGCATCGGCGGGTTGAGGAGCGTGGCCCCGCCGGCGCGGAACAGCTGGGCGGGGCGGCCGCCCTGGCGGGTGGTCGTACCGCCGGTGGGCACGAGGAAACCCGGCGTGCCCGTCACCTTGCGGTGGAAGTTGCGCGGGTCGAGGGCGACCCCCCACACCGCCTCGTAGACGCGACGCAGCTCGCCGACGGTGAACTCGGGCGGGCAGAACGCGGTGGCCAGCGACGAGTACTCGATCTTGGAGCGGGCTCTCTCCACGCCGTCCGCCAGAATCTGGGCATGGTCGAAGGCGAGCGGCGCAACGGGTTCGCCGTCACGGCCGTAACCACCCTGCTGCAGCAGTTCCTCGACGGGCGCCCAGCGGGCGTTGCTCGCGTCGCCGCCCGCGCGCGGAGCGGGCAGATCGGGGGCGAGGGCGAGGTGGGCGACGCTGACCACGCGCATCCGGGGATCGCGCTTGGGATCGCCGTAGGTCGCGAGCTGTTCCAGGTGTGCGCCGTTGCCCTGGACGGGAACGGCCGTGTCGTGCGCGCGCAGTCCGGTCTCCTCCGCCAACTCGCGCGCCGCGGCCTGTGCCAGATCCTCGTCGGCCCGTACGAAGCCGCCGGGAAGCGCCCAGCGCCCCTGGAACGGCGGCTCGCCCCTGCGCACCGTCATCGCGCACAAGGCATGGCGGCGCACGGTCAGCACGACCAGGTCCACGGTGACGGCGAAGGGCGGGAAGGCTGACGGGTCGTAGGGCATGCGGCGATCATAGTCGTCTGCTTGACGATAAACACGCCCTTCGTCGGCCGCACCGGCGGCTGGTCACCTTCGGTCCGGTCGGGGTTCAGGCTGGGCTTGGATCGTTCTCCTCTGCCACGTCGTACGAGGTCACGCCCGCAGCTGCAGGCCGTCGGCCGCCTCCTCGACCACGGCGAGGCCGAGTCGGCTGACCCGCACGGAGAAGGGGGCGCCCGCGACCCGCAGCCCGGTCAGGCTGATCTCCCCGAGCGGTGCGCTGCGCATCGGGCGCAGCGTGACCGTCCCCGCCGGGGCGTCGGGGCGGATCCCGGCGAGGGTGGTCAGCAGCAGGACTCCGGCAGCCGCTGCGCCCGCCGACGGGCGGCAGGCCGCCGGATGGGGAAGTGGCGCGCCCCCGTCGGTGCGCTGCTCCCCCGCGTACATCTCGGGGAGCCGGTGGCCGAACGCCTCGGCCGCCGCCAGGACACCCCGCATCAGCGAACCGGCCTCCTTCTCGTACCCCGCCGCAGCCAGACCGGCGACGGCGACGGCCGTCTCGTGGACCCGTACGGCACCGGCGCGATGGCCGAACGGGTTGTATCCCACCTCCTTCGCGCCCAGTCCGCGCAGGCCCCAGCCGGAGTCCATGGCCGGGCTCCCGAAGAGCCTGGCGAGCTGTTCGGTCTGCACCCGGTCGAGCAGCCCGGGTGCCTGCTCGCCCCCACCCAGCAGCCCGGTGTCGAGCAGATGGACGGCTGTGGCGCCGAGCTGCGGAACGAGACGCCCGTCCGGGGCACGGGCGGTCGCCGGCCGGCCGCCGCCACGGTCCTCGACCCAGAAGTCCTGGCGGAACGCCGTCCGCTGTTCCCGGGCCCACTGGCGCAGCTCGGTGCCGCCCGGCCGGCCGCACGAGTCGAGCAGCTCGGCACCGAGCACCGCCGCGCGATGGGCATGGGCCTGTGTCTCGCAGCGGACGGGCCCGCCGGGCAGCGGGTCGCACAGATACGGACCGTCGCCCACTGTCGTCCGCAGCCAGGTCAGGCACCGCTCGGCCGCCGGCAGCAGCTCCTCCGTCTCCTGCGCGGGGAGTCCCCATCTTCTTGCCTCCGCGAGGAGGGCCGGGAAGAGCAGAGTGGCCTCCGTGCCCGTGCAACCGGGCGGCAGATGCACTCCTGCGTCCCGCCTCGGTCCCGGGATCATGCCGGACCGCGGTCCGCCGACGCCCGGGAGTTGGGTACGCGCCAGGGTGCGCATGGTGCCGGCCGCGAGCCCCGTGCCGAGCGGCAGCGTCATCCGAGCCGCGGCGAGTGCCTCGGCCGGTGCCAACCCGCAGCGCCATGGCGCTCCTGCCGCCAGATGCGTGTCGGTGGGGTGTGCCGGGTCACGCAACAGCAGGGCTTGGAGGTCCTCGATGCCGGTCTGCAGCAGGACCCGCACTCCGGGGTGGTCGCCTGTCGCCCGTGCGGTGGCCAGAGGGCTCGTCGCCGCACGCCCCACGGCCCTGACGGGTCCCGCACCGTCGGGCCTTACGCGCAGTTCCACGCTCGCCGTGCCGCCGGGGGGCAGTCGGAACTCCCAGCGCAGCAGTCCTGCTGAGGCCAGGGCATCAGCGGGCGGCGGCTCGGCCGTGACCGATGCGCTCGCTCCGGCACGGGACCAGCGCAGGCCGGAGTCGTGGACGCTGGCGGACAGCTCGGGTCCCGCCCGTCCTGACGCGATCGTGCCCAGGTCTGCCAGGTCCGTACCGAGGGCCACCTCCACCGGCAGACGGAGTGGGCGGAGGGCAGCGCTGCGGAGAGTGATGCGTTCCGTGCCGTCGGCGTGACGCGTGCGCTCGACCACGACGTCCGGGTCCGGTCCGGCGCCCGGGGAGGCGCGCAGTGTCCCCACGAAGCGTGCGCGGTCAGCCGCGGTCGTCCGGGCCTGGACGGCGACCGGTTCGCGTCCGGCGACGCGAAGCTGGCAGCGGGAGAGCACGCGTCGGCCCGCGCGATAGAACCCCTCCAGGCCGTGACCGGTCAGCTGCCCCTGATCCGAGGAGATGGCGAGCCCCGGGAGCGCGACGCAGATGAGGGTGGCGTGGGCCGGAGGCAGGTCGGCCGGGCGGCGAGGGGGCGAGGTCGGATTCGGGGGCGGGGCCGATGGCAGGGGGTTCTGTGGGGTGGGCGCGGCCGAGGGAAGCGGGCGAGAGACGGTCGGGGGCAGAGGCCGGCGCTGCTGGGTTGTCTGCGGGACGGGACGTGGTGGCTGTGCCGTCGGCAGGGGCGGGTTCTGCTCCGTGGGCGCAGACGACCGCCGTTGTGGACCCGTTCCTGCGGATGGCCAGGGATTGTCCTGCGCCATCGACGGAGGCGCATGTCGGCCGGCATCCGCAACCGGATGCTGCCGCTCCTGCCCCCTGGGTGCAGACGTGTTCGAGCCCTGCATCTGCGACAGCGGGCTTGCGGCTCTGCTCCGGGGCGGCGCGGAACTGTCGAGAACGGAGTTGTCGTCGGCGGAGGGCGGAGTCGGCTGATGCAAGGGGCGGCTTCCTCTGCGCTCTGTGCGCCTGGGTCGTGGTCGGCGCCGGGTGCGGGGCTCCTGGGGGACAAGGGCGGTACGGCGGCACCCCTCCAGGCGTTCCGCCACTCAGGTGAACGGGACGGACCTCTTCGGGGTCACGCCCGCGGCGGGGGAAGCCGACCGAATTGCGGCGAGTGTGAAGGCAGCGGATCCCTTGTCGGCCGAGCAGAAGCCCGACAGCAGCTCCGTGCCTCGCACGGCCTCGCTCCGCCCCGTCGTGCTCGAGGCTGTCATGGGCAGGCCTGTCCGCCACCCGGCAGCGGAAGGTGTGCCACACTCGTGCGCCGCCCTCACACAGCCGACCTGCCAGGTCGCGGAGTCGGCCGGCGCCTTTCCTGCGGTCGTTCATGCCTCCCCCTCTGTGGCGTCGTCTCCCGGCCGCGCGGCTGCGGGGCGGGTACTGCGGCGACGCGCGCTGTCCGGGCCAGTGGAGCGTGGACGCGGGGTCCCCTTCCGCGACGGCCGTGGACGCGTACCGCCGGTTCCCGGAGCACCGGCACGCGTAGCGCCCGTGGCTCGTGTGCGGGCATGCGGCTCCTCCTCGTCCATCCCCATCGGTCGTCCTCCCGCAGAACGGCCGGCGGAGCCACCATCGGGCCGAGTCCGGCGCCGGTGACGGGAAGCTGCCGTGGGCGAGTCCGCCGGACGAGGTCCGCCGGTACCCGACCCGTTCTGCGACACGGGAGCCTCCCCCACTGCACTCACCTCCTGCAGCGTCGAGGCCCCACCAGCGGATGTGACGTCTCCCGGCACCGGTGCCGCGCATTCCCGCTGCGCGGAGGATCCGGCTCCCCTCTCGCCACTGCCTTCACCGGCCTCCGCACGCGCACGCGCCATGCGTGCCTCGCGCTCTGCGCGCAGGCAGTGGCGGATGGACTCCGGGTCCAGGCCCTCATTGCAGGCCTGGTGCAGGAGCCGGGCGAAGAGGTAATCGCGATCGGCGCCCAGAGCCATGGCCATGGCTTCCCGTGCCTCGATGTCGTCACCGGCCGACCAGGCGACCCAGCCGACGAGGGTGAGCGGGGCCGCCGCATGCTCGCCGTACGACCCGACGCAACGGCGGGCCAGGGCTCGCCAGAGACGCAACGCCGGGCCCGCTTCGTGGCCCTCCATCCACTCCGCCGCCCGGTCGCGGGTCGAGCGGTCCTGCAGGCCGAGGATCAAGGTGGCCGCTTCGTCGTGTCCGAGCAATTCGTCGTCACGCAGGTCCGCCAGGAGGGTGCCTGAGACGGGCGGCGCTTCGGCGAACCGGGTCATCACCCGCTCGGCGAGAGCCACCGTCTCCTCGGCCACGTCCTCCCGGCTCACCTCGTGGAGCATCCTGGGGACCTGCGCCATGCTCGCGGTGTCCAGGGCGACCTCCTGCTCAAGTGCGGCGGCGGTCTCCCAGGGCAGCAGCCTGGCCCGCAACTCGCGTAGCGTGCCCCGCACTTGAAGTCCGGCGTAGGTGGCCGCGGCAGCCAGCACGGAGGTGCCGGGCAGCCCCATCGGCAGCCCTGCGGGGGGACAGCACCCCTCGCTGGGGCAGCAGTACGACCAGAAGCGGCCGTCGGAGATGCAAAGAGCCTCGATCACGGGCACGTCGAGCCGGCCGCACTCCGTGCGCAGAAAGCCGGCGAGCCGGGTCAGCCGCCTCATGACCTGCTGCCCGGTCTCACCCTTGGCCGGTTCCTGGCACAGGTAGGCCACCATCTGCTCGGGTTTGGTGCCCCTGCGCTCGCTGCCCGTGATCAGACCATGAGCCAATTGACGGGCCGCGGACTCCCAGTCGTCCTCGCTCGACGGAATGCCGAGCCGGGCGCGTCCACCGAACCGGCCGCGGCCGCCGCGGTCGTGCAGGGCGACCAGGACGATGCTGTCCTCGGGGCGGTAACCGAGCAGGTACGGCAGGGCGTCGGCGAGTTCGCCCGGTGTGCGCAGGGTGAGCTGATGATCGCCTCCGTGAGCGTCGTAGGTCACGCACTCGACGTGTTCGCCGGCCGCGGCCGGGAGGCGCCCGCCGTCCGTGGCCGGGGCTTCGCGCCTCTCATATCCGTCTCGTCCGCCGATGTCGCCGTTCTCGGAGGATCCAGTCGTTTCGCTGTGATTCGTCATGCGCAGACGATCTCGCGGATCGCCACATTCCGCTTTCGCCTGTGGATAAGTCCGACCATGGGCACGACAACATCGATCCGCACGCCTGTTGCCTTGCGAAGGTGCCTGCCGCTTCGACCGGGCGCGGAGTCCGGCTGTCAGTGCCGTCCTGTTGTATGGGACGTATGACGCACACGAGTAACGCGGAATTGCGCGAGGCAGCCGATGCGGTCCTCGCCCGACTCGTCGGGGACGGCACCGGGTCTGCTCGACTGCGCGAGGACCAGTGGCGGGCGATCGAGGCACTGGTGGCGGACAAGCGCCGGGCCCTCGTCGTGCAGCGCACGGGCTGGGGCAAGTCCGCGGTGTACTTCGTGGCGACCGCCCTGCTGCGCGAGCGCGGCGCGGGGCCGACCGTGATCGTCTCTCCACTGCTCGCGCTCATGCGCAACCAGGTCGGCGCCGCCGCCCGCGCCGGCATCCTGGCCCGCACCATCAACTCCTCCAACACGGAGGAGTGGGAGACCGTCCAGGCCGAGGTCGCCGCGGGCACGGTCGACGTGCTGCTGGTGAGCCCGGAGCGGCTCAACAACCCGGACTTCCGCGACAACGTCCTGCCCGAGCTGGCCGCCGCCACCGGACTCCTCGTCGTCGACGAGGCGCACTGCATCTCCGACTGGGGCCACGACTTCCGCCCCGACTACCGGCGGCTGCGCACCATGCTCGCCGACCTCCCACCCGGCGTTCCGGTGCTCGCCACCACCGCCACAGCCAACGCACGGGTCACCGCGGACGTGGCCGAACAGCTGGGCACGGGCACGGCCTCGGACGCGTTGGTGCTGCGCGGCCCGCTGGACCGCGAAAGCCTCAGCCTGGGTGTGCTCCAGCTGCCCGACGCGGCCCACCGGCTGGCGTGGCTCGCCGATCACCTGGCTGACCTGCCGGGTTCCGGGATCATCTACACCCTCACGGTCGCCGCGGCCGAAGAGGTCACCGCCTTTCTGCGGCAGTGCGGTCACACGGTCGCCTCCTACACGGGCAAGACGGAGAACGCCGAGCGGCAGCAGGCCGAGGAGGCCCTCCTCGCGAACCGGGTCAAGGCGCTCGTGGCCACGTCCGCACTCGGCATGGGGTTCGACAAGCCCGACCTCGGCTTCGTCGTGCACCTTGGTTCGCCCTCCTCCCCCATCGCGTACTACCAGCAGGTCGGCCGTGCTGGGCGCGGAGTGGAGCACGCCGAGGTTCTGCTTCTACCGGGCCGGGAGGACGAAGCGATCTGGGCCTACTTCGCCTCCGTTGCGTTTCCGCCCGAGGAAGCCGTCCGCCGCACTCTCGACCTCCTCGCGCAGGCGGACCGCCCCTTGTCCCTGCCCGCGCTCGAACCCCTCGTGGAGCTGAACCGCACCCGCCTGGAGACCATGCTCAAGGTCCTCGACGTGGACGGCGCCGTCCACCGCGTCAAGGGCGGCTGGATCGCCACCGGCATCCCTTGGTCGTACGACACCGAGCGGTACGCCTGGGTTGCCAAGCAACGGGCCACCGAGCAACAAGCCATGCGTGACTACGCCACCACGAGCGGCTGCCGCATGGAGTTCCTGAGGCAGCAACTGGACGACGAGGAGGCGGCGCCCTGCGGTCGTTGCGACAACTGCGCCGGCCCCCGTTTCACGGCCGACGTCTCCCCGACCGCCCTGGACACCGCGGGGGGCTCCCTCACGCGCGCGGGTGTCGTGGTGGACCCCCGCAAAATGTGGCCGACCGGTCTCCCTGCCATCGGCGTCAACCTCAAGGGCCGCATCCCGCCCGGAGAACAAGCCACCCCGGGCCGGGCATTGGGCCGCCTTTCCGACATCGGCTGGGGCAACCGGCTCCGCCCCCTGCTCGCGCCCCACACCCCGGACGCCCCCGCTCCCGACGACGTGATGAAGGCCGTCGTGACGGTACTGGCCGACTGGGCCAAGGCACCCGACGGCTGGGCGTCGGGCAAGCCGGACGCGCCGTCCCGTCCCGTCGGCGTGGTCACCATGCCCTCGCGCACGAGGCCGCAACTGGTCCAGTCTCTGGGTAACAGAATCGCCGAGGTCGGCCGCCTGCCCCTCCTGGGATCCCTGGCATACACGGACCACGCCGCCGGCCTGTCCCTGCCCCGCTCCAACAGTGCCCAACGCCTGCGCGCCCTCGAGGGCGCTCTCGTCGTCCCTCCACCGCTGCGGGAGGCACTCCATGCCGCGCACGGGCCCGTGTTGCTCGTGGACGACGTGACAGAGAGCGGCTGGACCCTCGCGGTCGCCGCCCGCCTGCTCCTGCGGTCCGGTGCCCAGGGGGTGTTGCCACTGGTCCTGGCGGTCCGCGGCTGAGCACACGTCGGACGTCTGAGAGCCCCTGCGGCGGCGTACGAACGTGTCGTGCTCGAACGTCCCGTGCGTCGCCTCCCGGAACACCGGGTAGGGATATAAGACGCTAACCTCTCGAAAAGGGTCGGTAGGCCCAATTGCTCGTTGCCGCAACCAAGTTCGACAGGAAGAATTGGAGTCCGCTCCCCGCACGGCTCGTCCGTGACCATGTAGGGCTCTGCTGCGGTGTGCGCTCCCCCGAATCCGACCCCGCCCGCAGTGTGGGCGCGTAGCCGAAGGGAGGACCGTGACCTTCGGATTCGCTCCGTCCTCCGCGGCGTCGACGTCGTCGCCTGCCGACCTGTCCGCCGCATCCGCCAATCCTCTGGCCCGCATGCTCGAACCCGCGGAGTGGGCCGCTGCCGGGATCCCCCTGCTGCGCAATCCCCGTGAGGTCGTCAGCGGGCTGCACACACGGCATCTCCCCAAGCCGGCGACCGCGATCGTGGCGGTTCTCGATGCCGACGAGCGGCTTCGGGCGAGCGCCTCGTTCACCCGGCGTCCGGCACCGGCGGACGGCTGGATGTCCCGCAACGTGCTGCTGTCCCAGCTGCGCCGGGTGATCCCGCACGACCTGCGCCGCCGCACACCGGTGCGCACCGCTGTGCTGCTCTACTGCCGTGAGGGGGACGCGCGTTGGACCGAAGAGGACGGCGCGTGGATGTGGGGCCTGCGTGACGCCTGCACCCTGCACGGGCTGCGCTGCGGGGCGTACATCACGCTGACCCGGGACGGCTGGCAGGTCCTCGGCGAGGGTCGAGGCGGACGTCGCCCGAACGCGGACTCGGCACCGGAGCCCTTCGCCACGTCCGAGGCGCCGCCTCCGCTGCCGCGCACGGGCGGCGCCGTCTCGGAGGTACTGCGCCGCGCGGCGGCTCGCTGACACCGGCCGAGCGTCTGCACGCCGGCCGCGTGCTCATGCCCTACGTGTACAGCCTCGTGGGCACCCGCCGCCCGCCGCCGCGCCCGTACGACAGCCCGACGCACCGGCACGGCGAACAGCCCAACCCCACGGCTGACAGCGACGGCTCACACGCGCCCCGAGTGCGCAGAGCGAGGCAAGGCTCAGGCCGCCGATGCCGGCACGACAAAGCAGCCGCCGTGCAGGTGCCGCCTGGGCGGCACCCCTCCGTCACCCCCCGGCGTCCCGCCGGGCCTATCGGATGCGGCTCAGATGCCGGTGCCCAGAACCGAGTTGATCTGCTGCGGGTCACCGCAGACGATCAACAGGGCAGCGGCCCGCGTGTGAGCGAGCGGCAGGGCGTCGGCGGCTGCCGAGTCGGGACCGCCGTTGACGGCGACCACGACCACGGGGCGCGATGCCGCGCGGGAAGCCACGGCGGCGTCCGCGTAGAAGACGTCGTCGGCCGCGTCGTGCTGCGCCCAGTAGGAGGCTTCACCGAAGGACAGTTCGTGGACTGCCCACGGGTGCTGTTCGCCGGTGGTGATCACCAGCACGTCACCTGGAGCGCGACCCGAGTCGAGCAGCAGGTCGACAGCTTCCTCGGCAGCATCGAGCGCACCCTCGGCGGAGGCCGGGATCAGCTGGATCTGCGGAGTCACGGCGGCCGGTGCGGCGGCGACAGGAGCGGTAGGGCCCGACGCTCCGGGCTTGGCCACGGCCGCGTCGTGCGGCGTGCGTTGCACCGGCGGCGCGGGCCGCAGCGGGCCAGGCCGACCGGGGCGCGGGTGAGCCGCGGGGCGGGGGCCGGGTACAGGACGAGGGGTCGGCGCGGTACGGCCACTGGCCGGAGTGGCGCGCGGACCCTGGGCACTCTCGTGAATCTGAGGCTCCTCGGGAATGAGAGGCATGAGCTGATATTTATCAAACGTTGGTACGGCTCGCGTCGGCGGGTGGCACATGAGTGCGAGCGGATCCGTCAGAAATCGAAGCCGAGCTGACCCTCGATCCTTGGAACGCTTCCCTCCGCCCAGCTGCGGGCCTTCTTGAGGTGCCGCCACTGGGGCAGCGCATCAAGATACGCCCACGACAACCGGTGGTACGGGGTGGGGCCCCGCTCCTCCAGTGCGGCCTTGTGCACGGGCGAGGGATACCCGGCGTTGGCCGCGAAATCGAAGTCTGCATGGTCGATACCCAGTTCGGCCATCATTTTGTCGCGCTGAACCTTGGCGATCACCGAGGCCGCCGCGACAGCAACACATGACTGGTCACCCTTGATCACCGTGCGGACCTTCCAGGGCGTGCCGAGATAGTCGTGCTTGCCGTCAAGGATCACCGCGTCGGGACGGACCGGCAGGGCATCCAGGGCGCGTACCGCCGCGAGCCGCAGAGCGGCCGTCATGCCCATCTGGTCGATCTCCTCCGGAGAGGCGTGCCCCAGGGCGAACGACGTGACCCACTTCTCCAGCTCCTGGGCGAGCCCCGTGCGCCTCTTGACGCTGAGCAGCTTGGAGTCGGTGAGGCCTTCGGGGGGCCGGCGCAGTCCGGTGATCGCCGCGCAGACGGTGACGGGACCGGCCCACGCGCCGCGCCCCACCTCGTCGACACCGGCAATGACCTTAGCTCCGGTCGTGGCGCGTAGGGAGCGCTCGACGGTGTGAGTAGGCGGTTCGTACGGCATGGCGCCCTTAGCGTACGCCGCCCGGATCGCTCTCCGACACCCCGGTTTCACAGAACGGCTTCACGGGCTCGCGGGGCCCCTGTCACCCACCGGTCGGCCGCAGCAGCGGAAGCATCAACTGGTCGATCATCTCTTCCAGATCCCGATCGCTCCATTCGCTTGCGCACACTTTGGAGCGGTACATCATCATGGCCGGGATGGCATCGAAGACATAGCCGTTCATCGCATCGGCCCGCACCTCTTTCCGCTCCACCCCACGGGCGATGATCTCGCGCAGCAGCCTGAGGGTCGGCTCCACGACCCCGCCGAAGATCACGCCATGGAAGCGTTCCGCTTGCGTGGGGTCGCATTCGTGAATCACTGCACGGAGCGCGAAGCCGGGCCGCGAGAACATCGCGTCGCGCGCCCGCCGGCACAGGGTGAGCAGGTCCTCGCGCACGCTGCCCAGATCGGGCGCCTCCTCCACAGCAGGGAGTCCGGCCTGGAGTGCGTCCGCGACAAGATCCTCCTTCGACGGCCAACGGCGATAGACGGCGGCCTTCCCGGTCTGGGCGCTGGCTGCGACGCCCTCCATCGTGAGGCCTTTCCAGCCGACTGTACTGAGCTGATCCAGGGCGGCATCGAGGATCGCGCGTTCGAGTACGGGGCCGCGCCGGCGAAGGGAAGCCGTCTGAGCGGGGGCGGCCGTCCAGCGCGAGGTAACCATCTGAGCGTCTCCAACAGGCGGGGGAAGCGGGGATTCCGGGAGCGGGGACAGCATCGCGCGGCGACAGCGGGGGACGGACCGCACGACGACATGTTGAGTGAACGGTTGCGTTCACTACTCGCGGCTCACTACCGTTGACGCGGCAGTGAACGCAATCGTTCACTAGAGCACTTGTGGGGGACCCATAGTGACAACCTCTCAGCTGATACAGGACCAGAAACCAGGAGCGGCCCGCCGGGAGGGACATCCCGGTATCGCGCTCACCGTCATCGCGGCCTGCCAACTCATGGTGGTACTCGACGCGACGATTGTGAACATCGCGCTCCCGCACATTCAAGACGCGCTCAAGTTCAGTACGACCGACCTCACCTGGGTCGTCAGTTCCTACACGCTGACCTTCGGCGGCCTGCTGCTCCTCGGCGGCCGGGCCGGCGACATCCTCGGCCGCCGCCGGGTCTTCATGACCGGGATCCTGCTCTTCACCTTCGCCTCGCTGCTCGGCGGTCTCGCCCAAGAGCCCTGGCAGTTGCTGGCCGCACGTGTCCTGCAAGGAGTGGGAGGCGCGATCGCGTCGCCCACCTCGCTGGCGCTCATCACCACGACCTTCCCCGAAGGACCGGAACGGAACCGGGCCTTCGGCGTCTTCGCCGCGGTCTCCGCAGGCGGCGGTGCCATCGGTCTGCTCGCGGGAGGCATGCTCACGGAGTGGCTCGACTGGCGTTGGGTGCTCTTCGTGAACGTCCCGATCGGCGTGCTGATCGCCGTGCTCACCCCGCTCTACATCAGCGAGTCGGAGCGGCACACCGGGCGCTTCGACGTCTCGGGCGCCCTGACCTCCACAGCGGGCATGGCCCTGCTCGTCTACGGCTTCATCCGCGCGGCGGACGAGGGTTGGCGGGACAGCCTGTCCATAGGTTCCTTCGGTGCCGCCGTAATTCTGCTGCTGGCCTTCGCGGTCATCGAATCCCGGGCGAAGGAACCGATCACGCCGCTCAGGATGTTCACCGACCGCAATCGCTCGGGCACGTACGTGATCATGCTGAGCCTCGCCGCGGCGATGTTCGGCATGTTCTTCTACATCGTGCTCTTCGTGCAGAACGTGCTGGGGTACAGCCCGATCAAGGCGGGACTCGCCTTCCTGCCGGTGACGGTCGTGATCGCGCTGGGGGCGGGACTGTCCCAGCGGTTCCTGCCGGTGCTCGGGCCCAAGCCGTTCATGATCGTGGGCTCCGCGCTCGCGGCGATAGGGCTGGGCTGGCAGGCCCTCATCAGCTCCGACAGCTCTTACGTCGGCGGCGTCCTCGGGCCGATGCTGGTGTTCGGCTTCGGCATGGGGCTGAACTTCGTGACGCTGACGCTCACCGCTGTCTCCGGTGTCGCCCAGCACGAGGCGGGGGCGGCGTCCGGACTGCTCAACGCCACTCAGCAGGTGGGCGGTTCGCTCGGCCTGTCCATCCTGACCACGGTGTTCGGCTCGGCCAGCAAGAGCGAGGCGGAGAAGCAACTGCCGAAGTTCCTCGCCGACGGCTCGGCGAAGCAGAAGGCGGACTTCGGTCAGACGCAACAGCTGCCTGCCCCATGGGGACACGAGGTGCTTGCCCAGGGCATCTCGACGGGCTTCATCGCGGCCACGGCGATGGCCGTACTCGCCCTGGTCACCGCCTGGCTGGTGATCAAGGTCCGTAAGAGCGACCTGGATGCACTCTCCGGCACGGCGGGTCCGGGTATCGGCTGAGCCGACCGGCCGCGTGCGAAGCTGCGGATGGTCGGCCCCAGTCCGGGAGACCGACAGCGAAAACCACGGTCCGGCCATTCGCTTGCACCACGCGCGAGCCAGCACAGCCAGCACAGCCAGCACAGCCAGCACAGCCAGCACAGCCAGCACAGCCAGCACAGCCAGCACAGCCAGCACAGCCAGCACAGCCAGCAGCGTCACGGAACCCCGTACGGACTGCATGATCGCCCCCAGCGGCCTCGCCGTCTCACGTGTCTGCGCTCCACCCACGCATCACACAACGGATGTCACGAGAACGCCGGAGTAGTCACGCAGAGTTCCCGACGCGCACAGAGAGTTTCGACTCATCCTTCGCCCATGCCTCCCCGACGGACAGTTGCGCAGCGAAGAGCCGCAGGCGGAGTAGGTCCCGTCAGCTGACGGTGAGGACCCAGTCGGGCAGGGCCTCCGTCTGTTCCGCCCACGCGGTCGGCGGTGCGCCCGCTTTACCGGAGGCGATCACCCCGCCCACGATGGCGCAGGTCGTGTCCACGTCGCCGCCGACCTGCGCGGTCGTCCAGAACGCCTGCTCGTAGTTCCCCAGCCCTCTGGCCGCCGACCAGAGGGCGAAGGGCACCGTGTCGTGGGCCGTCGTACGCCGCCCGCAGCCCAGCACGGCCGCGACGGTGCCCGCATCGGCGTAGTCCAGCATGTCCCGGGCTCGTCGCAGGCCCGCGCCGACAGCGCTCTTCGGAACGAGTGCCACGACGCCGTCGAGAAGCGCCTCAGGACTGGGCGGACCGCTGGGAGCGGCAGCCAGCGCGGCGGCCGCGGCGACGGCCATGGCGCCGACGACGGCCTCGCGGTGCTGGTGCGTGGGGTACGAGGAGATCTCCGCCTGGTGGGTCGCCTGCTCCGGGTCGTCCGCGTACCAGGCACCCAGGGGTGCGATCCGCATCGCGGCGCCGTTGCCCCAGGAGCCCTGGCCGTTGAAGAGCGCCGAGGCGAGTTCGCGCCAGTCACCGCCCTCCCGGACCAGCCGCAGCAGACGGTTGACCGCCGGGCCGTAGCCGCGGTCGAAGTCGTGGTGCTCGGCGAAGGAGCGGGCCAGGGCGTCCTGGTCGATGCGGTGGTGGGCGGCCAGGACGGCGACCACGGAGCCGGCCATCTCCGTGTCGTCCGTCCACTGCCAGGGGCCCGGCGGCAGCTCACGGTCCTTCAGCAGTGGGTAGTTCACCGGCACGAAGAACTGCGAGCCCAGCGCGTCCCCCACGGCCAGTCCGCGCAGGCTGGCCAGGGCACGCTCCAGGCGCCCGGCGGGAGAGGAGTCAGCGGTCATCGCCCTGCCACTCTATCCGGTGATCCCGTACGGTTCAGGATCCCGCCAGCGTCCGAAGGGCCGGTCCATCGCGTATTTGCCGTCGTCCCCGAGAACGAGCATCCGCATCTCCGCGTTCCCGGGATTCGAAAGTGACTCGAACTCCGCGACCGTCCAGTGGAACCAGCGCATGCAGAACAGCCGCATGGCAAGGCCGTGGGTGACCAGCAGCACGTTCGGTGGGTGGTCGGGGGCCTCGAAGCTGCGGTACAGGCTCTCCAGGAAGCCGCCGACCCGGTCGTACACGTCGGCACCGGACTCGCCCTGGGCGAAACGGTAGAAGAAGTGACCGTAGGCGTCCCGGTAGGCCTTCTGGAGGCGGACGTCGTCGCGGTCCTGCCAGTTCCCCCAGTCCTGCTCCCGCAGCCGCGGTTCCTCGCGCACCCGTATGAGTCCGGGGTCGAGATGGAAGGCCCGCAGCGTCTCGTGCGTACGGCGGTACGGGGAGACGTACACGCTGACTCGCTCGCGGCCGAAGACCTCGCGCAGCCGTTTTCCAGTCTCCTCGGCCTGCTGCCAGCCCTGCTCCGTCAGAGCGAGGGCGTGGTCGGGTTCACGCTCGTAGACGGTGTCATCAACATTGCCCGTTGACTCGCCGTGCCGGACAAGGACGATGCGCCGTGGTCGTGCCATGCCAAAACCCTAGATCGGTTGGGGCTCCGTAGAGCACTCGTACGGCCTCCATACGGCGTAGGTCACACACTTTCCGCACCAGGGGTCACTGCCAGACGCACGAGTACCGGGTCCGGACGTCACACCGTCCAGGTCGGTTCGAGCTGCACGATGTCGCCCGTGAGGGACGCGACGTCCGCTTCCGTCTGGGCCCGCAGAGCGAGGCGCTCCACGCGCTCGGTGCGGTACTTGCCGTGTTCGGCGGCCGACAGCCACATCGAAAGCACCAGGAACTCGTTTCCCGGCGCCTCGCCGAACAGTCCGCGGATCATCCCGGGGGAACCGGCCATCGCGGGGTTCCAGACCTTCTCCTGCATCAGCGTGAAGTGCTCGGCGCGCTCCTCGTGGACACGGCAGTGGGCGACCCGCACCAGGTCTGCGTCCGAGAACCGCGGCTCGAAGCCGGTCTTCACGTCGAAGCGGTAGTCGAACAGCCTGACCTGGCTGTTCTTGAAGGTGCCCGACTGTGTCGCCGCCAGCCGGTCGTGCGACCGGGCCATGAAGGAGTCGTAGAAGGCACGGCTCTCCCAGAAGGCGAAGATGTGCGCCACGCCCTGCCGCCCCCGGCTCCAGCCACCACCCTGCCCCCGAAACCCCGGCTCCCCCAGAAGCCCCGCCCACTTTCGCTGCCCCCGCTCGAAACCGCGGCGGTCCACCACGGTGCAGCGAATCCACTTGACCAGCACCGCGCCATCGTAAGGCCACGGAGCGTGGCGTCGGTCACCCTCGGGCGGAGAGCTCGCAGGCAAACGCGCGGGCGCGCGTGGCAGGATGGACAACCTGCCTTGCCGGCCCGGTAGTTCGGGCGGCGCCACAGGGGGAAGGGGAAGCCTGGTGAACGGCCTGAAGAAGGGCATCCGCAAGGTTGAGATCGCCGTCAAGTGGGACCCGAGTCCGGCGGGCCGGCCACCCAGCGATCTGGACGTCGTCGCCGCCACGTACCTGGCAAGCGACCCGTACGGGGAGCCCGCCTATGTCGTGCACTTCGACAGCCGCTCCCCCGACGGCACCATCTACCTCAACCGCGACAGCAAGGACGGCAAGGGCTTCGGCTGGGACGAGGTCATGACGCTGGAGCTGGACCGGCTGGATGGCCGCTACGCGCGCGTGGTGGTCGGCGTCGCCATCCAACAGCGCTCCGACCACACGACCTTCGTCAACGTGATCAACCCCGCGCTCCGTATACGTGAGGGCTACACCGACCTGGCCGAGGACAACTTCGGCGAAGTCCTCGGGGCGACGGCGGCGACAGTCGCGGAGTTCGTGCGCGAGGGGTCCGGCACATGGGACTTCCAGCCCGGCGTCCACGGCTTCGAGGACGACCCTGCGACGTTCACGGCGACCATGGGCCGGGCGCGCCGGCCCTGACTCTCGAACCCCGAACGGGGAGCGGTGGTCAGGACGGCAGGGCTCTGGCGTCGCGCTCACGGGACGCAGGGCTCATCACAGACGCCGAGGGCGGTGGGGGCCGGGAGCCCGCCCCCCCCCCCCCCCCCAAGGTTAAAAACCACAAGGGGGCCGGGTTGAACGGCACCCCCCGGGCGAACCCCCCCCCCCCCAGAAGT
>NZ_JBHXSG010000018.1:68870-74177 GCF_042714835.1 Streptomyces sp. NPDC058678 | reverse complement strand
CTGGGGCTCCGCCACCCGGGCCCGACGCCACAACCACCCCCCCGGGGGGGGGGGGCGCGCCCCCCCGGCCCCCACCGCCCTGACAGTAGGTTCACACCCTGAGGGTGCCGGTGATCAGCTGCACCCGCTGGTCGAACCGCAGCCCTCGCAGATGTAGCAGGAGCCGGCCCGCTGCATCTTCGTACCGCAGGAGAAGCACAGCGGGGCGTCGGCCTGGATGCCCAGCTGCATCTCCACCAGCTCGGCGCTGGTGTGCGCCTGCTGCGGGGCAGGCTTGGCCACCTCGACCTCGGCCTTCGGCGTGGCGACGGCCATCAGCTCCTGGGCGCGCGGTGCCGACTGGGCCAGGCCCTCGACGTCGACCTCGTCGTCGGACGGCTCGTACGAACCCGTCTCCAGGTGACGCTGGCGCTCTTCGGCGGAGTGGATACCGAGCGCGGAGCGCGTCTCGAAAGGCAGGAAGTCGAGCGCCAGGCGGCGGAAGATGTAGTCGACGATCGACTGCGCCATCCGCACGTCCGGGTCGTCCGTCATGCCGGCCGGCTCGAAGCGCATGTTCGTGAACTTCGAGACGTACGTCTCCAGCGGCACGCCGTACTGAAGGCCGACGGAGACGGCGATCGAGAAGGCGTCCATCATGCCCGCGAGGGTCGAACCCTGCTTCGACATCTTCAGGAAGACCTCGCCGAGGCCGTCGTCAGGGTAGGAGTTGGCCGTCATGTAGCCCTCGGCGCCGCCGACCGTGAAGGACGTCGTGATACCGGGACGGCCCTTGGGGAGGCGCTTGCGGACCGGGCGGTACTCGACGATCTTCTCGACCGCCCCGCGGATGGTCGCTTCGGCCTTCTCCGTGACCTCGACCTTTTCCTTCTCCTTGGTCTTGGCGGAGAGGGGCTGGCCGACCTTGCAGTTGTCGCGGTAGATGGCGAGCGCCTTGACGCCCATCTTCCAGGCTTCGAAGTAGACCTCTTCGACGTCCTCGACGGTCGCCGTTTCCGGCAGATTGACCGTCTTGGACAGCGCGCCGGAGATCCACGGCTGGATGGCGGCCATCATGCGGACGTGGCCCATCGCGGAGATGGAGCGCTCGCCCATGGCGCAGTCGAACACCTCGTAGTGCTCGGACTTGAGGCCGGGTGCGTCGATCACATTGCCGTGGTCGGCGATGTGGGCGACGATCGCCTCGATCTGCTCCTCCTGGTAGCCCATGCGGCGCAGGGCCTGCGGAACGGTGCCGTTGACGATCTGCATCGAGCCGCCGCCGACCAGCTTCTTGAACTTGACCAGCGCGAGGTCGGGCTCAAGGCCGGTGGTGTCGCAGGACATCGCGAGACCGATGGTGCCGGTCGGTGCGATGACGGACGCCTGGGAGTTCCGGAAACCGTTCTTCTCACCGAGCCGCAGGACGTCCTGCCAGGCCTCCGTGGCGGCGGCCCAGATCGGCGAGTCCAGGTCGTCCATGCGGACGGCCTTGGTGTTGGCGTCGGAGTGCTGCTTCATGACGCGCAGGTGCGGCTGGGCGTTTCGGGCGTAGCCGTCGTACGGACCGACGACCGAGGCGAGTTCGGCGGAGCGCTTGTACGACGTGCCGGTCATCAGGGAGGTGATGGAGCCGGCGAGGGCACGGCCACCGTCGGAGTCGTACGCGTGGCCGGTCGCCATCAGCAGGGCACCGAGGTTGGCGTAGCCGATGCCGAGCTGGCGGAAGGCGCGCGTGTTCTCGCCGATCTTCTGGGTCGGGAAGTCCGCGAAGCAGATGGAGATGTCCATCGCGGTGATGACGAGCTCGACGACCTTCGCGAAACGCTCGACCTCGAAGGACTGGTGGCCAAGGCCGTCGTCCTTGAGGAACTTCATCAGGTTCAGCGAGGCGAGGTTGCAGGACGTGTTGTCCAGGTGCATGTACTCGCTGCACGGGTTCGAGCCGTTGATACGACCCGACTCCGGGCACGTGTGCCAGGCGTTGATGGTGTCGTCGTACTGGATGCCGGGGTCGGCACAGGCCCAGGCCGCCTCGGCCATCTTGCGGAAGAGCGACTTGGCGTCCACCTCTTCGATGACCTCGCCGGTCATCCGCGCGCGGAGGCCGAACTTGCCGCCCTGCTCGACCGCCTTCATGAACTCGTCGTTCACACGGACGGAGTTGTTGGCGTTCTGGTACTGCACCGACGTGATGTCGTCGCCGCCCAGGTCCATGTCGAAGCCCGCGTCACGCAGGGCGCGGATCTTCTCCTCTTCCTTGACCTTGGTCTCGATGAACCCCTCGATGTCGGGGTGGTCGACGTCGAGGATGACCATCTTGGCGGCGCGCCGGGTGGCGCCACCGGACTTGATCGTTCCTGCGGAGGCGTCGGCACCGCGCATGAAGGAGACCGGCCCGGAGGCGTTGCCGCCGGAGGACAGCAGTTCCTTGGAGGAGCGGATGCGGGAGAGGTTCAGGCCGGCACCGGAGCCGCCCTTGAAGATCATGCCCTCTTCCTTGTACCAGTCGAGGATCGACTCCATGGAGTCGTCGACGGACAGGATGAAGCAGGCGGAGACCTGCTGGGGCTGGGGCGTACCGACGTTGAACCAGACGGGGCTGTTGAAGCTGAAGATCTGGTGCAGAAGGGCGTACGCCAGCTCGTGTTCGAAGATCTCCGCATCGGCGGGCGAGGCGAAGTACTTGTAGTCCTCGCCGGCCTTCCGGTACGTCTTCACGATGCGGTCGATGAGCTGCTTGAGGCTCACTTCGCGCTGCGGGGTGCCGACGGCACCCCGGAAGTACTTGCTGGTGACGATGTTGACCGCGTTCACCGACCAGAAGTCGGGGAACTCGACGCCACGCTGCTCGAAATTGACCGAGCCGTCGCGCCAGTTGGTCATGACGACGTCACGACGCTCCCAGGCCACCTCGTCGTACGGATGCACGCCGGGGGTGGTGTGGATGCGCTCGATACGCAGCCCCTTGGTCGCCTTGGTGCCCTTGGCGCGGGAACTCCGTGCCGGACCGCTCGCCGTCTCTGTCATGCCGCCTCCCTGTACAGGCAAAAACGCCCTGAAATGCCACGATGTTCCCGTGGCACTGTGTTGTGTCTGGTGTCGCGGGCGCCCACTCGCACACCGCCCGCAACAAGTCGTCGTCCGACGCCGCCCGGCCGGACCGGGGCCTTGGCCCGGTTCCGGCCCGCCGGTCAGTCGGCGGCGTGGGCGGGTTCGGGGACCTGAGCAGTCCCGCCGGACCCGCGGCCGTCTTCCTGGCTCCCCGTGACAGCCCCTTCGCGGTCCTCGTCGTCCGCGGTGGGGGGTCCCGTCTGCTGCCTGAGTTCCGCGATCGCGGCCTCGAAGTCCTCGAGCGAGTCGAATGCCCGGTAGACGGAGGCGAATCGCAGATAGGCGACGAGATCGAGTTCCTGCAACGGGCCGAGTATGGCCAGCCCCACGTCGTGGGTGGTCAGCTCGGCGCTTCCGGTGGCCCGCACCGCCTCCTCGACCCGCTGGCCGAGCTGGGCGAGTGCGTCCTCCGTGACAGGCCGTCCCTGACATGCCTTGCGCACGCCATTGATGACCTTGGTACGACTGAAAGGCTCGGTGACCCCGGACCGCTTCACCACCATGAGCGAGCACGTCTCCACGGTCGTGAAACGACGGGAGCAGTCAGGGCACTGGCGGCGCCTGCGGATCGACGTACCGTCGTCGGTCGTTCGACTGTCGACGACACGGCTGTCGGGGTGCCTGCAGAAGGGGCAGTGCATGAACTCCCAACCCTCCTCAACAGCAGACTCAATAGCCTCAAGAGACCTCTCGGGCCTCTTGGGCCCCTTGAAGCAGCCCCAAGCATAGGCGATCGCCGAGGGCTCAAAGACCCGGGGGACCACAACTTCTGGGCTGCTGCTGCAATCCAACCACTACATGTGGGGATTGGCCCATACATGCACGCCATACACGCGTGTCGCGGACGTATGGGCATGTGCCCCATGCCCATACCGCCACACCGACACATGGCCGCACGGCCGTACCGCTGCGACATATGCGGAGATACCGTGGGCGCCACAGGGAGGGCGCGTGGGGTTCCCGCACAGATGGGGGCCGGTTCCCGGTTGCCGGGAAGGGTGATGGCAGACTGGGCCGGCACTCACGAGGTCGCCATCCCGGCGGCGAATAGCACAACAATGGACGCTTTTGTCTGCCAGGCGTCGCGTCATCCATACACCCAGGCATGTGGTCGAGTCAGGCTATTCGCGTTTTTTCACTCGAACGTGTGTTTGGCGCAACCTTTCGAAAGCAACTACCGTTGTCCAGCAGGGAGACCATCGAGAGGGGCCGACGTGACCACCACCGCAGACAGTGCCACCATCACTGCCCAGGACCGCTCCCAGGGCCGACTCGAGCCGGTGCATGCGATGAACGAAGCCATGAATCCCGAGGGGCACAAGCGCTCCCTGCCGGGCCGACCTCCGGGCATCCGGGCGGACAGCTCCGGGCTCACCGACCGGCAACGGCGGGTGATCGAGGTCATCCGGGACTCAGTGCAGCGGCGTGGCTACCCGCCGTCGATGCGCGAGATCGGCCAGGCGGTCGGCCTGTCCAGCACGTCGTCCGTCGCGCACCAGCTCATGGCGCTGGAACGCAAGGGCTTCCTGCGCCGTGACCCGCACCGCCCGCGCGCGTACGAGGTGCGCGGTTCCGACCAGACCTCATCGGCGCAGCCCACGGACACCGCGGGAAAGCCCGCCGCCTCGTACGTCCCGCTGGTCGGCCGCATCGCCGCAGGTGGCCCGATCCTCGCGGAGGAGTCCGTCGAGGATGTGTTCCCTCTCCCCCGCCAGCTGGTCGGCGATGGTGAGCTGTTCGTCCTCAAGGTCGTCGGCGACTCCATGATCGAAGCCGCGATCTGCGACGGAGACTGGGTCACGGTCCGCCGCCAGCCCGTCGCCGAGAACGGCGACATCGTCGCCGCGATGCTCGACGGCGAAGCGACCGTCAAGCGCTTCAAGCGAGAGGACGGCCACGTCTGGCTCCTCCCGCACAACTCCGCCTACGAGCCGATTCCCGGCGACGACGCGACCATCCTCGGCAAGGTGGTGGCAGTGCTGCGGCGCGTGTGACGGCTGCGGCGGCGGCTCGTACACAGCCGCCCCTCTGACCGGGCCCCGGGACCCCTGCGCCGGTTCCGGGGCCCTGTGCTGTTCGGTCCCCAGCGACGAGGGGATCGGGTCGAGGGTGGGTGGCGTGTGCCACCGCTGGGGCCAACCCCCCCCCATAAAACACCCCCGACTTAGGGTTCGGTTTCGGTTTAACCAGCTGCGTACGCGTCCCCCAACTTAG
>NZ_JBHXSG010000018.1:0-68860 GCF_042714835.1 Streptomyces sp. NPDC058678 | reverse complement strand
GGGGGTTGGGGGGGGGGGGGGGTGGATCCCACCCCGCCGCCCCCCCCCCCACCCCCGATCACTCAGCCCTGACTTCGGATTCGGATGCGGATTCCGCTGCTGCTTCCGCTTCCGCCTTCTTCGCCGCCGCATCGATCGCGGACAGCGACCTCCGGACCTGATCACGGTCCGTCGTGTACCAGAAGTCAGGCAGTGAAGCCTTCAGATAGCTCCCGTACCGCGCCGTGGCAAGGCGCTGGTCCAGTACGGCGACCACACCGCGGTCCCCCGAAGCCCGTACGAGGCGACCGGCGCCCTGGGCCATGAGGAGGGCGGCATGAGTGGCGGCGACCGCCATGAAGCCGTTGCCACCCGCTTCCTCCACCGCCTTCTGGCGGGCGCTCATCAACGGGTCGTCCGGCCTCGGGAACGGGATCTTGTCCATGACGACCAGCTGACAGCTGGCGCCGGGGACGTCGACGCCCTGCCAGAGCGAGAGCGTGCCGAAGAGACACGTCTGGGGATCGGCGGCGAAGTTCTTGATCAGTTCGCCGAGCGTCTCTTCGCCCTGGAGAAGAATGGGGAACTCGGGGATGCGTGAGCGCAGCTCCTCCGCTGCGAGCTGGGCCGCCCTCATCGAGGAGAACAGGCCCAGGGTGCGCCCGCCGGCCGAACGGATCAGCTCGGTGAGTTCGTCGAGCATGTCCGAGCGGTCGCCGTCCCGCGCGGGGCGCGCCAGGTGCTTGGCGACGTACAGGATGCCCTGCTTGGGGTAGTCGAAGGGCGAGCCGACATCGACGCCCTTCCACTGCGGGACATCCTCACCCTCCGTGCCCTCGGGGGCGAGGCCCAGGGAGGCACCGACGCCGTTGAAGTCGCCGCCCAGCTTCAGGGTCGCCGATGTCAGGACCACTGAACGGTCCGTGAAGAGCTTCTCCCTCAACAGGCCCGAGACCGACATGGGGGCGACGCGCAAAGAGGCGCCGAAGCGGTCATGGCGCTCGTACCAGACGACGTCCCACTCGGAGCCGTTCGTGATCCGCTCCGCCACGTCGTGCACGCTCTCAACAGAGGCCAGCGCCTGCTTGCGGACCGCGTCCTCGTCCTGAACGGACTTGTCACGCGTGGCACCGATCCCGGAGATCACGGTGCGACAGGCGTCACGCAAGGCCATCAGTGCATAGCCAAGGTCCTCCGGAATCTCCTCCAGGCGGCCGGGGAGGGCGAGTTCCATCAGCCGCTCGAACCCCTCGGCAGCGGTCTGGAGCTGGTCGGCGGCCTTCTCATTGACGAGCTTGGCCGCGCGGCGCACCGCACGATTGACCTGGCCGGGGGTGAGTTCGCCGGTGGCCACCCCGGTGACCCGGGAGACCAGCTCGTGCGCCTCGTCGACGATCAGTACCTCGTGCTGCGGGAGGACCGGGGCACCCTCGATGGCGTCGATAGCGAGCAGTGCGTGGTTGGTGACGACGACCTCGGAAAGCTTGGCGCGCTCGCGGGCCATCTCGGCGAAGCACTCGGCCCCGTACGCGCACTTCGAGGCACCCAGACACTCCCGCGACGAGACGGAGATCTGTGCCCAGGCACGGTCGGAGACACCGGGGGTGAGGTCGTCGCGGTCACCGGTCTCGGTGTCGTCCGCCCAGTCACGCATGCGCAACAAGTCCTGGCCCAGTTTGCTGGTGGGCGCGGCCGCCTCGAACTGATCGAAAAGGCCCTCTTCCTCGTCCTGCGGGACGCCCTCGTGGAGCCGGTGCAGACACAGGTAGTTCGACCTGCCCTTGAGCATCGCGAACTCCGGGCGGCGGCGCAGCAGCGGGTGCAGCGCATCGACCGTGCGCGGCAGGTCCCGCTCCACGAGCTGACGCTGCAGGGCGAGGGTGGCGGTCGCGACGACGACGCGCTCCCCGTGCGCGAGCGCGGGCACGAGATAGCCCAGCGACTTTCCGGTGCCGGTGCCGGCCTGCACCAGAAGATGGGAACCGTCGTCGATCGCGTTCGCGACGGCTTCGGCCATGGTCACCTGGCCTGGGCGCTCCGTGCCGCCGACGGCAGTGACGGCAGCATGCAGGAGTTCGGGGAGTGAGGGCTTCGTCATAGCGCGACCACCCTACGGCCCGGCACTGACAAACGGGTGATCAAGGCGGTGACGAGGGGCGGGATCAAGACCGGGTGCTCCTCTGAAGTGGATCGGATCGGATCAGTAGCGGCCCGGGGAGGTCCGGTCGGGTTCGGATTGGCGCGCCTGAAAGACCGGATCACTTCGGTTCTGGTCGACGGCAGAGCTAAGGCCTGGCGTCGTTCTGAGTACCGACGGAAATCGAGGCTGGTTGCGGCGCACATCGACCCGGATAGGGCAGAGGCCGACGCGGCCGGAAAACCGTGTGCCGGAAGTGGGAACCGGATCGGCGCGGGCGGTGTACCAAAAGTGATGACGCTGCGACGTGGCGTCACAGGCGATGGCGTAGGGACCGGTCTCGGACCATGAGGGCGGCTTGCTTGGCGGGCAGGTCGATCTCGGCGGCGAAGCCGAAGCCTGCGCCCAGAAAGGCTGCGATGGAGGGAATGTTGCGAAGGTCGGGTTCCGCGACCACGCGGGTACAGAGGAACCGCTTGTCGAGCACGAGATCGGCTACGGCTCTCAGCAGGGTGCTGCCGAGGCGCCTTCCCCGGTCAGCGACACCGCCAAGAAGCAGGTGGATCCCAGTGTCGTGAGGTCGAGCGGGGTAGTGGCGTGCCAGTGGATCGAGGTCTGCCCGGTAGATCTCCCAGTAGCTCATCGGCATGCCCTCCAGCGTCCCGAGGCACGGAACGCTGCGTCCGTCGCCGGAGAGTTGGGCGGCCAGGTGGCCCTCCGTGACGGACTCAGGACCGGCCAACTCCCAGAATCGTGCGACGGCGGGGTCGTTCATCCAGCGGCTGACGAGCGGCAGGTCCCGCTCGATGCTTACGGGGACGAGGTGGAACACGCCCGCAGGGGTGGCGGTCGGCCCCCACTCCGCAACCTGGTCGAGCAGGTCATCGGCTGCGGGTGGGACGGTAGCGGGTCGGGCGGCGCCCCCGAACCGGTCAGGAGCCGCGGCGACGCCGGTGCTCTTCCCCTCCTCCTCCAAGAGTTGGATGAGTTCGTCGGGCAGGCGCAGCTCCAGCGTGTCCTCGTCGGCCAGGCCGATGGGGACGCGGGCATCCGTGCGGCTCGTAGTGGTACCGGGACTCGTGTCGGAGCTGAGTTCTGCGCCGGGGGCAGTGTCGGCGTTGGCATGGGCAATGGCGTCGGACGGAGGCACAGCGGTGCTCCTCTCAGGAGGTGGGATGGGGGCATGTTCCTCGGGGAGAGGGGGACGGGCGGGCCTCGCGGCGCGCGGTCAGGGATGCGAGGAGCGGGCGATGTTCACATTCGGTGTGGCGCTCGCCTTCCAGAACTGCCATCGGGTGGCGGCGTTCCGGCAGGCGGCAGTCAGTGTGGAAGGGGTGGGTGATGGGCACAGGCGGCGGTCAGCAATGGAGGGGGTTGGCGATGGTGACGTAGACGGACTGGGTGTCCACCGGGCCGACGAGTTCGTCGAGGCCATGCAGACGAGTGAGCAGGTTGGCCTTGCAGCGAAGGACAGGGGAGTCGAGCAGACGGGTGGGCAGCGTGGTGGGGAGGCGGGTGGGCCCCGAAGCCACGTCGATGAGGAAGCCCCGGAAGGCGGCGAGTAGCAGCCGTTCGTCAGCGAGGCGCTGGGAACCGAACGCTCCGATGAGGCCGAGGACGTTGTTGATCGCGAGGTAGTACGCGAATCGTTCGTCGGTGACCTCGTCGGAGACGAAGGTGTCGCTGCGTTCGCCGATGCCGGGCAGGCGGGCCTCGAGTTCCGCGCGCCGGGACTCTCGGAAGTAGTAGCCCTGGTTGTCGCGGTAGCGACCGCCGACGGGCCAGCCCTCGCCGTCGAGCAGGAGCAGCGTGTTCTGCTGATGTGCTTCCAGGGCGATTCCCGCTTCCGCGTCCAGCCACAGCACCGGGCGGACGACCCGTTCGAGGTAGCGCAGGAACCACTCGGCGGCGACGGCTCCCCGGGGCCGGCCGGTCCGGTCTGCGAGGCGTGTGACGACCTCGGCCAGTCGTGACATCAGGACCGGTCGATCGGCGTGCCCATCGCCTGCGGCACCCCGAAGGACCTGGGGTCGGGGCGAGACCAGTCCGGCGATGCAGGAGGCGTCGTCGTCGGGGCTGAACGGGTTGTGCCGGATGACCACGTCGAGCCCGGCCACGGAGTTGCCGTCGGGCCCGTCGACGGCGATCCAGGCTGGGTCGCGGATGATGTCGAACCCCGGGTGGGCTGCCTGCCATTGCTTGGACAGGCCGCTGCGGAGCAGCCGGTGGACCTCTACGCCGCGGTGGAGCTCCTTGCGGAGGTTTTCGCGCCGGGAGTTGGTGATGCGCAGGCCGAGCGACAGCTTGAGCATGGCTGGGGAACTGGATCGGTGGACGGTTCGCACGGAGGAGGTGGGGTGCCACGGGGAACCGTGTACGCCGAGGTTCCGGAGCAGTCCGGCTTCCAGCAGAGCCGTCGTCTCGGGGCGGTGCAGGACCTCGCGCAGTTGCCAGGGATGGAGGGGCAGGGCCGTGTGGCCGTCCGGCAGCGGGAGCTCGGCTCCGGCGAGCCGGGCGGTGAGCTGGGGTGCGGAGACCATGCGGCCGCGTTCGGTCCAGGCCGAGTCGGTGGCCAGTACGGAGGGAGCTACAGCCATCCAGTGGAGGGGGAAGGAGCCGCGCAACTCGGGTGAGTACAGCTGTGTTTCGGCCTCGGAGAGCCCTTCCCGGCTTTTCGGCGTCGGGTGCAGCGGATGTCCGAGCACGAGTGCCTGCTCGGCAGCGAGGAAGAGGTCGGGTTCGTCGTCAAGGTGCTCTCGGCGCTCGGTGATGAAAGCGGTGGTTCGACGAACGGAGTCGGCCACGCGGGCGACGAGATCGGTACCGGCGCCGACCGGGGCGAGCGCAGGGGTGTCTTGACCGGAGGGTGGTTCGGGGGGGACGGGAGCACTGTCGGTGGGCTTCTGTGCGCTGAGTGTCTCGCGTGTCAGCAAGGCGGCGACTGTGATCGCGTCGGCGGGTGGGGCATGGTCCGGGGCGTCTGCGAGGTACGGGAGGCCGAAGCGGTGCCAGCCTGTCGGGGACCAGTAGCGGACGGGGGCGAGGAGTGCCGTGCCGCTGGCGGGGAGCGGGATACGGAGGGTGCCGTTGTCGGGCTCGGCAAGGTCGGTCTCGCGTACCCAGCAGCGCAGCAGGTTCTCCACGGCCGCGGCCTCGGCTGCCGTTTGCGGGTGCGGATGCTCAAGGAGGTCGGTGGTGGCGCCGGGAACCCGCTCGCCCTCGGAGTGCCCTCCTTGCGCGGGGACCTTCTCCTCCGACACCTCGGCAGCTGTCTCTTCCCGCTCCGCAGGGGCCACTCCCCCCTGGTGGCCGGCTGGCGGGGTGGTGGGTGCGGGGTGTGGTTGCGGGGAGGTTTGGCCGCCGGAGGGCCCGTGGGGGTGGGCACGGCTGTCGGAAGCGGGGGTGGTGTTCAAGGCTGTGTTCCTCGGGGTGGTCCTGGCTCGTGCCGCTGACGGGAAGCGGCTTCGTGATGGGGTACGGCGTGTGCAGGGACTTGCGTGTTCAGGGGGTCGTTCGATGGGCGGGATGGAGGTCAGATGTCGTACGGGACGAGTTCGGGAGTCAGGGGCTGGGGAAGGACGCGTGTGGGCGTGAGAGCTCGCGGGGGTACGGAGACTGGGCTACCCCTCCTGCTCGGCGCGGCCGCCGGACCGGCCCGTCTGTCGGTGGTGTGGGTGCTCTGCGTGCTATGGGTCCGCCTGGTCTCCACGAGCATGGGTGCGGGCCACTGCCTCCACCGCGTCGGCCAGTCGGTCCAGTACCGCGGCCGCTTGCTCGTCGGTGATCGTCAGGGGTGGGAGCAGCCGTACGACGCTCGCATGACGGCCGCCCAGTCCGACGATCAGGCCGCGGCGCAGGCACTCCCGCTGGATGGCCGCCGCGAGTTCGGGAGCCGCGGGGCGAGGGCTTCGAGCGATGCCACCACCCACTCCGGCGTCGGTGCTCCCGAAGTCGGTCGAAGGCGTCCGACCACGACCGGCACGCTCGACTCCGGCGCCCGCGCCCGCACCCCCGCCCGCTCCGGCCAAGGAGCCCACGCCATCGCCATCCGAACCGCCACGGTCGAACCGAGCCCCACCCCCAACCCAAGCCCCGGCACCAGCACCAGCACCAGCACCAGCACCAGCACCAGCACCAGCTACCGTCCCCGGCCGGGGCCCGGTGCCAGCCACCACCAAAGCAGCATCGAGATTCCCCTCAGCCTCGACCAGCTCAATTCCGATCATCAGGCCTCGCCCCCGGACATCGCCAATGATGGGGAACTGCCTTGCAAGATCCCTGAGTTGGTTGAGCATGCGCGCGCCCAGAGTCGAGGCCCGTTCCGCGAGACGGTTGTCGCGGATGTAGGACAGGGTCGCCGTGCCCGCGGCCATGGCCAGTTGGTTGCCGGGGAACGTGTCAGCGGAGGCGCCGGGTTCCCAGGCGTCGAGGTCGTCTCTGTAGACCAGGACGGCCAGCGGCAGACTGCCGCCGATGGCATGGGAGAGGATCATCGCGTCGGGGGTGATGCCACTGTGGTCCACCGCCCAGAAGGCGCCCGTGCGCCCGACTCCCGTCTGGACCTCGTCGGCGATCAGCGGGACGGACCGGGCGGCAGTGATCTGCCGCATGCGCCGCATCCACTCGTCGGGCGCCGGGATCACACCGCCCTCGCTCTGAACGGGTTCGAGGATCATCCCGGCGGGCAGCGGCCGCCCGGACCGGGGGTCGTCGAGGACCGACTCGGCCCACCCGGCGGCGAGTTCGGCGCCGCGCGTGCCGCCGACCCCGAAGGAGCAGCGGTAGTCCTGCGGATAGGGCAGACGCATGATCCGCGGGTCGATGCTGTCTCCAGCCGCGTCGAACGTCCCGTCGGTCGTCCCGTGGTGGGCGCCCGTGAAGGCGATCAGGCCGCTGCGTCCGGTCGCCGACCGGACGAGTTGGAGCGCGGCTTCCACCGCGTCCGTTCCGGCCGGTCCGCAGAACCGCACCCGCGCGCGGTCGGCGAGTCCGGGCGGCAGGGTGCGGAACAGTTCGGTGACGAAGGCGTCCTTGACGGGGGTCGCGAGGTCGAGGGCGTCCAGCGGGGCGCCGGAGTCGAGGACTTTGCGGATCGCCTCCAGCACGACGGGGTGATTGTGGCCGAGGGCCAGGGTGCCGGCGCCCGAGAGGCAGTCCAGGTAGCGGCGGCCGTCCGCGCCCTCGATGGTCAGCCCGCGCGCCCGTACCGGCACGATCGGCAGGGCGCGAGGGTAGGTACGCGCCGCCGACTCGCGCACCGACTGACGCCGCAGAATCCCCTCGTGCACAACGCGTCCGCCACCGGGCGCCTCCACGGCAGCACGCCCTTCCGCTACCCTCTCAAACGCACTCTCACCAGCCTCGCCAACCCCGGTCACAGTGCCCTCCCAGCCCCGACTGCGGCTGCTTTCCCAAGCACAGTCCCGGCGGTCTCCCCAACCCCAGCCGAAGCAGCTTCTCCACCCCGGGCCATAGCGGCATTCCCTTCGCGTACAGCCCTCGCCGCCGCCCCCGTCGCGCTCCACTCCACAGCCACGGCTCCCCGCTCTCCCGTAGTCCAGGGCAAGCCGTCCTCGCCATCTCACCCGACTCGACATACGAAACCCCGTGAGCGTTCACTCGAAAACTCTCGAGGCTCACGGGAATTGGGCACGTGGGCCGAGCCGGCCGTCTCGCGGCCGACCATCGGTACTGCGCCCCGTCGCTACCAACCCCGCTCGGCCCAGCGGGTTACGGGCCCGCATCAAGATCCTTGCCCCGACCGAGGCGTAACAGCGCCGCGGCCCGCACCCCGTGCAGTGCGGCGTGCGGCACAACTGGATGGTTGCCAGGTCAGACAGCTCGTAGCGAAACCGTTGCTGTTCCGCGGGAAGTCCCCCACAGCGAGCGCATAGTGTGTGATGCCGTTCCAACACTCCGTGAACCCAGCGCGAGAGCAAGCCGATCGGAATCGGATCAGCCCGAATCAGCCCGGATCAGCCCAGGTCGATCCGAGGCAACCCGGGTCGATGCGAATCAGCCCGAAAGTCGATCCGGATCGCTCCATGTCGGTTCGACCGCGCTGGAGTTCACGGCACAGCACCCAGTTCGTTCACCTCAGGGGGAGTCACACCATGCGACCCATACGGCCGTCGTTCACCGCTCGTCGAGGAAGGAACGCGCGCCGCGGAACCTCCCCCGCGCTGGCCGCCGTTGCCCTCGCCTCGGCGCTCGTGCTCACCGCCACCGCCTGCGACTCGGGCGACGCCGAGGCCGGTGGCGAGGCCTCCGCCTCCGCCGCCGCCACGTCCGCGGGCGACGGCAAGATCACGATCCCGGACGACATCAAGGACAAGCTCAAAGAGCATGGGATCGACCTCGACAAGTGGAAGAACGGCGCCTGGAAGGACTGGAGCAAGGAGGACTGGCTGCGCGAGGCCGACGAGTACATCAATCCGATCATCCAGGGCCTCTGGGATCCGGACCGGATGCGGGACGCCGAGGACCCGGACAACGCCGTCGACGACAGCGACCTCTCCGATGACCAGGGCGTGACCGACCCGGAGCCCGCGCCGGTGGACGCGAAGGCCGTCCCGCCTACGTACCATGCCAATGCCCCCGAGGCGGGGAAGGTGTTCTTCGACTCCCCCGAGGGCACGATGGTCTGCTCGGCGACGGTCGTGCAGGACCCGGCCCACCCCGGTAAGTCCAACCTGGTGTGGACGGCGGGCCACTGTGTGCACGCCGGTAAGGACGGCGGCTGGTACCGCAACATCGCGTTCGTGCCCTCGTACAACAACGAGGGTCTGGCGACCGCGGACTTGGAGAGCGCGACCAAGGAAGAGGTCACTCCGTACGGCGTGTGGTGGGGCGACTGGGCGCAGACCTCGGACCAGTGGATCGAGCAGGGTGGGGCAACGGGCGGCGACGGCGCCTCGTACGACTTCGCCGTCATCCATGTGACCCCGGAGAAGGGCAGTGGCGGCAAGTCGCTGGAGGAGACGGTCGGTTCGGCTCTGCCCGTGAACTTCAAGGCGCCGGCCGTGACGAAGGTCGCGAGCATCACGGCGACCGGTTACCCCGCCGCGGCGCCGTTCGACGGCCAGACCATGTACCAGTGTCAGGACAAGCCGGGTCGGCTGTCGATCAGCGCCCCGGACCCGACGATGTACCGCATCGGCTGCACGATGACGGGCGGTTCGTCGGGCGGCGGCTGGGTCTCGACCGGCTCGGACGGCAAGCCGGCACTGGTCTCCAACACCTCGATCGGCCCGGTGACGGCGGGCTGGCTGGCGGGTCCGCGGCTGGGTGAGGTGGCCGAGGGCGTGTACGACTCGGTGAGCGAGAAGTTCGCCGGACAGTGACGGCCTGCTGAGCAGGAACGGCGGTGCGCTGTCTCGGGAAACCTTCACCACCTCACCGCCGTTCACCCTCAACTCCACGGGCATAGTGGGGTGTCGCCCGTAAGGGAGATCAACAGAGGTCCCAGGCGGTCCAAGGGATCGAGGGGATCCACGGGGCTCACCAGAATCCACCGGGATCCACGGCTGACCGCCTTCGACTGACAAGCACATGACATTCGCACGTTTCCCACGGGGGTTTCCGCACCATGCGTTCCACACGTAGGCCCGCAGCACCACGACCCGGGCCGCGCACCCGCACGTTCCTCACCTCCACCGGGCTCGTCGCAGCCCTCGCGCTGACCGCGGCCGCCTGCGGCGGTTCGGCCGAGGACACCGCCGGCGACAAGCTCGGCGCCACGACGTCCCAGGCTGCCGACGGCAAGGTCAAGATCCCCGCGGGCATCGCCGACAAGCTCAAGGAGCACGGCATCGATGCCGACGACTGGGCGGCCGGCGGCTGGAAGGACTGGGACAAGGACAAGTGGCTCAGCGAGGCCGAGGACTTCGTCAACCCGGTGATCGAGGGCCTCTGGAAGCCCGAGCGGATGCAGTCCGCGAAGGAGGCCGACAAGACGGTCTCGACGAAGGACGCCGCCGCCGACCAGGGTGTCAGCGACCCCGAGCCGACACCCGTCGAGGCCACGGCCGAGAAAACGCCGTACCACCAGAACGCGGCCCCGGTCGGCAAGATCTTCTTCGACTCCCCCGACGGTCCGATGGTCTGCTCGGGCACGGTCGTCAAGGACGTGAACCACCCCGGCAAGTCCAACCTGGTGTGGACGGCGGGCCACTGCGTGCACGCCGGTGGCAGCGGCGGCTGGTACCGCAACATCGCCTTCGTCCCGGCGTACAACGACCTCGGCAAGTCCGAGGCGCAGCTCGGCAACGCCACGGCCTCCGAGATCGCGCCCTACGGCAACTGGTGGGCCGACTGGGCCTCGACGTCGAACGGGTGGATCCAGGGCGGCTCGGAGACCGGCGGCGCGGGTGCGGCTTACGACTACGCCGTGCTGCATGTGAAGCCGGAGTCGGGCTCCAAGTCCCTGGAGGAGACCACCGGCGCCCTGGACGTCGACTTCTCCGCCCCGTCCGCGAGCGAGGTCGCCACGATGGGCGCCTGGGGCTACCCGGCCGCGCCGCCGTACAACGGTCTGCAGATGTTCAAGTGCCTCGACCAGCCGGGCCGCTTCTCACTCAGCACGAGCCTGCCGACGATGTACCGCATCGGCTGCACCATGACGGGCGGCTCGTCCGGCGGCGGCTGGTTCCGCGTGCTGAACGGTGAGACCACGCTGGTCTCGAACACCTCGATCGGCCCGACCGACAACACGTGGCTCGCGGGCCCGCAGCTCGGCCAGGACGCCGAGACGCTCTACGAGAACATGAGCAAGACATACGGCGGTCAGTGATCCACGCACGCTGAAGGCCCGCCACCTGCGAAGAGCGGGCGGCGGGCCTTCAGGCTGTTCCGGGACGGTCAGGCGAGCGGCGCAGGAACGTACGGCGCGAGATCCGCCGCCAGTTCCTCGTGCACCCGCGCCTTGAGCAGGGTGCCCTCCGGGGTGTGCTCCGCGGAGATCACCTCGCCCTCGTCATGCGCGCGGGCCACCAGCTTGCCGTGCGTGTACGGCACGAGCGCCTCGATCTCGACAGACGGCCGCGGCAGCTCGTTGTCGATCAGCGCCAGCAGTTCCTCGATGCCCTGGCCGGTACGGGCCGACACCGGGATCGAACGCTTCTCGATCCGCATGAGCCGCTGGAGCGTCAGCGGATCGGCCGCGTCCGCCTTGTTGATCACCACGATCTCGGGTACGCCGGTGGCGCCGACGTCCCTGATCACCTCGCGTACGGCGGCCAGCTGCTCCTCCGGGTTCGGGTGCGAGCCGTCCACCACGTGCAGGATCAGGTCGGACTCGCCGACCTCCTCCATGGTGGAACGGAACGCCTCGACCAGGTGGTGCGGCAGGTGCCGGACGAAGCCGACGGTGTCCGCGAGCGTGTACAGACGGCCGCTGGGCGTCTCGGCCCGGCGCACGGTCGGGTCGAGGGTCGCGAACAGGGCGTTCTCGACCAGCACTCCCGCGCCCGTGAGGCGGTTCAGCAGCGAGGACTTGCCGGCGTTGGTGTAGCCGGCGATGGCGACCGACGGCACCTTGTGACGCTTGCGTTCCTGGCGCTTGATCTCGCGACCGGTCTTCATGTCCGCGATCTCCCGGCGCATCTTCGCCATCTTCTCGCGGATCCGACGCCGGTCCGTCTCGATCTTGGTCTCACCGGGACCACGGGTGGCGAGGCCGCCGCCCTTGCCGCCGCCCATCTGACGGGACAGCGACTGGCCCCAGCCGCGCAGCCTCGGCAGCATGTACTGCATCTGCGCGAGCGCTACCTGTGCCTTGCCCTCTCGGGACTTGGCGTGCTGGGCGAAGATGTCGAGGATCAGGGCCGTACGGTCGATGACCTTGACCTTGACGACGTCTTCGAGATGGATGAGTTGGCCCGGGCTGAGCTCACCGTCGCAGATGACGGTGTCCGCGCCCGTCTCGAGCACGATGTCGCGCAGCTCCTCGGCCTTGCCGGAACCGATGTAGGTGGCCGCGTCGGGCTTGTCGCGGCGCTGGATCACGCCGTCGAGCACGAGCGCGCCCGCGGTCTCCGCGAGGGCGGCGAGCTCCGCGAGGGAGTTGTCCGCGTCCTGCGCGGTCCCCGAGGTCCAGACGCCGACGAGTACGACCCGCTCCAGGCGGAGCTGGCGGTACTCGACCTCGGTGACGTCCTCGAGCTCGGTGGAGAGGCCCGCGACGCGGCGCAGGGCCGCTCGCTCGGAGCGGTCGAACTGGTCGCCGTCCCGGTCTCCGTCGATCTCGTGGCTCCAGGCGACGTCCTCTTCCATCAGGGCATCGGCCCGAAGACCTTCGGGGTAGGCATGCGCGAAGCGCTCAGTGTCCTGGGAAGAAGATGAAGAGGAGGTCATTGGGTCCTTACGTCGATGAGGATTCCGATAAAGCGGCGACAGAGCCGAAGCCGTGCTTCTGAACCGGCCGTCACTGCTCACAACGCACGAGCGCCGCGGGAGATTCCCGTGTCCCGTGCCGCGCCGACCTGAGGATGGTCGCACGGCACGGCCCGTCTCGTCACCGTCTTATTTCACGGCCGCCTGCTGGGTGCGGCCGACTTCCAGTCCGGGTGTCCGGGCATCGGCGGGGTCTTCGCGCCGTAGAGCCAGCCCTCGAAGAAGCCGCCCAGCTCTCGGCCGGAGATCCTCTCGGCGAGCCCGACGAAGTCCGCGGTCGTGGCGACGCCGTCCTGGTGACGGGTTACCCAGGCCCGTTCCAGGCGTTCGAAGGAGGGGCGACCGATCTTCTGGCGCAGCGCGTACAGGGCCAGCGCGGCGCCGTCGTAGACGTTCGGCCGGAAGATGCTGATCTTCTGGCCGGGGTCGGGCGCCTTGGGAGCGGCGGGCGGTCCGCCGACCGCGCGCCAGCGGTCGGAGGCGCCGTACGCCGCCTTCATCCGCGCCTTCAGGGGTCGGTCCGCCTTCTCCTCCGCGTACAGGGCTTCGTACCAGGTGGCGTGCCCCTCGTTCAGCCACAGATCGGACCAGGTACGCGGACTGACGCTGTCGCCGAACCACTGGTGGGCGAGCTCGTGCACCATGATCGACTCGACGTACCACTTCGGGTAGCCGGGCTCGGTGAACAGATCTCTCTCGAAGAGGGACAGAGTCTGCGTCTCCAGCTCGAAACCGGTGTCCGCCTCGGCCAGGAGCAGGCCGTACGTCTCAAAGGGGTACGGCCCGACCTTCCCCTCCATCCAGGCGATCTGGTCGGGGGTCTTCTTCAGCCACGGCTCCAGCCGCTCGCGGTCCTTTGTGGGCACGACGTCCCGCAGGGGCAGTCCGTGCGGACCGCTGCGACGCAGCACGGTGGAGCGGCCGATGGACACCTGGGCGAGCTCGGTGGCCATGGGGTGCTGGGTCCGGTACGTCCAGGTCTTCGCCCGTCCCGCACGATCCACGCCGGTCGGCAGACCGTTGGCGACGGCCGTGTAGCCCTCGGGTGCCGTGACCCTGATGGTGAACATCGCCTTGTCGGAGGGGTGGTCGTTGCAGGGAAACACCAGGTGGGCGACGTCGGCCTGGTTGGCCATGGCGAGACCGTCCGCGGTCCGCACCCAGCCGCCCTGCCGGTCCTCGGCGGACACCGGGTCGCTGGTGTGCCGCACGGTGATCCGCATCCAGTTGCCCTCGGGCAGCGGATTCCCGGGCGTGACCACCAGGTCCTCGCCGGCGCTCGCGAACGTCGCGGGCTCGCCGTCGATCTCGACCGAGTCGACCTTGCCGTGCGCGAAGTCGAGGTTCACGCGGTCCAGCGAGGCCGTCGTCCAGGCGTCGATCGTGGTGACCGCCTGGAGCGGCTTGGTGTTGGTGCCCGGATAGGTGAAGGAGAGGTCGTAGGCCGCCACGTCGTACCCCGGGTTGCCCAGGTACGGAAAGAGGCGGTCGCCGACGCCCAGCGGGGCTGCCGGCGCGCTCGCGGCGAGGAGGCAGACAGAGACGGCCGAAGCGAGGAGGGCGGCGGCCTTTCGGCGCCGAGAAGGCGTGATGCGGGCTCGGGGAGCCGGAGTGCGGGGGGTGAGCAGCATGCCTCACGGCTATCAGCGAGCGCGTTCGGTACGGCGGCGGCGCGCGATCGGCCCACTCGAACGGGTAGAGCAGCGGGACGACGGGTCCGCTCCACGCGCGCGTGGAGCGGCCGCCAGGCTTCCTCAGGCCCCCGGCGTCTGCGCCCGGCTCACGTCGTACACCCCTGGCACATTCCGCATCGCCCGCATCAGGGCGGGCAGGTGTGCCGCGTCGGGAAGTTGGACCGTGTAGGTGTGGCGTACCCGTTGCTGGCTGGGGGGCTCCACGGTCGCGGAGACGATCTCGGCCCCCTCCGAAGCCATCGCTTCGGTGAGGTCCGCGAGCAGATGCGGGCGGCCGAACGATTCAGCGAACAGGGTGACCCGGCATCCACTGGTGTCCCCCCAGCGCACACCGACCTCCGCGCGCCCCGCGCTCTTCATGCGCGCCACTGCGGCGCACTCCACGCGATGGACGGTCACCGCTCCGCCACGAACGGCGAAGCCGATCACCTCGTCCGGCGGTACGGGCGTACAGCAACCGGCCATCCGTACGCTCGCCCCGGGCTGGTCGACGACGGCGTTCGCGGTGGCGGGACGGTCGGCAGGCGGGGAGGCGAGGCCTTCGGCGGCAGCCGCAGGGTTCCCGGCGGCGGGCGGCCGTAGCGATGCCTCGCCGGCCTGGAGGGTCGGGACCGGTCCCGCCTCCTGTGCCTCGGCGGACGCCGGATGCGTCGTGAGCCAGCGCTGGATGGCGATCCGGGCGGTGGGCGTGTGGGCGTGCTCCAGCCACTCTCTGGAGGGCTCGGATGCGGGGTCCTGGCCCATGAGGAGCTGGACCGTGTCGCCGTCCTTCAGGACTGTGCTGAGGGTCGCCAGGCGGCCGTTGACGCGGGCGCCGATGCACGCGTGCGCGTCCTCGCCGTACTGCGCGTACGCGGCGTCCACACAGGTCGCTCCCGCGGGCAGGCCCAGCCTGCCGCCGTCGGGCCGGAAGACGGTGATCTCGCGATCCTGGGCGAGGTCCTCGCGCAGGGTGGACCAGAACATGTCGGAGTCGGACGCGGCCTCCTGCCAGTCGAGGAGGCGGGACAGCCAGCCGGGGCGGGTCGGGTCGGCGCGTTCGCCGTCCCTCGAAGCGGTCTGCTCCTCCGACGGAGGAGCGTAGGGATTGCCCAGCGCGACGACGCCGGCCTCCGCGACCTTGTGCATCTGGTGGGTGCGGATGAGGACCTCGGTGACCTGGCCGTCCTCGCGGGCCACTGCGGTGTGCAGCGACTGGTACAGATTGAACTTGGGGACGGCGATGAAGTCCTTGAACTCGGAGACGACGGGCGTCATACAGGTGTGCAGTTCACCCAGTACGGCGTAACAGTCGGCGTCCTCGTTCACCAGCACCAGCAGACGGCCGAAGTCGGCGCCGCGCAGCCGGCCGCGTTTGCGGGCGACGCGGTGCACGGAGACGAAGTGCCGGGGCCGGATGAGGACTTCGGCCGGGATGTCGGCGTCCCGCAGGACCGTGCGCATCTCGTCGGCCATCTCGGCGAGCGGGTCGTCCGCGCGGGAGGCGTTGTCGGAGATCAGCTCCCGGGTGTGCTCGTACTCCTCGGGGTGGAGGATCGCGAAGACCATGTCCTCCAGTTCGGTCTTGAGCGCTTGGACGCCGAGCCGTTCCGCCAGGGGGATGAGGACGTCCCGGGTGACCTTGGCGATGCGGGCCTGTTTCTCGGGACGCATCACGCCGAGGGTGCGCATGTTGTGCAGCCGGTCGGCGAGTTTGATCGACATGACGCGGACGTCGTTGCCGGTGGCGACGAGCATCTTGCGGAAGGTCTCGGGCTCGGCGGCTGCCCCGTAGTCGACCTTCTCCAGTTTTGTGACGCCGTCGACGAGGAAGCGCACCTCCTCGCCGAACTGCTCACGGACCTGATCGAGCGTCACGTCGGTGTCCTCGACGGTGTCGTGGAGCAGAGACGCCGTCAGAGTCGTTGTCTCGGCGCCCAGTTCGGCGAGGATCAGGGTCACCGCGAGCGGGTGTGTGATGTACGGCTCACCGCTCTTGCGCATCTGACCGCGATGCGAGGACTCGGCCAGGACGTAGGCGCGGCGCAGCGGCTCGAGGTCGGCGTCGGGGTGGTGGGCGCGGTGGGCCTCGACCACGTGGCCGATGGCGTCGGGCAGCCGGTCCCGGGCGGTGGGACCGAGCAGCGCGGCCCGGCCGAGGCGGCGCAGGTCGATCCGGGGGCGGGCCTTCCTGCGCGGCACTGTCGGCAGGACCGGGCCTGCTGTGACCGGGCCTGGGCTCGCGGGATTCGTGGCCTCCGCACTCATGGGCACCTCCGGCTGCGTGGACCGGCGGACGGGGTGCCCCAGGGCGGACACGGCTCGGGGGATGGCATCTGTCCCCCGTCCGGGCCGGTGCTTGATGCTACCGAGCCCATCACGTGCGCCTGACCGCCTCTCGCCGAGCGTGAAAAGGATCACCCATTCGAGCGATGGGTTGCAGGTTTACGGTTCGCTTCCTGTGACGTGCCACCGGTCAGCGAACGGAGCGTTCCAGCCACTCCGCGTCGATGTCTCCCTCGGCGACGATCACCGCTGGTCCGGTCATCTCGATCTCGCCGTCGGGTCGCTCGGTGATGACCAGGGTGCCGCCGGGCACGTCGACGGTGTACGTCACCGGGCTTCCGGTGGCGGTCGGGTCGGCGCCGTCCCGGCGGGCAGCGGCCACGGCGACAGCGCACGCGCCCGTGCCGCACGAGCGGGTCTCGCCGGAGCCGCGCTCGTGGACGCGCAGGGCGACGTGCCGGGGGCCGCGGTCGACCACGAACTCGACGTTCACACCGTCGGGATAGGCGGCGGCCGGGCTGAAGGGCGGGGGGGAGTGCAGGTCGCCCGCGTGCGCGAGGTCGTCCACGAAGGCGACGGCGTGCGGGTTGCCCATGTTCACGTTCCGCGCGGGCCAGCTGCGCTCGCCGACGCTCACCGTGACGTCCCCTTCGGGGAGCAGCGCCTTGCCCATGCCGACGGTGATGTCACCGTCCTTGGAGAGGTGCACAGTCTTCACGCCCCCGCGCGTGGCGATCGCGAGGTCGCCCTTGTCGGCGTATCCGGCGCGCTGGAGGTAGTGCGCGAACACGCGCACGCCGTTGCCGCACATCTCCGCGACCGAACCGTCGCCATTGCGGTAGTCCATGAACCACTCCGCCTCGGCCGCCATGTCCTTGGCCTCGGGGTGCGCCGCGGACCGCACCACGTGCAGCAGGCCGTCACCGCCGATGCCGGCGCGGCGGTCGCAGAGGGCGGCGACGGCGGCCGGGGGCAGGTCGATGGTGTTATCGGGGTCCGGGACGATCACGAAGTCGTTCTCGGTGCCGTGTCCCTTGAGGAAGGCGATCCGCGTGCTCATTCCTCGATCGTACGGGGTGGGTACGACAACCCACGCGGGCGTGGAGACCCGCGCAGCCGACCGGCCCCGTGCTGCTCAGCGCAGCCGGGCCACGCGCCACACGGCCAGCACGACCACCGCGGCGACCATCACGACGTACGCGATCACGACCCGCCAGTCCGGACGGCGCCCGGAGCCCCGCTGCGGCAGCCCGGGCCACGTGTAACCAACGCGACGAGCGGCCATCATGCCCCAGCCGGCCGCGCAGGAGCAGATCAGCAGACCCAGCATGGCGATCACGGCCCCGCTGTCGCCGAAGTCGAAGGCCAGCGGGAACGCGAACATCAGGGAGCCGACCGCGGCCAGGCTCACGATGGGAGCGAGCTGCCAGATGCGCATCCGGCGCTGCGGGCGCAGCTCGACCTCGACCTCCGGGCCGCCCGCGAACATCTCCTCGGGCTCCGGGCCGTCGGCGGTCACGCCGTCCGGCGTCTCGTCGGGCCCGTCGGGGCTCAGACGGTCGCCGTCCTGCTCCGCTTCACCGCTTTCAGCGGTGAGGGGCTCGGTACCTTGTGCGGTGTCGCGAGGGCCGGCCTCCATCGCCACGCGCCCTCCCAACTCGGACTTCACTTGGTCGATCGAAGCTCGATGATGGCACGGTGCCGAAGGCCGCGATGACGGCCGGAGCGTCCCGATGCAATGACGTGATCAGGCTGTGACCGGTCGTTCGACCAATGCCAGTGCGAGCTGCGGAAGTTCTGTGACATCCGCCGCAGCCCCACTCAACCAATGCACCCGCGGGTCGCGCCTGAACCACGAATCCTGACGGCGCGCGAAGCGCTTGGTGGCTCGTACGGTCTCGGCCCGCGCCTCTTCGTCGGTGCACTCCCCGGCGAGCGCCGCGAGCACCTGCTGGTAGCCGAGCGCGCGCGAGGCCGTACGCCCCTCGCGCAACCCCTGCGCCTCCAGTGCGCGCACTTCCTCCACCAGTCCGGCGTCCCACATCCGGTCGACCCGGCGCGCGATGCGCTCGTCGAGCTCGGGCCGCGCCACGTCGACGCCGATCTGCACGGTGTCGTAGACGGAGTCGTGGCCGGGGAGGTTGGCGGTGAAAGGCCTGCCGGTGATCTCGATCACTTCGAGGGCCCGGACGATACGACGGCCGTTGCTGGGCAGGATCGCGTGCCCGGCCTCGGGGTCGGCGGCGGCCAGGCGTGCGTGCAGCGCCCCCGAGCCGCGCAGGGTGAGCTCCTCCTCCAGCCGCGCCCTGACCTCGGGGTCGGTGCCGGGGAACTCCAGGTTGTCCACGGCCCCGCGGACGTACAGGCCTGATCCACCCACCAGAATCGGCCAGCGGCCCTCGGCGAGCAGGGTGTCGATCCTGGCGCGGGCCAGTTTCTGGTACTCGGCGACGGAGGCGGTGACTGTGACGTCCCAAATGTCCAGGAGGTGGTGCGGGACGCCGTCGCGTTCCTCGCGCGTCAGCTTGGCGGTGCCGATGTCCATCCCTCGGTAGAGCTGCATGGAGTCGGCGTTGACGACCTCGCCGCCGAGACGCTGGGCCAGGAAGACGCCCAGATCGGACTTACCGGCCGCGGTCGGTCCGACGACGGCGATGACTCGGGGGGCGGGGGGTGCGCTACTCACCGCCCCAGTCTCGCAAACCTCGCGACCGCGCCTCGAACGAGTTACGTGACGGTACGCGCGCGGGGTCGTTGCCAGTTGCGAGGTTTTCCGCCGCCTGATCGCAGGGGTGGCGACCCGGGCGGAGCAAACGGACGCACCGGACGACGCGGGATTTCGCCCGCACGAGTAACGTATGGAGTGGATATGGGCGTTTTCGCACGACTTCTCCGAAGGTCAAAGACCACAGAGGAGGCGTCAACCGCCGAGGCGCAGGCCGATACGCCGACGGCCGAACCCGCGGCTGAGGAGGCGGCAGAGGCGAAGGGGTCGGTCGCGGCCAATTCCGAGGCTGAGGCCGAGGCCGGTACGACGTCCGAGACGCCGGCCGATGCGAAGGCAGAGGCCAAGGTCGGCGATGCGGCGGAGGAGGCGGCTGTACCGGCCGCCGAGGACGCCTCCGGCTCCGGCGAAGGCGTCGAGATCCCCAAGCAGCAGTCCGCAGAAGAGGCTGCCGACAGCGAGGCCGGCGAAGGCGCTCGCACGTAACTGCCCCCGCGAGGGAAGGTGGACCATGGGTCTCCTGGACAATTTGAAGGCCAAGCTCAACCCTGCCAAGGACAAGGTCTCCGGCTTCGCACAGCAGCACGGGGACAAGGTCGAGCACGGCCTTGACAAGGCCGCCAAGGTCGTCGACGAGAAGACCAAGGGCAAGTACAGCGGCAGGATCCAGTCGGGGACGGGCAAGGCCAAGGGAGCCATGGACCGGATCGCGCACAAGGACGGCACGGACACGGGCGGCGACACCGGCACGCCGCCGACCGCTCCGCCGCCGGCTTCCTGAACGACACGGCACACCGACGGACGGCCGCGGAGCACGACGCTCCCGGCCGTCCGTCGTTTCCGTCGGCTCCCTCGTTTGTGCCGTTTCGTTTTGCGCCGTTTACGTGGGGGCGTTCTTCGTGGTTGTGCCGTTTCCGTCGTTGCCGTCTGCTTCCGCGGTACGACGAGGCGGCTAGGACCAGGTGGCGACCACGTAACCCACCCCGTACGGCGCGCCCTCGTACAGCAGCGTGCCGCCGAGGTCCGTGCCCTCCGCCGCGCCGGCCAGCACCTGCCAGGGGGCCCGGCCTGATGCCTTCAGCTCGTACGCCAGGTCTGCGTCCAGCGCCTTGAGAGCCCCCGCGTCCGCCGCGCCCAGCGCACGCGTGACCTCCGCGTCGAAGGGTGCGGCTCGGTCGTCGAGATAGCCGGGCGCCTTGAGCGTGCGGCACGCACTGGCGTCGCCCATCACCAGCAGCGCCACCCGCTCGGCCCGGGCGGCGATTTCTCCTCCGACTTCGATACACCGCTCGGCCGCGAGAGGTTCCCCCACACCGAGTCCCTCGATCGGGGCATCCGCCCACCCGGCACGCTCCAGCAGCCACGCGGCCACCGACAGCGAGGGCGGGAGCAGGCGCTCGGCCCCTGTGCCCCGGTCGGCGCCCAGGCTTACGTCGAGGTCCACACCGAACCCGCGGAACGAGCCCCGGGTGCCCTCCGGATGCGTCCCGCGACCGCTCTGCTCGGCCGGCCCGACGACCACGAGCCGGTCGGGCCGGGCGGCGGCGAGGACACCGAGCGCGTCCGTGCACGCGGCGCGCGCGACGTCCAGCTCGGGTGCGGCGCCCGCGGCGACCTGAGGCACGAGCAGGGGCGGGCAGGGGCAGACTGCGGCGGCGACAAGCATGATCGGCAGGGTAACCCTGGCGGGCGGCGCGACGAGAGCCGAGCACGGCGGAACGGCCGTACGCCCCCTTCGGCTTCCCTCGTCTCCTTGCCTCTCCGCGGCGCGCACAGGCGAGTGGTGGGCCACCCACCGCAGAGGTCACCCGCAGCGCGCCGCCGCAAACTCACACCGCAAGCCCGCAAGCCCGCAAGCCGCAGACTCACCCGCGCACGGCGTCAGTCGCAGCCGCAGCCGCTGCCCGTCGCGGCCGGGAGCGGCTCGGGGGCGCCGATCTTCGGGAGGCCGAGCATGACGCCGACCGGCGCGGCGGCCTTCTCGGCGTTGCGCTTCTCCCAGGCGTCGCCCGCGCGCGTGGGGCGCACGGCGAGGGTGGGGCCCTCGGCGAGGAGGTGGTGCGGGGCGGCGTACGTGATCTCGACGGTCACCACGTCGCCGGGGCGGACCTGCTGCTCCGGCTTGGTGAAGTGGACGAGGCGGTTGTCGGGGGCGCGGCCGGAGAGGCGGTGGGTGGCGCCGTCCTTGCGGCCCTCGCCCTCGGCGACCATGAGGTCGAGCGTGCGGCCGACCTGCTTCTTGTTCTCCTCCCAGGAGATCTCCTCCTGGAGGGCGACGAGACGCTCGTAGCGCGCCTGGACGACCTCCTTCGGTATCTGGTTCTCCATGGTCGCGGCCGGGGTGCCGGGTCGCTTGGAGTACTGGAAGGTGAAGGCCTGCGCGAACCGGGCCTCGCGGACGGCGTGCAGCGTCTCCTCGAAGTCCTCCTCGGTCTCGCCGGGGAAGCCCACGATGATGTCGGTGGTGATCGCCGCGTGCGGGATGGCGGCGCGGACCTTCTCGATGATCCCGAGGTAGCGCTCCTGGCGGTAGGAGCGGCGCATCGCCTTGAGGACCGTGTCCGAGCCGGACTGCAGGGGCATGTGCAGCTGCGGCATCACGTTCGGCGTCTCGGCCATGGCCGCGATCACGTCGTCGGTGAAGTCGCGCGGGTGCGGGGAGGTGAAGCGGACGCGCTCCAGGCCCTCGATGGCGCCGCAGGCCCGCAGCAGCTTGCTGAACGCCTCGCGGTCGCCGATGTCGGAGCCGTACGCGTTGACGTTCTGGCCGAGCAGGGTGATCTCGGAGACGCCCTCGGCGACCAGTGCCTCGATCTCGGCCAGGATGTCGCCGGTCCTGCGGTCCTTCTCCTTGCCGCGCAGGGCCGGGACGATGCAGAAGGTGCACGTGTTGTTGCAGCCGACGGAGATGGAGACCCAGGCCGCGTACGCGCTCTCGCGCCGCGTCGGCAGCGTGGAGGGGAAGGCTTCGAGCGACTCGGCGATCTCGACCTGCGCCTCTTCCTGGACGCGGGCGCGCTCCAGGAGGACGGGCAGCTTGCCGATGTTGTGCGTGCCGAAGACGACGTCCACCCAGGGCGCCTTCTTCACGATGGTGTCGCGGTCCTTCTGCGCGAGGCACCCGCCGACCGCGATCTGCATCCCGGGGCGGCTCGCCTTCCTCGGGGCGAGGCGGCCGAGGTTGCCGTACAGCCGGTTGTCGGCGTTCTCGCGCACCGCGCAGGTGTTGAAGACGACGACGTCCGCGTCCCCGTCCGACCCCTCGGGCGCGCGCACGTACCCGGCGTCCTCGAGCAGCCCGGACAATCGCTCGGAATCGTGGACGTTCATCTGGCACCCGTAGGTGCGCACCTCGTATGTCTTCACGCCCACTGCCAGGCTCCGGTCGCTGCTGCTCATGTGACAAGGGTAGGCGGTGCCCGAAGGACCTCCTGCCGCCGACAGTCCCCCGGCATGCTCCGGTGGGCGCCGCACTCACCTGACACACGCCCTGTCACGCCCGATTACGCGAGGTGGTCCGACTGTCGGTCAGTCACGCGGCGCCTCCTCCGGTCGCCCGGACGGTCCGGGCGGCACCAGCCCCTTCACGGCATCGCCGGAAGTGACCACCGGCCCGTTCGATCGACTCACGGGTCGATGAGGCCCGCCCGGATGGCATACCGGGTCAGTTCCAGGCGGTCGCGCATGCCCAGCTTCTGGAGGAGGTTCGCGCGGTGGCGTTCGACCGTCTTGGCGCTGATGAAGAGGAGTTCGCCGATCTCCTTCGAGGTGTGGCCCTCGGCGACGAGCTTGAGGATCTCCTCCTCGCGCTCGGTGATGGCCCGCTCGGGCAGACCGTCGCCCCGGTGGAGTCGTTCGAGGTACGAGCGGACGAGGGCCCGTTCCGCCCCCGGGTAGATGAACGGCTCGTCGCGTACGACCGCCCGGCACGCCTGGACGAGGTCGCGGTCGGCGACGGACTTCAGGACGAAGCCTCCGGCGCCGGCCTTCAGGGCCTCGAAGAAGTACTGCTCGTTGTCGTACATCGTGAGGATGAGGATGCGCAGGTCCGGCAGGCGGCGGGAGAGTTCGCGGGCCGCCTGGAGGCCGGTCATCCGAGGCATCGCGACGTCGAGGACCGCCAGATCGACGTCACGCGCGCGTGCCAGTTCGACCGCCTCCGCCCCGTCGCCGGCCTCGGCCACGACGGTGAGGTCCGGCTCATTCTCGAGGATGAGGCGCACGCCTCTGCGTACGAGTGTGTGGTCGTCGGCGAGCAGGACGCGGATCGGGGTCTTCAGCGGCGGTCGGGGCGCCATCACCGGTGTGTCCCGGTCGCCGCCGGAAGGCGCATCACCGGTGCGTCCCGGTCACCGTCGGAACGCGCAACCGTATGTCCGTGCCCCGCCCCGGGGCGGGTTCCAGGGAGAGGGCGGCTCCTATGAGGAGGGCCCGCTCGCGCATACCGCTGATCCCCGAGCCGTCCGGGGCGCCGCCGAGGCCCTTGCCGTTGTCACGTACGAGGAGTTCGACGCCGTCCGTGACCGGCCGCAGCCGGACTTCCGCACGGTCGGCGGCGGCGTGCCGCGCGGTGTTGGTCAGCCCCTCCTGGGCGACGCGGTAGACCACGAGTTCGGACTCCTCGGTCAGCCGGGGCAGATCGCCGGGGACGTGATGGCGCACGGTCAGTCCGTGCGTGGTGAACTCGGCCGCCAGGGAGCGCAGGGCGCTCGGCAGCCCGAGCTCGTCCAGGACGCCGGGCCGCAGTCGGCGGGCGATGCGGCGGATCTCGTCGAGGCCGGCGCGGGTGGCCTCCTGCGCCTGGCTCACCTCCTCGCGCAGTTCGTCGGGCACCCGGTCGGCGACGCGCTTGAGCTGGAGGAGGACCGCGGTCAGGGTCTGACCGACCTCGTCGTGGAGTTCGCGGGCGATGCGGTGGCGTTCGCGTTCCTGGGCGGAGAGGGCGCGGGCGGCGCCGGTGGCGCGTTCGGCCTCCAGCCGGTCGAGCATCGTGTTGTACGTCGTGATCAGCGCGGCCGTCTCCGCGGGGCCGGCGACGGCGGCACGGGCCCCGGGGCGCAGCAGGTCGGCCGTCGCCATGGCCCGGCCCAGCCGCTGGAGCGGGGCGAGGCCGATGCGCAGCACAAGCGCGTTGGCGGCGAGCAGTGCGGCGAGGCCCGCCACGACGGCCAGTGCCTCGCCCGGCAGGACGGGGGTGGACACGGTGACCGGGCCCAGCAGCAGGGCGGCTGCCGCGACCAGGCCGACGGCGTTGAGCGAGAAGATCCGCCAGAACAACGACACGGTTCTGCTCTCGCCTCTTCCCGTCCTTGTGTCCGGCCCGTGGGTACCCGCGTTCGGCACCGTCGCAGCCAGCCTCGCCGCGCGCCTTCGGCCTCGTATATCCGTGACGACACCCATGTCGTCACCGTACGGGGCAATGGCAGCATGCGGACTTGGCAACCGCGACCACCGAATCACCGAGAAGCAAGGGGAAGAAACGTGTCTGCTCCACGCCTGAGGGCGACGCCGCTACCGGGAATCGGGGTCCAGTACGACCTCGTCACCCGGGAAGACCGCCATCTGTCCGTGGTGGCACACCGCGACGGCGCCCGCACGGTGAGCGTGTACCGGGCCGACGATCCCGACTCCTGCGCCCAGTCGCTGCGGCTGACCGGTTCCGAGGCGGGTGCGCTGATCGACGCGCTGAAGCCGTCCCACCACAGTGCGAGCCTGCTCTACACCACGGACCTGGGGCTGGTCGCCGAGCGCGTCGAGGTCGCCGCGGGTTCCCGGTGGAACGGCCGGGTACTGGGCGAGACCCGGATGCGGACCGACACGGGCGCGTCCGTCGTCGCGGTGCTGCGTCGGGCCGAGGCGATTCCGTCGCCGGCGCCGGACTTCAGGCTCGTCGGCGGGGACACCCTCATCGTGATCGGCACCCGTGAGGGCGTCGACGCCGCCGCCGCGATACTCGGGCGGGAGTGATCCGGTGCACTCCGCGGTCCTGCTGATCGAGTTCGGTTCCATCATCCTCGGCCTCGGCCTGCTCGGCCGGTTCGCCGCCCGTTTCCGGCTCTCCCCCATTCCGCTGTACCTGCTCGCCGGACTGGCCTTCGGCGAGGGCGGGCTGCTGCCGCTCGGGGCGAGCGAGGAGTTCGTCGCGACCGGCGCCGAGATCGGCGTCATTCTGCTGCTGTTGATGCTCGGCCTGGAGTACTCGGCCGGTGACCTGATCACCAACCTCAAGTCCCACTACCCGTCCGGTCTCGTGGACTGCGCGCTCAACGCCCTGCCGGGCGCGGCGGCGGCGCTGCTGCTGGGCTGGGGGCCGGTGGCCGCGGTCGTGCTGGCCGGCGTCACCTGGATCTCCTCGTCCGGCGTGATCGCGAAGGTGCTCGGCGACCTGGGCCGGGTGGGCAACCGGGAGACTCCGGTGATCCTCAGCGTCCTCGTCCTGGAGGACCTGGCGATGGCGGTGTACCTGCCCATCGTCACGGCTCTGGTGGCCGGCGCCGGCCTGCTGGCCGGGAGCGTGACCCTGGCGATCGCGCTGGGGGCGGCGGGTCTCGTGCTGTTCGTGGCGGTGCGTTACGGCCGGCTGATCTCCCGGTTCGTCTCCAGCGACGACCCGGAGAAGCTGCTGCTGGTCGTGCTGGGGCTGACGATCCTGGTGGCGGGTGTCGCCCAGCAACTCCAGGTGTCCGCAGCGGTCGGCGCGTTCCTGGTCGGCATCGCGCTGTCCGGGGAGGTCGCCGAAGGCGCGCACACACTGCTGAGCCCCCTGCGGGACCTGTTCGCCGCCGTCTTCTTCGTCTTCTTCGGGCTGCACACGGACCCGGCCAGCATCCCGCCCGTGCTGCTGCCCGCCCTCGCGCTGGCGGTCCTCACCGCCGCGACGAAGATCGCCACCGGCTACTGGGCGGCCCGGCGCGCCGGGATCTCCGTCAAGGGCCGCTGGCGCACGGGCGGCGCGCTGGTGGCACGCGGCGAGTTCTCGATCGTCATCGCGGGGCTCGCCGTGAGCGCCGGCATCGAACCGTCCCTCGGCCCCCTGGCGACGGCGTACGTCCTGATTCTGGTCGTCCTCGGCCCGCTCACCGCGCGCTACACGGAGCCGCTGGCATCCTGGTGGACCCGCCGCGCCGAGGACCGCAGGGAGACCCGGGAAACCTCGTCGCGGCCAGCGGCCGAGGCGGGAGCGTCGGTGGGCGGCGACTGAGGGAAGGGCCGCGCCGCCCTTGTGGGTCACGGCGGCAGAGAGGCGAGGCGATGTCCGTCGGCTGCGTCCGATCCACGGGCGCCGCCACGCCCGGTCAATCCCCCGCCCGCGGCACCCACCCCTGCCTGCGCAGCACTCCCGACACGTCCGGTGCCTCGTAGTGGTCGCCCTTGAGGACCTTGCCGTCGGCGCGGCGGGCGACGCGGCCGTCGGGACCCCGCTTGGTCATGTTGGAGCGGTGGATCTCGGCGATCACCGCGTCGAGGTCGATGCCGTGGACGAGGGCCGTCCCGTAGGCGACGTAGACGACGTCGGCCAGCTCGTGCGCGAGCCGGTCCAGCGGGCCGGTGACGCAGACCTCGGCGACCTCCGCGGCCTCCTCGGCGAGCAGCTCACCGCGATGGGCGGCCAGTTCGGGCGAGACCTCGGTGGGCGTACTGCGGGCGGCGAGCCCGACGGCGAGGTGGAACTCACGGACCAGGTCGACGGGCGAGGAGCTCATACGGCGACTCTAGCGACCGCCACCGACAACGCCGTCGGCTAATACGGCAGCGCCGGCCACCCCTGCTCCAGGACCCGCACAGGCACTCCCCCAGGACCCGAGCCGGACCCCTTCGCCCCGCCCGCTGTGACGCCGCCCCTGGTCAGCACCGTGCCCCGGCTGGCAGGATCGCCCGCATGTCCAGAGTGCTCCCCCGTATCGGCAGGCGCCGGGCCCTGCAGGGCGCGACCGCCGGATTCGTCGCGCTCGGGCTGCTGCTGTGGTGGCTGCTGCCTCTGGGCGAGGCACCTCCGAGCGGGACGATCACGTTCAGCACGGGGACCAAGGCCGGCGTCTACCAGGAGTACGGGTGGCGGCTGCGCAACGAGCTCGACAAGGACATGCCGAATCTCAAGGTGCGGCTGCTGACCAGTGACGGCTCGCAGGAGAACGTCGCGCGCGTGGCGACCGGCCAGGCCGACTTCACCATCGCGGCGGCCGACGCCGTGGAGACGTACACCGGCGCCGGCGCCGACGGGCTGCGCGGTGTCGCCCGCCTGTACGACGACTACGTACAGCTCGTCGTACCGAGCGACTCGAACGTCCGGTCGATCGCGGACCTGAAGGGCAAGCGGGTCGCCATAGGACTGCCCCACTCGGGCGTGCGGCTGATCGCCAACCGGGTGCTCAAGGCGGCGGGCATCGACGCGAAGAAGGACATCACACCGCTGTCCGACGGGATCGACACCGGTCCGGCCCGGCTCAAGCGGGGCGAGATCGACGCGTTCTTCTGGTCGAGCGGGTTGCCGACCGAGGGTCTGAGGAACCTGTCCGCCACCTACGCCTTCCGGTTCGTGCCGATCGGCACCGACCTCGTCGCCAAGCTGCACCAACAAGGCGGTGCGTCCCGCTACTACCGCGCCACGAACATGCCGGAGTCGGCCTATCCCCCGATCCAGAAGGGGGCCACGGTGGCGACGCTCGCGGTGTCCAACCTGCTGATGACACGCAAGGACGTGGACCCGAGGCTCACCGAGTGGCTGACCCGGACCGTGCTCAGGAGCAGGGACGGCATCGGCGACCGCGTCCACTCCGCCCAGTTGGTCGACGTACGCACGGCGATCTACACGGACCCGTTGGCCCTGCACGAGGGTGCGCGGCGCTATTACCGCTCGGTCAAGCCGTAGACGCCGCGGACAACGCCACGCGCGCGTCGTAGGAGATGCCGCGCACGCGCCGTACGGACGTCTCGTCGGCTGTCGCAGGAAGCCTCACCGCGCGGTCCGGCGCGCACCGCAAGGAACGCGGTGCGCCTCAGTCATCCGCCGTAGCCCGCCGTACCGAACCTCACGCAGTCGGGCCCGACCGGGGCACCCGTACCGTCACCGTCAGCCCGTGCGGCTCGTGGTGGTCGTACGTGATCGAGCCGCCGCCCGCGGCGAGCAAAGCGCGGGAGATGGACAGGCCGAGCCCGGAGCCCTTGACGTTCTGGTGGCGGCCGCTGCGCCAGAAGCGGTCGCCGACGCGGGCGAGTTCGTCGTCGGTCAGACCGGGGCCGTTGTCGGTGACCACGACGGTGGAGGTGTTGCCGTCGGAGGCGACCGTGACCTCGACGGTCTCGTCCTTCGGCGTGAACTTCACCGCGTTGTCGATCACCGCGTCCAGGGCACTGGAGAGGGTGACCGGGTCGGCCCACGCGGTGGTGGGCGGGCAGGTGCCCACCAGCCCTACGCCCTTGGCCTGGGCGGTCGGTGTCCAGGCGGCGACGCGCTCGGTGGTGAGGGCACCGATGTCGGTGACCCTGAGATCCGCGTCGGTGTGTTCGGCCAGGGCCAGGTCGAGCAGGTCGTCCAGAACCTGTGCCAGACGCTTGCCCTCGGCCTGGACGGAGGCGATCTCCTGGTTGCCCTCCGGGAGTTCGAAGGCGAGCAGTTCGATGCGCAGCAGCAGCGCCGCGAGGGGGTTGCGCAGCTGGTGCGAGGCGTCGGCGACGAAGGCGCGCTGTTGCTCGAGCACGTCCTCGACGTTGTCCGCCATCTCGTTGAACGACCGGGCCAGGCGCCTGAGTTCCGGCGGTCCGCCGGCGACCGCGACGCGCGACTTCATGGCCCCGCTCGTGATCGCGTGGGTGGTGGCGTCCAGGACGCGTACGGGCCGGAGGACCCAGCCGGTCAGCCGTAGCGCGGCGCCCACGGCCAGCAGCATCGCGGCGCTCTCACCCGCCACGATGACCAGCCAGCCCTGCAGGATCCGCGAACGCATCTGTCCGGTGGGCGAGTCGGTGACGACGACCGCGACCACGTCGCCGTCCCGGATGACCGGCGAGGCGACGACCAGACGGTGGCGCTGCCAGGGCCACACCTGCTTCGGATCGTGGCTGCGGCGGCTGAGCAGCGCCTCGCCGAACGCCTCGCGGACCTCTCCCTCCTTGGGGAGGACGAAGGTGGAGGGCGCCTTGGCCATGGGGGTCGCGTTGCGGTAGAAGACGCCCGCCCGGATGCCGTAGACGTCGTAGTAGCTGGCGAGTTCGATGCCCAGCGTGTCCTTGCGCTCGTTCGTCTCGCCGGGCGGGTCGGTGACGTACTGGGCGAGGGCCGCGAAGCGTGCCGTGTCGTCGATCCGGTCCACGATCACGTTCTGCTGCTGGGCCGCGGCCACACTGATGGCGAGCGGGACACCGAGAGCGAGCAGCACGGCCGCCATCAGGACGATGAGCAGCGGGAGCAGACGTGTGCGCACCCGGCCCCGCTACGCGCCCGGGGCGACGAGCCGGTAGCCCACGCCGCGTACGGTCTCGATGAGCGCCGGCATCCGCAGCTTGGCGCGCAGGGACGCCACGTGCACCTCCAGGGTGCGCCCGGTCCCCTCCCAGCTGGTCCGCCACACCTCGCTGATGATCTGCTCCCGGCGGAAGACCACGCCGGGCCGCTGGGCCAGCAGGGCGAGGAGGTCGAACTCCTTGCGGGTCAGCTGGACGACGGAGCCGTCCACGCTGACCTGGCGGGTGGGCAGTTCGATGTGCACCGGGCCGAGACGCAGGCCGGTCTCGCTCGCCCCCGGGGCGTCGTCGTGGGCGGTGCGCCGGGCGACGGCGTGGATGCGGGCCAGCAGTTCCCCGGTGTCGTACGGCTTCACGACGTAGTCGTCGGCGCCGAGGTTGAGGCCGTGGATGCGGGAGCGGACGTCGGAGCGCGCGGTCACCATGATCACCGGGATGCTGGTGCGCTTGCGGATCTTGCCGCAGACCTCGTAGCCGTCCTGGTCGGGCAGGCCCAGGTCGAGGAGGACGACTCCGAAGCCGTCGCCTTCCGAGACAAGGGCCTGCAGGGCCTCCTCGCCACTGCGGGCGTGGGTGACGTCGAAACCGTGCCTCGCCAGGACCGCGGACAGGGCGGCTGCCACATGGTTGTCGTCCTCGACGAGGAGCAGTCTCATCCGGGCTCCCTTCGGTTCATCGGACGTACGATCAGGATGTGTAGAAACGTGGGCACGCGCGCGCGTGCACATGGCAGTCACGCTGATGGATGAGGACGACGTCAAGAGGGTTCCGGTTGCGCGCGACTTCCGTTACCCGCCCGATACGCGCCCAGCTCGCAAGTGCTACGACACGTGTCCGATTGCTATCGGATCGTGATGCTCAGATTCCCCTCAGATGTAATGACGCTGGTCGCGAGTGGTTACTACTGTCCTCCGAAACCGAGGAGGACGGAGCCTTAGAGCGATGACCGAAGTATCGGTGGCCAAGGAAGATGTGGCCGCGACCGGAGATCTGGTCGTCCTGAAGAGCGTCAACAAGCATTTCGGCGCGTTGCACGTTCTCCAGGACATCGATCTGACGATCGCCCGCGGCGAGGTTGTCGTGGTCATCGGACCCTCCGGGTCCGGAAAGTCCACCCTGTGCCGCGCCATCAACCGCCTGGAGACGATCGACTCCGGCACGATCGCCATCGACGGCAAGCCGCTGCCCCAGGAGGGCAAGGCTCTGGCCCGGTTGCGTGCCGACGTGGGAATGGTCTTCCAGTCCTTCAACCTGTTCGCGCACAAGACCGTGCTCGAGAACGTGATGCTGGGCCAGATCAAGGTCCGCAGGACCGACAAGAAGGTGGCCGAGGAGAAGGCCCGCTCGCTGCTCGACCGAGTGGGTGTCGCCAACCAGGCGGACAAGTACCCCGCACAGCTGTCCGGTGGCCAGCAGCAGCGCGTCGCCATCGCGCGTGCCCTGGCCATGGGCCCCAAGGTCATGCTGTTCGACGAGCCCACTTCGGCGCTCGACCCTGAGATGATCAACGAGGTGCTGGAGGTCATGCAGCAGCTCGCCCGCGACGGCATGACCATGATCGTCGTCACCCATGAGATGGGCTTCGCCCGTTCGGCCGCCAACCGGGTGGTGTTCATGGCGGACGGTCGGATCGTCGAAGAAGCTGTGCCGGACCAGTTCTTCAGCAACCCGCGCAGCGACCGCGCCAAGGACTTCCTGTCGAAGATCCTGCACCACTGACGAATCCGTACCCTGCCGCGACCGCGCCACCGACGGCCCGCGCCACCCGCAACGACGGCATTCTCCTCACCACACAAAGGATGTTCACCATGAAGCTCCGCAAGGTCTCCGCCGCGGCGGCCACCGCGCTCGTCCTCGCCCTGACCGCCACCGCCTGTGGCAGCGACGACGGCGACAGCGACAGCGGCTCGGGCTCCAGTGGCGGCGACAAGATCAAGATCGGCATCAAGTACGACCAGCCCGGTCTGGGCCTGAAGGAGCCCGACGGCTCCTTCTCCGGCTTCGACGTCGACGTGGCGACGTACGTGGCCAAGGAACTCGGCTACAAGCCCGACCAGATCGAGTTCGTCGAGACCAAGAGCGCCGACCGCGAGAACGCTCTCGCCCGCGGCGACGTGAAGTTCATCGCGGCCACCTACTCGATCAACGACGAGCGCGCCAAGAAGGTCGACTTCGCCGGCCCGTACCTGCTGGCTCACCAGGACCTGCTGGTCAAGGCCGACTCGGACATCACCAAGGGCACCGACCTCAACGGCAAGAACCTGTGCTCGGTGACCGGCTCCACTTCGGCGCAGAACGTCAGGGACGAGATCGCCCCGGATGCCAACCTGAAGCAGCTGGGCGGCTACTCGGAGTGCATCTCCGGCCTGCAGGCCGGCTCCGTGGACGCGCTGACCACGGACGACTCGATCCTCGCGGGCTTCGCCGCACAGGAGCAGTACAAGGGCCAGTTCAAGCTCGCCGGCCTCAAGCTCAGCAACGAGAACTACGGCATCGGTGTGAAGAAGGGCGACACCGCGACCGTGGACAAGATCAACGCCGCTCTCGAGAAGATGGTCAGCGACGGCGCGTGGGAGAAGGCGGTCACGGACAACTTCGGTCCGGCCAACTACAAGAACGAGCCGGCGCCGAAGATCGGCAACATCGTCAAGTAGCACGAGTGTTCCCCGGCGTGCCGTCGCCGATTGCGATCAAGGCGGCGGCACGCCGCGCTGTCCACGTACGCCACCCACCCCGGAAGCGCGGGAGATCGTGTTCGACTTTCTTTCAGACTATGACGACCCGAGCATTTGGGGCGCCTTCTGGATGACGGTGAAGCTCACCGCCCTCTCCGGCGTCGGCTCCCTGGTCTGGGGCACCCTCCTGGCCGCGATGCGGGTCAGCCCGGTCCCGCTCATGCGCGGGTTCGGCACCGCCTACGTCAACATCGTCCGGAACATCCCCCTGACGGTCATCATTCTCTTCACCTCGCTCGGTCTCGCCGACACCTTCGGCATGACGATGGGTGCCTCCGACTTCAAGGTCCAGGGCTTCCGGCTGGCCGTGCTCGGCCTCGTCGCCTACACCGCGGCGTTCGTCTGCGAGGCGATCCGTTCCGGCATCAACACCGTGCCGCTCGGACAGGCCGAGGCGGCACGCGCCATCGGCCTGAGCTTCAGCCAGACCCTGTCGCTGATCATCCTGCCGCAGGCCTTCCGCTCGGTCATCGGCCCGCTGGCCAACGTGCTGATCGCGTTGACCAAGAACACCACCGTGGCCGCCGCGATCGGAGTGGCCGAGGCCGCCTTCCTGATGAAGGAAATGATCGAGAACGAGGCCCAGACGCTGCTCATCGGCGCCGTCTTCGCGTTCGGGTTCGTGGTACTGACCCTCCCGACCGGCCTCATCCTGGGCTGGCTGAGCAAGCGACTGGCGGTGAAGCGATGAGCTCCGTCCTCTACGACACTCCTGGACCCCGCGCCAAGCGGCGCAACGTCTTCTTCTCGGTGGTCTTCTTCGTCCTGCTGGCTCTGCTCCTGTGGTGGATCTGGCAGACCATGGACGACAAGAACCAGCTGCGGTGGGCCCTGTGGAAGCCGTTCACCGAGTCGGAGGCCTGGACGACGTATCTGCTGCCGGGGCTCGCCGACACGCTGAAGGCAGCGGCGCTCGCCATGGTGATCGCCCTTCCGCTGGGCGCGGTCTTCGGCATCGCCCGCCTCTCCGACCATCGTTGGGTGAGGGTTCCGGCCGGTGCGGTGGTCGAGTTCTTCCGGGCCATCCCGGTGCTGCTGCTGATGCTGTTCGCCAACGAGTTCTTCGCCCGCTCCACGGGCGTCAGCACTGAGGACCGACCCCTTTACGCGGTCGTCACCGGCCTCGTGCTCTACAACGCGTCCGTTCTCGCCGAGATCGTACGGGCCGGCATCCTCTCCCTGCCGAGGGGTCAGTCGGAGGCCGCGATGGCGGTCGGTCTGCGCAAGGGCCAGACGATGGCCAACGTTCTGCTGCCGCAGGCCGTCACCGCGATGCTGCCGGCCATCGTCAGCCAACTCGTGGTCATCGTGAAGGACACCGCGCTGGGCGGCGTGATGATCGGCTTCACCGAGCTGCTCAACACGCGCGGCACACTCGCGGCCAACTACGCCAACGTCGTCCAGAGCTTCGTCGTGGTGGCAGTCATCTACATCGTGCTCAACTTCATCCTCACCAGCTTCGCGGGCTGGCTGGAGCGCAGGCTGCGGCGCAGCAAGAAGAGCACGGGCGCCGTCCTGGGCAAGGACGACGTGGAGGAGCTCAACGCCGCCGAGGTGGGTGGCACCTTCGGAACCGGTGCCGGCGGCGGCATCTGATGATCAGTCAAGTGGCATGAGTGTGCACGGAGGCAGTGGCGTGATCGCCACTGCCTCCGTCACTTGACGCAAGCACCGGCAATGGGTTGCATACGTTCTGTGATCGTGCACCCTGCTCAAACTTCCTGTTCACCCACGTCTCTCGGAACACCGCTGCGGGCAGGGGGCGCCGCGCCGTGGACCCGGTGATCATCGTCGGCGCGGGGCCCGTCGGGCTCACGCTGGCCCTGGCTCTGGCCCGTCAGGAAGTGCCGTCCGTCGTCCTCGACGAGGGTCCGGGCAAGGACGAACCGCGCCTCGCGCGCACCGTCGTACTGCGCGAGGACACCGCCGCCCTCATGGAGCGGCTGACCGGCGTGCCGCTCGCCGAGGCCGGCGTCCACTGGGCCGGATGGCGGTCGATGCGGCGCAAGCAGGTGATGCGCGAGGTCACGTTCGGGGGCGACACCGATGCCGAGGACGATGCCGGTCCGGCCCCCCTGCACATCGCCCAGCACGTGCTGACCGGCGCCCTGCGCGCCGCCCTCGCCGGCGAGCGCCTCGTCAAGATCGCCGTGGACAGCCGCCTCGACGCCGTCGAGCAGGAGCCCTCGGGCGTCACGGCTCACACCCGTGGTCCCAAAGGCACCTGGTGGCGCGGCAGTTACCTGGTCGGCTGCGACGGCACCCGCTCCACGGTGCGCAAGCTCCAGGACATCCGCTTCCCGGGTCGTACGGCGGTCGAACGACACGCCGTGGCGGCACTGCGCACGGAACTCCCCTGGCCCGACCAGGCCTTGCTCCACCGGATGCCGCCGTGGCGCACGACCGGCCCCTCGGCCGCCGAGGTCACCGGGCGCCCCCTGCCGGACGGGGTCTGGCGTCTCGACTGGCTGCTGCCGCCGGGCAAGGACCTAGTCACGCCCGAACTGCTGGTGACCCGCGTCCGGGAGACCCTGGCGGGCTGGACCGGCGGCTCGACACCGCCGTACGAACTCCTGGACACCGGCGTCCACACGGTCCATCACCGCCTGGCCCGCCGCTGGCGCGCCGGTCGGGTCTTCCTCGCCGGGGACGCCGCACACCTCCTCGGCGCGCTCGGCACGCAGGGCCTCGACGAGGGGCTCGAGGACGCCGACAACCTCGCCTGGAAGCTGGCGCTGGCCTGGCACCACGGGCCGCACGAGGCGCTGCTCGACAGCTACCAGGCGGAGCGGCGCGCGGTCGTCGCCGCCCGGCTGCGCGCCGCCGACCAGGCCCTGCCGCTGCTGCGCGGCGCCGGCAATCTGCGCGCCTACGTCCCCGGCTCGGCCCGCGGCCACGACGCGCTGCTCACGGACGGCCACTTGGGGCGCGGCGCGCTCGGTGCGCCGGGGGCGTACGCCGATTCGCCGCTCGCGCCCCGGCACCTCGAAGGGGAGGCCCTCGTCGCCACGGAGCCCGGTGCTCCGGTCACCGACGTGCGGGTGACGGCGGAGGACGGCTCCTTCGTACGACTGCGGGACCGCCTCGGCCGCGGCGCGCTGCTCGTCGTACTGATCGCGCCGGGCACCGGCGTGTGGGAGCGCAAGCACTGGGTGACCGCCGGGATCATGCCCCGGCTGGCGGCGGCGGTGAGCGCGCTGCCACACACCGCCGAACTGCTGGTCGCCGAGGAGTACCCGGGCGCTGCCCCGCACACCGTCCTTCTCGTACGACCCGACGGTCACCTCGTCACGGCACTGACCGGGGTCCGGCCGGCCGATCTGTACGCGGCGGCCGAGGCGGCGCTGGGCGGGCCTGCGCGGGCGGGCGCCGAAGCCAAGGCGGGGGCCGCCGCACGGTGACTACTGGTGCTCTTTGTCACCGTGCGTCCACATAGTGACAGTGAGTTGACCGGTCTGCACCGTCGTGGTGTACTCCGGATCGTGACTGACACCTGTGTGCACCTGTGGCGGAAGGTCCATGTGGACCTCGTCCGCTACGCGGGCTGCATGTGTCGCCCGTCCTGCTGAATTCGCATTCCTCTTCACTTTGCGCGCGCCGCTTCTGCGTTGACGCGCGCTCCACGCGAACGCTCTTCAGGACGGTGCCCGTGTCTGTCTCCCCTGCTGTCTCCTCCGCTTCCCTTGTCGGCTCCGGTTCCGCTGTCTCCGTGCCCACGCAGGCGGATCTCCTCGCATTCGTACGGCGTACGGCCGCCGACGCCGAGCTGATCGCCTCGCTCCCCCTCGACCCGGAGGGCCGCACCTGGGTGCGGCTGGAAGGGCCGGGCGGCAGCGAGGCCTGGCTGATCGGCTGGCCGCCCGGCAGCGGCACCGGCTGGCACGACCACGCCGAGTCGGTCGGTGCCTTCCTGACCGCGTCCGGTGAGCTCAAGGAGCACTCGCTCGCCGCCCGGCTGCCCGCCGACGGGTGGAAGACGCTGGAACTCAGCGAGGGCGTGGACCGGGAGCGCCTACTGACCGCGGGGCAGGGCCGCGCCTTCGGCCGCCACCACGTCCACGAGGTTCTCAACGAGTCCACCGAGCACCACGCGATCTCCGTTCACGCCTACTACCCGCCCCTGCCGCAGATCCGCCGCTACAGCCGCAGCGGACCGATCCTGCGCCTGGAGCACGTGGAGCGTCCGGAGGACTGGCAGTGAGGTCTCGTCCCTCAACAGAGCGAGGGTGTTGGTCACAGCCAAGTCGCGGGTGTCCGCCGTCGAGTTGGACAGGGTGGCCGCGAAGCGGCCGTCCTTGAGTGCTGCCAGGCCCTCGTCCGTGGGTTGACCGGCACGATCTTGACGTCCTGGCCGCCGCCCGCATCGAACGCCTAGCGGGCGGCGAACGCCATCTGCTCGTTGGACACGAAGGCGTAGTCCGGACCGGGGTGTGCCTTGATCCCCTCGGCGGCCCACTCCTCCGGCGGCGCTACTCCTTGCCGGAAGCGGCGCACACCATCCGGGCCCGTATCACTCGGACGACGGCAGCGGGGACGAGACCGGTGAGCTGTCAGGTAATGGATCCGATGGGCAGTGACGCCTGGTGGGCCTACGGGCCTACGGGCCTGCAGCAGCCTGGCTCGCTCCCGAACGCGTGGGTGTTCCCCGCGCGTCCACGTGTCCGGGATGAGGCCAGCCCTCAGAACCCCTCGTCCCCGAGGAACTCCGTGTCCTCGCCCTCCTCCTCCAGCGCCTGCCGGACCACCCGCAGGGCCATGCCCTGGGGATAGCCCTTGCGGGCGAGCATGCCGGCGAGGCGACGCAGGCGCTTGTCGCGGTCGAGGCCGCGGGTGGAACGCAGCTTGCGGGCGACGAGGTCATACGCGGTCGCCTCCTCCTGCTCGGAGTCGAGCTGTGCGACGGCCTCGTCGATCAACGTGGAGTCGACGCCCTTGGTCCGCAGTTCCTGTGCGAGCGCCCGCCTGGCGAGCCCTCGTCCGTGGTGCCGGGACTCCACCCAGGCCTCCGCGAACGCGCTGTCGTTGATCAGCCCGACCTCCTCGAACCTCGACAGCACCTCCTCGGCGGCATCATCCGGAATCTCCCGCTTGCGCAGGGCGTCCGCGAGCTGTTTCCGCGTGCGCGGGGTCCCGGTGAGCAGGCGCAGACAGATCGCCCGTGCCTGCTCCACCGGATCTTTCGGAGGCTCTTCTTTCGCGTCCTTCGACGAGAAGGAGGCGCCGCCGTCCTCTCCGGGCGACTCCGCGCGGCCGCGCCGACGACGCCCCCGTGAGCCACCCGCGCCCCGTGCCCCGCCGCTCCGGCGCGAACCGCCCACGGGCGAACCCCCACCGAACGCCGAGGAGCCGCCGTCCGCCCCGTCCCCGTGAGCCCCGTCAGACCACTGTCCAACGCCCGGCTCGTCGTCGTACGACCCCCTCGTGCCGTACGACGCCGTGCGGGCATAGTCCCCCTGCATGTCATGGACCGTGTCGCCGCCGCTCATACCGGCGAAGCCCCCGTCGCCTTCGCCACCCCGCTCACGCGGAGCGCCCGGATGGGCGGCGTACTCGGTCCAGTCGGTTCGCCGTGTCACGGATCAGCTCTTGGCCGCCGCGGCCTTGGTCTTTGCTGCCTTGGCCACCGCCGGAGCGGGCACCGTCTTCCCGGCGTCGTCCGTGGCGGTGGAGACCACCGCGTCCGCGCTCGGCTCGGCGGCCGGTTCCTGGGGCCGGACGCCGACGCCCAGCTTGTCCTTGATCTTCTTCTCGATCTCGTTGGCCAGGTCGGGGTTGTCCTTCAGGAAGTTGCGCGCGTTCTCCTTGCCCTGGCCGAGTTGGTCGCCCTCGTACGTGTACCAGGCGCCCGCCTTGCGGACGAAGCCGTTCTCCACGCCCATGTCGATCAGGCCGCCCTCGCGGCTGATGCCCTGCCCGTAGAGGATGTCGAACTCGGCCTGCTTGAAGGGCGGAGCGCACTTGTTCTTGACGACCTTGACGCGGGTGCGGTTACCGACCGCGTCGGTGCCGTCCTTCAGCGTCTCGATGCGTCGGATGTCGAGCCGCACCGAGGCGTAGAACTTCAGCGCCCGGCCACCGGTCGTGGTCTCCGGCGAGCCGAACATCACGCCGATCTTCTCGCGGAGCTGGTTGATGAAGATCGCGGTGGTCTTGGACTGGTTGAGCGCACTGGTGATCTTCCGCAGGGCCTGGCTCATCAGGCGGGCCTGCAGACCGACGTGACTGTCACCCATCTCGCCCTCGATCTCCGCGCGCGGGACGAGTGCGGCGACGGAGTCGATCACGATCAGGTCGAGGGCGCCGGAGCGGACCAGCATGTCCACGATCTCCAGGGCCTGCTCGCCGTTGTCGGGCTGGGACAGGATCAGGTTGTCGATGTCGACGCCGAGCTTCTTCGCGTACTCGGGGTCGAGGGCGTGCTCCGCGTCCACGAACGCGACCTGGCCGCCGGCCTTCTGAGCGTTGGCCACGGCGTGCAGAGTCAGGGTCGTCTTGCCGGAGGACTCCGGCCCGTACACCTCCACGACACGGCCGCGCGGCAGGCCACCGACGCCGAGGGCGACGTCGAGTGCGGTCGACCCTGTGGGGATGACCTCGATGGGCTCGTTCGGCCGCTCGCCCAGGCGCATGACTGCGCCCTTGCCGAATTGCCGTTCAATCTGTGCGAGTGCGGCGTCGAGCGCCTTCTCGCGGTCGGTTCCTGCCATGGGTTCCACCCGGTTTGCTTGAGTCGATCGCTTCACGTCAAAGACGCTAACGCCTGCCACTGACAATGCGCCTCGACGCCCGTCCGGCCTGTGGATAACTCGGGCACTTCTCCACCAAAACCGGGTCGAAAGCCCCGCCGAGAGTCTCGCCGGAGCTCCCATAAGAATGGATGTTCGATTTTTGTGTCAAGCGCACCACGCGGCACCTCCGAGGCTACGTCCCGGTGGCTGTTGCGGGGCTGCCGACCGCCGGTGGGCGGTGGTTTGGGGTGTCGTCGTTGTCCAGCCGGGCGGGACCACACCGGCGCCGCTCCCCCTGGCACTGGGCGGAGAAGCGGTCCGTGACCTGAAGGGGGCCTGAGCCTGGCCGGCCCTCCGACCTGTACGCCGCTCCTGGCCCCTCGATCAGGAGGAGCCGTCGCCGGGGTCCTCCGCCCCCGGTCGCCGCGTCCACAACGCACGCAGGCGCCTGAACGGGCTGTCACCCGCCCCACGTCTCCGGTGCCCGTGGACCCGGGGGTCGTCCGTGACGGCGTACCGCTTCACGTACGCCCCGAGGAAGGCCTGCAGTGTGGCGATCGCCGGGATGGCGATCAGCGCGCCGACCGCGCCGAGGAGGGCGGTGCCGGCGATGACGGAACCGAAGGCGACCGCGGGGTGGATGTCGACGGTCTTCGAGGTCAGCTTGGGCTGCAGCACGTAGTTCTCGAACTGCTGGTAGACCACGACGAAGATCAGCACCCACAGCGCGTACCAGGGGTTGACCGTGAAGGCGATCAGCATGGGAAGGGCGCCCGCGAGATACGTACCGATCGTGGGGATGAACTGCGAGACCGCCCCCACCCACACGGCGAGCACGGGCGCGTACGGCACGCTCAGCGCCTCGAGCAGGATGTAGTGCGCGACGCCGGAGATGAGGGCCATCAGCCCGCGCGAGTAGATGTAACCGCCGGTCTTGTTCACGGCGATCTCCCACGCGCGCAGGACCTCGGCCTGCTTGGCGGGAGGCAGGACGGAGCAGAGCGCGCGGCGCAGCCGGGGACCGTCGGCGGCGAAGTAGAACGAGAACAGCGTGATCGTCAACAGCTGGAACAGCCCGCCGAGGACCTGGGCGGACACGTCCAGGACGCCGGTGGCGCTGTTCTGCACGTAGTTGCGCAGCCAGTCGGACCTGAGCAGGCCCTCCTGGACGTCCACGCGCTTCAGCTCGGTGTTGAAATGCGTGTTGATCCAGTTGATGACGGAGTCGAGGTATGCCGGGAAGTCCTCGACGATCTTGATGATCTGGCCCGCCAGCATGGAGCCGAGCAGCGTGACGAAACCGGCCGCCACGATCATCACGCCGAGGAAGACGAGGGCAGTCGCCAGTCCCCGGCGCAGCCCGCGCGAGGCCATCCAGCTCACCGCGGGCTCGATGGCCAGGGCCAGGAAGAACGCGATGAGGATGTTGATCAGCAGGCTGGTGAGCTGGTGGAAGGCCCAACTGCCCAGCTGGAACACGGCGATGAGGGCGAGCGCGAGCACCATGGCGCGGGGAAGCCAACGCGGCATACGGGCGTTCGGCCCGGCGGCGCCTGCGGCCGGGGGCCGGTTGGGCGGCGTCGTGCCGAACGGGGATGCCTGCTCGGTGACCTGGTCGGTCTCGTCAGTTGGTGCCACGGTGCAAGTCTCGCCCACGTGACTGACAATCGGTTACCGTCCTGCGATCTTCGTGACCGATCAGTGCTTCTCCCACGGAACGTTCATGACGGTGCAGACCACACGCCACACGTCCTTGGCGTCCCAGCCGGCGTCCAGCGCCTCGTTCACCGTGCGCCCGCCGAGCTCCGCCATCACGTGATCGCGCGCGAAGGTGTCGGCGTAGCCCGGCCCGAAGTGATCCGTCATCCGCTCCCAGAAAACCGTCAACCGCATGACTTCAGTATCCCGCCCCTGAGGGTGGGCCTGAGCCGGGACCGCTTGCCGAGACCGCTTTCCGCCCTACGGTCTGACGCATGGCCGAAACAGGAGCTTCCCCACTCCCCCCGACGCCCCCGGCGCACTCCCCACTCACGCGCGCCGAGCACTTCGTCTGGCTCACCGCACGGGTGCTGGAGCAGCGCCTCTTCGCGTACCACTTCCTGAAAGGAAGCGCCGACCCGGTGGAGACGGCGCTGGACGCCTACCGCAACGAGGACGGCGGGTACGGCCACGCGCTGGAACCCGATCTGCGGGGCCCGGTCAGCCAGCCGCTGCACACCGGGCACGCCCTGCGGGTCCTGGACGCCATCGGGCGCTGCGGCGGACAGCGCGTGGAGCGCGTGTGCCGCTATCTGACCTCCGTGACCACGCCGGACGGCGCACTGCCGGCGGTCCATCCCAGCCAGGGCGGCTACCCGGCGGCCCCTTTCATCCCGATCCTGGATGATCCGCCGAGCGAACTCCTCGCCACCGGACCGGTGGTGGGCCTCCTGCACCGCAATGAGGTGTGGCACGCCTGGCTCTTCCGGGCCACGGAATTCTGCTGGCAGGCGGTCCAGTCCCTGGAGCAGTCCCACCCGTACGAGATCCAAGCCGCCGTCGCCTTCCTGGATTCCGCTCCCGACCGCCCGCGCGCGGAGGCGGTCGCCGATCGCCTCGGCCGTCTGGTGCGCGAACACCGGCTCGTGGCATTGGACCCCGACCGACTCGACGCGTACCCGGTCGCGCCGGGCTACGCCCCCGGGGAGCACCACTTCCCGCACGACTACGCGAAGACGCCCGCCTCCCTGGCGCGCGGGTGGTTCACGGACGACGAGATGGCCCGCTCCCTGGACTTCCTCGCGGCCGAGCAGCGGGAGGACGGCGGCTGGCCGATCCGCTGGCGCCAGTGGGCTCCGAGCACAGCCGTGGAAGCCCGCCCCATGGTGACGCTCGACGCGCTGCGCACCCTGCGGGCGTACGGCCGTCCCCTGGGCTGAGACAGCGGCTGCCCCTCGCATCCCATCAGCGGAACCAGTCCCGGTGTCATGACCCACGCGCGCGTCGGATGAGCCCGCCGACTTCGATCGGCACCGCTCCCCCGGGACACGCGACCGGCAGATCACCCACTCATCGCCCGCACCCCGGCGGTCACCAGCACAGCGGCCGCGACGACGACCAGGAAGGGAGCGCGCAGAACCAGCGCCCCGGCAGCCGCGGCGAGTCCCGCGGCCCGCGCGTCCAGCACCAGAGCCTGCCCGTCGCCGAAGGTCTGCTGGGCCGTGAGCGCAGCCAGGAGGGCCACGGGCAACAGGGCGGCAAGACGCCTGACGAGAGGCCGCTCAAGGGCACCGGCGGGCACGAGAAGCCCCGCGAGCTTGACGGCGTAGCACCCGAGGGCGGTCGCGCCGATCGCGATCCAGGTGTTCAACGATCTTCCCCCTCCATGCCATCACGCTGTACGCCGTCAGGGCCGGCGCCTCTACGACGGCCCTCCGCCCACAGCACGACCGGCGCCGCGAGCGCGGCCACCAGAACGGGCACGCCGGCGGGCAGCACCGGCAGCAGCCCGAGTCCCAGCAGCACCGCGAGACCGGCGACGGCCCGCTCGACGGCGGTCTTCAGCATGGGCGCCAGCAACGCCAGGAAGACCGCGGGCCCTGCCGCGTCCAGCCCCCAGGCGTCGGTGTCACCGATGGCCTCGGCCCCCAGCGCGCCCAGCAGTGTGGTGAGGTTCCACAGCACGTACAGGCTGAGCCCCGTCACGGCGAACCCGATCCGCACGCCGCGCCGCGTGGGCTGCGCCAGCGCCACGGCCGCCGTCTCGTCGATGACCCACTGCGCGGCGAACGGACGCACCGCGCGCGGGAGGGCAAGCAACTGCGACAGCCGCAAGCCGTAGAACGCGTTGCGCACCCCCAGGAAGAACGCCCCCGCGGCCGCCGTCAGCGGGTTGCCGCCCGCCGCGAGCGCCCCGACCAACGCGAACTGCGACGCCCCCGTGAAGACCAGCAGGCTGAGCGCGCAGCTCTGCAACACCGTGAGCCCGCTCCCTGCCGAGGTCACTCCGAAGGCGAACCCGGACAGCCCGACGGCCACCCCGACTCCCAGCGCGTCCCTCACCACGGCGGAATCGGGCTTCGCTCCACCACCACGTGCGTCCGTGAGACCTATCTGCTCTGCCACCCCTCGCACGGTAGAACCAGCCGCCCCCGCTCGTCTTGGACGTTCTTGCGCTCACGCCGGTACGCCCCCGGAGGCACACCCACGATCCGCGTGAAATGCCGATTCAGATGGGGCTGATCCGTGAACCCCACCGCGGCGGCCACCTCGGCCGGAGTCGTACCGACATCCAGCAGCCGCCGCGCCCGGCGCACCCGCGCATCGGTCAGCCAGGCATGCGGCGGCATCCCGTAGGCATCCCGAAACGCCCGCAACAACGCGAACGGGCTGGTCCCCAGCTCACCGGCCAGCCCTTCCAGGGTCGGCGGCTCGGCCATCCGCTCCTCGAGCACGGCACGCGCGCGTTCCGCGACCCGGGCACCTGCTGTCCGTACGTCCCGCTGCGGCAGCGCCCCGCCGTTCAACCGGAGCAGCCGTGTCACGGCAACCCGCAGCAACGTGTCGGCGGCCAGCGCGTTCCCCTCCTCCGCGGCTCGCAGCACCTGATGCACCAGCCCCACGGCATACGGATCGTCCAGCACCGGCCGGAGGAACCCCGGCGTCCCCCGGATCAGGGTGGTCTCGGCAGCGATCTCCGCCACCACCTCCGGCGACGGATACACGGCCCCGTACCGCCACCCGTCGGGAACCCCGGCTCGCCCCGTATGGACCGTATCCGGATTGACCAGGGCCAGCGTCCCCGCCCCCGCGTACTGATCGGCCCCCCGATGATGGAAGATCTCGACCCCGTCAGCGATGGCGGCGATGACGAAGTGTTCGTGCGTATGGCGCACGAACGTCTTCCGGACATACCGAGCCCGCAGCAGATCGACCCCGGGCAGCTCGGCGTACCGCCAGTGCCGCGCCCTCTCACTCGAACCCGCCATGACTCCATCTTCCGACACGCCGGCCACCACCCCGACCCAGCGGTGCGGGCACCGGTACCCGCACCGCACCCGAGTACGGCCGGAAGGGGCCGTGTCGGGGGGTGTCCGCCCGCAGCGGTTGGCGCGTCAACACGAGCACCTCGAAAGGCAACCGATTCCGCGCCGTTCCGAGGACGGACACCCCCCGACACGGCCCCGACCCACAACGCACCCGCACCGGCGCCGCAGGCACCCGCACAGGCCGGCGCAGGCTTGGCAACCCAAACCGGGCGCAACGCCCCCGCAGGCACGGCAGCGAAGCCCAACCCACCATCCGCCCAGGTCAGCCGCATTGTCAGTCCCCGGGTGCAGGATGGACACATGGTCAGCTCCGCACACCAGGCCCTCAAAGCCTTCTCCCCCGCGACCCGCGGCTGGTTCACGGGCGCCTTCGACGCGCCCACCGCCGCACAGGCAGGCGCGTGGCAGGCCATCGCAGAGGGCTCGGACGTGCTGGTCGTCGCCCCCACCGGTTCAGGCAAGACCCTGGCCGCCTTTCTCGCCGCACTGGACCAGCTCGCCTCCACACCTCCACCCGCCGACCCCAAGAAGCGCTGCCGGGTCCTGTACGTCTCCCCGCTCAAGGCTCTCGCTGTGGACGTGGAGCGCAACCTCCGCAGCCCCCTGACCGGCATCCGCCAGGAGTCCGTCCGCCTGGGTCTGCCCGAACCGGAGGTCAAGGTCGGCATCCGCTCCGGCGACACGCCCGCCGCCGAGCGCCGCGCCCTGTCCACCCGCCCCCCGGACATCCTGATCACCACCCCGGAGTCCTTGTTCCTGATGCTGACGTCGGCCACGCGCGACGCGCTGACCGGCATCGAGACGGTGATCCTGGACGAGGTGCACGCGGTCGCCGGCACCAAGCGCGGCGCCCACCTCGCCCTCTCCCTGGAGCGCCTGGACGAACTCCTGCCCAGGCCGGCCCGTCGCATCGGCCTCTCGGCCACGGTCCGCCCGGTCGACGAGGTCGCCCGCTACCTCTCCCCCCGCCGCAAGGTGGAGATCGTCCAGCCGAAGTCCGGCAAGGAGTTCGACCTCTCGGTCGTCGTCCCGGTCGAGGACCTGGGCGAACTTGGCGGCTCTCCGGTCGCCGACGGCTCCGAGGGCGCGGAACGCCCGTCGATCTGGCCGCACGTCGAGGAGCGCATCGCCGACCTCGTCCAGGCCCACCGCTCGACGATCGTGTTCGCCAACTCCCGCCGCCTGGCGGAACGCCTGTGCAACAGGCTCAACGAGATCGCCTACGAGCGAGCCACCGGCGAACCCCTGGACGAACACCACGCCCCCGCCGAACTCATGGGCGGTTCCGGAGCGGCCCAGGGCGCCCCGCCCGTCATCGCCCGCGCCCACCACGGCTCGGTCTCCAAGGAACAGCGCGCCCTCGTCGAGGAGGACCTCAAGGCCGGCCGCCTCCCCGCCGTGGTGGCGACCTCCAGCCTCGAACTGGGCATCGACATGGGGGCCGTGGACCTCGTGATCCAGGTGGAGTCTCCGCCCTCGGTGGCCTCCGGCCTCCAGCGGGTCGGTCGCGCCGGTCACCAGGTGGGCGCGGTCTCCACCGGTGTCGTCTTCCCGAAGTACCGCGGTGACCTGGTCCAGGCAGCAGTCGTCACCGAACGCATGCGCACCGGCTCCATCGAGTCCCTGAGGGTGCCCGCCAACCCGCTGGACGTCCTGGCCCAGCAGCTCGTCGCCATGACGGCGATGGACACCTGGCAGCTCGACGACCTGCTCACGATCGTCCGCCGTGCCGCCCCCTTCGCCGCACTCCCCGAATCGGCGTTCACGGCCGTCCTCGACATGCTCGCCGGCCGCTACCCGTCCGACGCCTTCGCGGAATTGCGCCCGCGCGTGGTCTGGGACCGCGTCGCCGGCACGATCACCGGCCGCCCCGGCGCCCAGCGCCTGGCCGTCACCTCCGGCGGCACGATCCCCGACCGCGGCCTCTTCGGGGTCTTCCTCGCCGGTTCCGATCCCAAGAAGGGCGGCGGCCGGGTCGGCGAGCTCGACGAGGAGATGGTCTACGAGTCCCGGGTCGGCGACGTCTTCACGCTCGGCACCAGTTCCTGGCGCATCGAGGACATCACCCGGGACCGCGTCCTGGTCTCCCCCGCCCCGGGCGTCCCGGGTCGGCTTCCCTTCTGGAAGGGCGATCAGCTGGGCCGCCCACTCGAACTGGGCCGCGCGGTAGGGGCGTTCCTGCGCGAGGTCGGTTCGCTGCCCACGGAGGACGCCCGCCTCCGTCTCCTCGCCGCGGGCCTGGACGCCTGGGCCGCGGAGAACGTGTTGTCCTATCTGAAGGAGCAGCGCGAGGCATGCGGGCACATCCCGGACGACCGCACGATCGTCGTGGAGCGCTTCCGTGACGAGCTCGGGGACTGGCGGGTCGTCGTGCACTCCCCCTTCGGTGCCCAGGTACACGCCCCGTGGGCCCTCGCGCTCGGCGCCAAGCTCTCCGAGCGGTACGGGATGGACGCCCAGGTCATGCACGCCGACGACGGCATCGTCCTACGGTTGCCGGACGCCGACCTGATGGGCCTGGACCTGCTCGACCAGGAGCCCATGAGGGCGGGCACGGAATACGACGCCGAGCAGGCGCCCGTCGGGGCGGCGGACGTTGTCTTCGACAAGGGCGAAGTCGACCAGGTCGTGACCGACCAGGTGGGCAGCTCGGCTCTCTTCGCGGCCCGCTTCCGCGAGTGCGCCGCCCGCGCCCTGCTGCTGCCGCGCCGCAACCCGGGCAAGCGCACCCCGCTGTGGCAGCAGCGCCAGCGTGCCTCCCAACTGCTCCAGGTGGCGAGCGAGTTCGGGTCGTTCCCGATCGTCCTGGAAGCGGTCCGCGAATGCCTGCAGGACGTCTTCGACGTCCCCGGCCTGGTCGAGCTGATGGGCGACCTGGAGTCCCGGAAGGTGCGCCTCGTCGAGGTCACCACCCCCGAGCCCTCCCCCTTCGCCCGCTCCCTCCTCTTCGGGTACGTCGCCCAGTTCCTGTACGAGGGAGACTCACCGCTCGCCGAGCGCCGCGCCGCCGCCCTCTCCCTGGACTCACGCCTGCTGGCCGAACTCCTCGGCCAGGCGGAACTGCGCGAACTGCTCGACGCCGAGGTGCTGACCGAGCTGGAACAAGAACTCCAGTGGCTCACCGAGGACCGCCGCGTCAAGGACGCCGAGGGCGTCGCCGACCTGCTGCGGCTGCTCGGCCCGCTCAAGGAGGCCGAGCTGACCGCGCGGGGCGCCGAGCCGCAGTGGGCCCAGGAGCTGGCCGGCGCCCGTCGCGCGATCCGGGTCCGCGTCGCCGGCGCCGACCACTGGGCGGCGATCGAGGACGCGGGCCGCCTGCGCGACGCGCTCGGCACGGCACTGCCGGTAGGCGTCCCGGAAGCCTTCATGGAGCCCGTCAAGGACCCACTGGGCGACCTGCTCGCGCGCTATGCCCGCACCCACGGCCCGTTCACCTCGGCCACCGCGGCGGCCCGCTTCGGCCTGGGCGTGGCGGTCACCGAGGGCGCTCTGCAGCGGCTCGCGGCGACGGGCAGGGTCGTGCAGGGCGAGTTCCACCCGGCCGGGATCGGCCAGGAATGGTGTGACGCCACCGTCCTGCGCCGCCTCCGCCGCCGCTCCCTCGCCGCCCTGCGCCACGAGCTGGAACCGGTACCGCCACCCGCGCTCGCCCAGTTCCTCCCCCAGTGGCAGCACATCGGCAAGGGCCACGGCCTGCGCGGCATCGACGGACTGGTGCGTGCCGTCGAGCAGTTGCAGGGCGCGTCCGTGCCCGCGTCCGCCCTGGAGAAGCTCGTCCTCCCGTCCCGCGTCGCGAACTACACCCCCGCGATGCTCGACGAGCTCACCGCGGCCGGAGAGATCGTCTGGGCCGGCGCGGGAGCCCTCCCCGGCAAGGACGGCTGGGTCTCCCTGTACGTGGCGGACGCGGCCCCCCTGCTCCTCCCGCCGCCCCACCCCCTGGAGCTGACGGCGCTTCACCAGTCCGTCCTGGACGCCCTCTCCGGAGGCTACGGCCTGTTCTTCCGGCAGATCGCCGACCAGGTCCGCGCCACCAGCCACCCAGAGGCCACCGATCCCCAACTGGCCGATGTCGTCTGGGACCTGGCCTGGTCCGGACGGCTCACGAACGACACGCTCACCCCAATGCGCTCCCTCCTGGGCTCGGGCCGCACCGCCGGTTCCACGGCCCACCGCGCCAAGCGGACCGTCCCGCGCGGGCGCTACGGCTCCTTGACCGCCGCCGCCCGCCCCGCGTCCCGCACCGGCCCGCCGACCGTCGCCGGCCGCTGGTCCCTGCTCCCGGACCGCGAGGCCGACCTCACCGTGCGCGCCCACGCCCTGGCCCGTGTCCTTCTCGACCGGCACGGCGTGGTGACCCGCGGAGCCGTCTCCGCGGAAGGCGTCGAGGGCGGCTTCTCCGCGGTGTACCGCATCCTGTCCGCCTTCGAGGACAGCGGCCAGGCACGACGTGGCTACGTGGTGGAGGGACTCGGCGCCGCACAGTTCGCCATGGACGGCGCGGTCGACCGCCTCCGCGCGGTGGCCAACGCCCGCGACCGGGGCGAAGCCCTGCCGCCCCCGGCTCGGCCCGACGGCGCTCAAGACGGCTTCGGCCCGCACACTCCCTTCGCACCAACCGCCTTCGACTCCCCCACCGACTTCGCTTCCGACCCCTTCGCGTCCGCCCCCCACACCACCGACAGCCCGAACCCGGCCGACGGCCACCCAGACCAAAGTCCTCCCGCCTTCGATCCCGGCCTCCCCGACGACTGGCAGCCCTTCCCCGCCTCGACCTCGCGGAGCGAGTGGACCTCCCCCCGCGACTTCCCCCCACCGACCGGCCCCGCCTACGGCCCGTACGCCTCCCCCTCCGCACCCCGCCGCACCCCCGACTCCCGAGCCGTCGTTCTCGCCGCCGCCGACCCCGCGAACGCATACGGCGCGGCTCTCCCCTGGCCGGATCCCCCGACCGACGCCGGCCACAAGCCGGGCCGAAAGGCGGGCTCCCTGGTGGTCCTCGTCGACGGTGAGCTGACGCTCTACATGGAGCGGGGCGGCAAGACCCTGCTGGCCTGGCCCTCCGACCCGGCCGGCGCGGCGACGGACGACCCGCGCCTCCAGGAGGCGGCACAAGCCCTCGCCGGCGCCGCCAAGGCAGGCTCCCTGGGCACCGTCACCGTCGAGCGCGTCAACGGAGCCTCGGCCCTGACGTCCCCCATCGGCACCCTCCTGGAAGGAGCGGGCTTCATCGCCACGCCACGCGGCCTGCGACTGCGCGCATGAACCGGGCAAAGCCATCACAGCCCACTCCCGCATCCCCTCTCCCCCGCATCACGCAGCCCACTCCGGCACCCCCACTCCCCCGCATCACGCAGCCCACTCCGGCACCCCCACTCCCCCGCATCACACTCCCCCACCCCCGCACCACTCACCCCATTCCGCACGACGCACCCCCGACCCCACCCCGTGCCACCCTTGACCCATGCCCGAAGGAGACACGGTCTGGCAAGCCGCGAGACGGCTGCACGGCGCCCTCGCCGGCGAGGTGCTGACCCGTAGCGACCTCCGCGTGCCGAAATTCGCCACGGCCGATCTCACGGGCCGCACCGTCCTGGAGGTCACTCCGCGCGGAAAACACCTCCTGACTCGTATCGAGGGCGGCCTCACCCTCCACTCGCACCTGCGCATGGACGGCTCCTGGAAGGTGTACGCCAACGACCAGCGCTGGACCGGCGGCCCGACGCACCAGATCCGGGCGATCCTGGGTACCGCCGACCGCACGGCCGTCGGCTACCGCCTCCCCGTCCTCGAGCTCCTGCGCACCACCGACGAACACCGCGCCGTCGGCCACCTCGGCCCCGACCTCCTGGGCCGTGACTGGAACCCGGACCAGGCCCTGGCCAACCTTCTCGCCGACCCCGCCCGCCCCCTCGGTGAGGCCCTGCTCGACCAGCGCAACCTCGCCGGCATCGGCAATGTCTACAAGAGCGAGCTCTGCTTCCTCCTCGGCGTCACACCCTGGCTGCCCGTCGGCGCCCTCCCCGCCGCCCGCGCCGCACAACTGCCGGCACTGGCCAAGAGGTTCCTGGAAGCCAACCGCGACCGCCCGATCCGCACCACGACGGGCCGCAGAGGCCAGGATCTGTTCGTGTACGGCCGCGCACCCCGCCCCTGTCTGCGTTGCCACACCCCCGTCCGGGTGGCGGACCAGGGCGACGGCTCCCGCGAGCGCCCCACGTACTGGTGCCCGACCTGCCAGCCAGGACCGGCCCCGACCACCACCCCGCGCCGCAGAACACAGCGCCGTACGACCAATTGACGATCCGTCAGATCCCCTCGTACCGTCCCTTTCATGCCCCTCAAGGCGTACGACCTCACCGGGCGCACCGCATTCGTCACCGGCGCCGCCAGCGGCATAGGCCGCGCCTCGGCCCTGTTGCTCGCCGCGGCCGGCGCCACCGTGCACTGCGCGGACCTGGACGCACCGGGCCTCGACGAGACCGCGAGAGCCGTCAAGGGCACCGGCGGCACGGCCCACATCCACCCCCTCGACGTCACCGACCGCGAACAGCTCCACGAGGCCGTCGCCTCCTGCGAGCGTCTGGACGTGATGGCCGCCGTCGCCGGCATCATGCACAGCAGCCCGGTCCTGGAGACCCGCGACGAGGACCTCGACCGGGTGCTGAACGTCAACTTCAAGGGCGTCCTGTACGCGTGCCAGGAGGCGGCCCGCCTGATGCTCGCCCGGCACACCAGGGGCAGCATCGTCACGATGGCCTCGGGCGCCGTGGACACCGGCGGCCCCGGCCTGCTCTGCTACGGCGCGGCCAAGGCGGCCGTCGTCCAGCTGACGAAGACGCTCGCGACCGAGGTCGGCCGGCACGGCATCCGGGTCAACGCGGTGGCGCCGGGCTGGATCCGCACCCCCATGACCGACCGGCGCGACACCGAAGCCCAGGCACGCACCGAGTCGCTCATGGCCCGGATGTCACCACTGGGCCGGGTTGGCGAACCGGAGGACGTCGCCCAGGCGGTGCTCTACCTGGCCTCCGACGCCTCGTCCTTCACGACGGGCCAGATCCTGCGTCCGAACGGCGGTGTGGCAATGCCGTGGTAGACCGCGCCACCCGCCAGGCCGCCGCCCACCGTCCCGAAGCCACGGCCCCCACGGCCCGGTCCTTGGGCACACAGTGCACCGGCAACAGGCTCAGCCCCCATCCCCCGGCCGCGACCGCCCCCTCCAGCACCCCCGCGTCCGGCGCCAGCGCGAGCCGCAGCACGGCCCACCACCACAGCACCCCGAGCCCGAGAAGCGCCCCCCAGCGCACTATCGGCCCCGCCATGGACGTCACCTCCAGCCCGACCAGTCCCGACGCTAGGCCGGCGTCTCACCCACGGGGAGGGCGCACCGGCGGCACACAGGAGCACCGCCCGTCGCTCGATCCCGGTCAGGCACAACCCAGCTCCACCATGACCGCCACGGCCCCCACCGGCAAACGGACCGGCGGCAGCGGATCCCGAACCGGACGAGAGGCTGAACCGGACGAGGGCGACCGCCGGGGAGGCCGGTACCCGAATCACAAGAAGCCCCCGACCGCCTGCCACCCCCAACGCCGAACACCCGCACCACGACGCGAAAAACCCCGACCGCTCTCCTCCAGGTCTCCCCGGAGAAGCCCCGGCCGGGGCCTCACACATTTCCTCAGCGCAGTCGCACGCAGTCAGCGCACGTCAGCACAAGCACACCCGCGTGAGCGTCACGCGGCGACCACGTCCACCGCTTCGGCGGGCGCCTTGATCGTCACCCGTTCCGGTGGCACACCGGCCACCGAGACGGAACCCAGCATCGGGCGAACCGGCGTCGGCACAGGTTCGCTGGGGGTGGCCGCAGCAGACTGGGCCAGCTCGGCGAGAGCGAGCTCGTCGCTCACTTCCCGCATGAGCTCGGACATCCGTACGTCCAACGCGTCGCAGATGGCGGAGAGCAGCTCGGAGGAAGCCTCCTTCTGCCCCCGCTCCACCTCGGAGAGATAGCCGAGTGAGACTCGGGCGGACGAGGAGACTTCGCGCAGAGTACGGCCCTGGCGCTGGCGCTGCCGACGCAGCACGTCACCCAGCAGGCGACGGAGCAGAATCATCGGTGGCTCCCTCCTCGGACCGCGTAGCCGCATCCTTCTCGCCCCACCGTACCGCCTTGCGCCGCGGCCGTGCGGGGAGCGATGTCGTGTTCACTCAGGGCTGCAAACATCAAAACCCCCCGTTCCGTTCCGTATCCTGTGCCCGTTCATTCCCGGTCTGTTGGCTCGCAAGCCCCTCCAGGAGCAGTGCGAGTACGCTCCGTACACTCTCCATACGAATTTCCGCACGGTCGCCGTTCAACCGCAGTGCGGTCACTTTCCCGCCATCAATGGCGCCGGACGACGCCGCGAAAGGCCCGTCGACGGCCACGAACACCGTCCCGACGGATTTGCCGTCCTGCGGTTCCGGACCGGCGACACCGGTGGTCGCGATACCCCAGTGGGCGCCGAGCGCCTTGCGCACTCCGACCGCCATCAGACCCGCGACCTGCGGATCCACCGCTCCGTGCGCCGCCAGCAGAGCGGCGTCGACGCCCAGCAGTTCATGCTTCAGCTCGGTGGCGTAGGCGGTCACCGACCCTCGGAACACCTTGGACGCCCCGGGGACCGCTGTGATTTCCGCCGCTACCAGTCCGCCGGTGAGCGACTCGGCGACGGCGAGCGTCTCACCCTTCACCGTGAGTAGTCGTACCACTTCTACGGCCACGTCCGCGGCCGGGGAACTCACGCTTCCGTCTCCTCCAACGCCGCCTTGCGCTCGGCGATTCCCTGCCGGCGCAGCACAATGGCCTGTCTCACATAGTCGAGCCCGGTCACGACGGTCAGCACGACCGCGGCCGCCATCACCCAGAACCTCAGAGTGGCCAGCCATCCCGTCAGTGCCAGGACGTACATCCCCACCGCCACGCCCTGCGTGAGGGTCTTCAGCTTGCCGCCGCGGCTCGCGGGAATGACGCCGTACCGGATGACCAGAAAACGCAGCAGTGTGATCCCGAGTTCCCGGCCGAGGATGACAGCCGTCACCCACCACGGCAGATCGCCGAGGGCCGACAGACAGATCAGCGCCGCCCCCATGATCGCCTTGTCGGCGATGGGGTCGGCGATCTTTCCGAAGTCGGTGACGAGGTTGTACGTGCGGGCCAGATGCCCGTCGAACAGGTCGGTGATCATGGCGACGGCGAAGGCCGCCCATGCGAACGAACGCCATGCCGGGTCGTAACCGCCGTCGGCCAGCATCAGCGCCACGAAACCGGGGACGAGGAGCAGCCGGAGCATGGTCAGCAGATTGGCGATGTTCCAGACACTGGCCTGGTTGACGGCGGCGGCCGCCAGCTTCCCGCCACGCGCGGTCTTCGAACCGGAATCAGCACCCGAGGCAGACGGGGCCGACGCGGCAGACGCGGCGGCAGAAGCAGCAGAGGCGCCGGAGACGGCACCAGGCGCGGAAGCGGCACCCGAAGCCGCCGTGCCCGCGGCCGCGCCCTTCGCGGCGGCGGAGCCACCCGCAGCGGACGCCGGGACTCCGGTCATCTGGCCGCCTCCTCACTACATGCGAGCGAGCCCTGCAGCGGCTCGGCCACCAGGTCGACACCTTCCGTGCCGATCACCTTCGCCTCGACGATACGACCGACGCTCAGCCCTTCGCCGCTCGTGAGCAGCACTTGGCCGTCGGTCTCGGGCGCCTGGTGCTCCCCACGGCCGTACACACCCTCGACGGAGTCCACGGACTCCACGAGCACCTGCACGGTCTCGCCCACCCGCTCCTCGGCTCGCTGCGAGACGAGTTCCTCCGCCAGCCGGGACACCCGGGCAAGTCGCTCGGCGACGACGTCCACGTCGAGCTTGTTCTCGTACGTCGCCGCTTCGGTGCCCTCCTCGTCGGAGTACCCGAAGACGCCGATGGCGTCCAGCCTCGCGCCGTTCAGGAAGCGCTCCAGCTCGGCGAGGTCGGCCTCGGTCTCGCCCGGGAAGCCCACGATGAAGTTCGAGCGCACGCCCGCCTGGGGTGCCTTGCTCCGGATGGTGTCGAGCAGTTCCAGGAAGCGGTCGGTGTCGCCGAAGCGGCGCATCGCGCGCAGCACGTCGGGCGCGGAGTGCTGGAAGGACAGGTCGAAGTAGGGCACGACCTTGGGCGTGGAGGTCAGCACGTCGATGAGCCCGGGGCGCATCTCGGCCGGCTGGAGGTAGCTGACGCGCACCCGCTCGATGCCGTCGACCTCGGCGAGCTCGGGCAGCAGGGACTCGAGGAGGCGGATGTCGCCCAGGTCCTTGCCGTACGACGTGTTGTTCTCGGAGACCAGCATGATCTCCTTGACGCCCTGCTCGCCCAGCCACCGCGTCTCGTTCAGCACGTCGCTGGGACGGCGCGAGATGAAGGAGCCGCGGAAGGACGGGATGGCGCAGAAGGAGCAGCGCCGGTCGCAGCCGGAGGCGAGCTTCACGGAGGCGACCGGAGAGCCGTCGAGGCGGCGGCGCAGGGGCGCCCGGGGGCCGGAGGCCGGAGCGAGGCCCTCCGGCAGGTCGGACGCGGCGCCGTGCCCGGGCAGCGCGACGTCGGAGACCGACTGCCGCTCGGCAGGGCTGATCGGCAGCAGCTTGCGCCGGTCGCGCGGGGTGTGGGAGGCGTGGATTCCGCCGTTCAGGATGGTCTGCAGCCGGTCGGAGATGTCGGCATAGTCGTCGAAGCCGAGCACGCCGTCGGCCTCGGGAAGAGCCTCGGCGAGGTCCTTGCCGTACCGCTCGGCCATGCAGCCCACCGCCACGACGGCCTGGGTTCTGCCGTGACCCTTGAGGTCGTTGGCCTCCAGGAGGGCGTCGACGGAGTCCTTCTTGGCGGCGTCGACGAAGCCGCACGTGTTGACGACGGCGACGTCGGCGTCCGAGGCGTCCTCCACGAGGGCCCAGCCGTCCGCCTCCAAGCGGCCTGCGAGCTCCTCCGAGTCCACCTCGTTACGGGCGCAGCCAAGAGTGACGAGTGCGACGGTACGGCGTTCAGGCATGGGCTCAAGACTACTTCGTCCCACTGACACCCCACGTCGACGGGGTTGGCCGATCTTGGCCAACCCCGTCCGTACCCGTCCGGTCCTAACCGACCTGGGGGTCACCCTTCGTATACGTGAGGCGCTCCACGGCCCCCGGCTGCCAGTCGTCGTCGATCTTCTTGCCGTTCACATAGAGCTGGATCGCCCCGGCGTCACCGAGGACGAGGTTGACCTTCTCGCTGTCCTGGAAGGTCTTGGACTCGCCCTGTTTGAGCAGTCCGTCGAACAGGGTCCGCCCGTTGTGGTCCTTGGCCAGGATCCAGCTCTTTCCGTCCGCGGCGCTGACCTGGACGGTGACCTTGTCCTGGGGCGCGGCGGCGATGGCGCTGTCCGAGGGTTCCGGCTTCGGGTCCTCGGACTTGTCGTTCTTCGGCGTGGGCGAGGCGGTCTTGCTGGTCGCCGGCTTGGAGCCCTCGGCGACCTGCGCGGTCGCGCCCCCGTCGTCGCCGCCCTGGAACGCGGTGAACCCGACGAAGCCGACCACCGCGACGATCGCGGCGACCATGGCCGCGGTCCAGTTGGGCCCGCGTCGCTCGGGACGGATGCGTTCCGCCTCGAACAGCGGGGCCGCCGGGGTCGGCGCCGGACGCCCGCCGTGATCGTCGTCGTACTGGGCGAGCAGCGGGGCGGGATCGAGGTGGACGGCCTTGGCCAGGGTCCGGATGTGCCCGCGGGCGTAGACGTCGCCGCCACAGGGACCGAAGTCGTCCGCCTCGATGGCGTGCACGATGGGGAGGCGGACACGGGTGGCGGAACTGACGTCGTCGACGGTCAGCCCGGCCGCGATACGCGCCTGCTGGAGGGCACGACCGATCGAGGGGCGGGCTTCCTCACGGTCGTCTTCGAACGGACGCTCGTCTTCAGGGGAGTTGCCGAGGGACACGGGGGCGCCTTTCGAGCGTTTTAGCCGCCTGTGCTGGAGGTTCAGTCTATGGGGGGTAAGAAAGGGTGGGGCAACCGGGCGGTGGCACTTTGTACGCCATCGGAATGGCCCGACACGCCGACGGCGAGGCAGCAGCTTTTCGCTTACCTCAACTTGACGTACGTCGAAGGGAAACGGTTGCTCAATGATCCCTTACGAGTGAGTCACGATCGACCAGCGGCCTTGGGACTCCCTTTAAGCCTCCCCGCGGATCACCGCGAGCACTCCGTCCAGCTCGTCAGCCTTCACAAGAACATCACGTGCCTTCGAGCCTTCGCTCGGCCCGACGATCCCCCGGGACTCCATGAGGTCCATGAGCCGCCCCGCCTTCGCGAAGCCGACGCGCAGCTTCCGCTGCAGCATGGAGGTCGACCCGAACTGCGTGGAGACGACCAGCTCCGCCGCCTGACACAGCAGGTCGAGGTCGTCGCCGATCTCCTCGTCGATCTCCTTCTTCTGCTTGGTGCCCACGGTGACGTCGTCCCGGAAGACCGGCGCCATCTGGTCCTTGCAGTGCTGGACGACCGCCGAAACCTCTTCCTCGGTCACGAAGGCGCCCTGCATACGGGTGGGCTTGTTCGCCCCCATCGGCAGGAACAGCCCGTCACCCTTGCCGATGAGCTTCTCGGCGCCGGGCTGGTCGAGGATGACCCGCGAGTCGGCCAGCGAGGAGGTGGCGAACGCGAGCCTCGAGGGCACGTTCGCCTTGATCAGACCGGTGACGACGTCGACCGACGGACGCTGTGTGGCGAGCACCAGATGGATGCCGGCCGCGCGCGCGAGCTGCGTGATCCGCACGATCGAGTCCTCGACGTCGCGCGGGGCGACCATCATCAGGTCGGCGAGCTCGTCCACGATCACCAGCAGATACGGATACGGCTGGAGCTCGCGCTCACTGCCCTCCGGCGACTTCGCCTTGCCGTTGCGCACGGCTTCGTTGAAGTCGTCGATGTGCCGGTAGCCGTACGCCGCCAGGTCGTCGTACCGGAGATCCATCTCCCGTACGACCCACTGCAGCGCCTCGGCGGCCCGCTTCGGGTTGGTGATGATGGGCGTGATCAGGTGCGGGATGCCCTCGTAGGCGGTCAGCTCGACACGCTTGGGGTCGACGAGGACCATGCGGACGTCCTCGGGGGTCGCCCGGACCATGACCGACGTGATCAGGCAGTTGATGCACGACGACTTACCGGAACCGGTCGCTCCGGCGACCAGCACGTGCGGCATCTTCGCGAGGTTGGCCATCACATAGCCGCCCTCGACGTCCTTGCCGAGCGCCACCAGCATCGGGTGGTCGTCCTCGGCCGCCGCCGCCAGACGGAGCACGTCACCGAGGTTGACCATCTCCCGGTCGGTGTTCGGGATCTCGATGCCGACCGCCGACTTGCCGGGGATCGGGCTGATGATCCGTACGTCCGGACTGGCGACGGCGTACGCGATGTTCTTGGTCAGCGCGGTGATCCGCTCGACCTTCACGGCGGGGCCGAGCTCCACCTCGTAGCGCGTGACGGTCGGCCCGCGTGTGAAGCCGGTGACCGCGGCGTCGACCTTGAACTCGGAGAACACGGTCGTGAGCGAGGCGACGACCGCGTCGTTCGCGGCGCTGCGGGTTTTGCCGGGCCCTCCGCGCGTGAGGAGGTCGAGCGAGGGCAGCGCGTAGGTGATGTCCCCCGACAGTTGCAGCTGCTCGGCGCGCGCCGGGAGCTCGCGGGGCACCTCGGGCGCGGACTTGGTGAGGTCCGCGACCCCCGTGTCGAGCTTCTCCTGCTTGGGCCGCGCGGCCGGCGCCGGTACGGGAGTCGGCGTCGGTGTCGCCTCCTCGCGCTCCCCCACGCTCACACCGTGGGTGAGGTCGGCGACGATCGGCGAGGGCGGCATGCCGTGCATCACGGCACCGTCGAGCGCGGCAGCGGCCGCCGCCGCGACGTCCACGGCGTCCAAGGGGCGGTCCGGATCGGGCTGCGGCACCGCGGAGCGCCGGGGGCGGCCGCGACGCCGTGACAGGGCCTCATGCTCCGCCCCGTCGGGGTCGTACGCCGCGGGGGCCGGGCCGCGCCTACGGGGCCGCGCGGGCAGCGCCTCGCGCCACTGGTCGTCGTAGCGTTCGTCGTCCTCGCCGAACTCGTCCGCGGCGGGGTCGTGCACGATTCCGAGCCGCACCCCGAGCAGCCGCAGCCGCTGCGGGATGGCGTTGACGGGGGTGGCCGTGACCACCAGCAGTCCGAAGACCGTCAGCAGCACGAGCAGCGGTACGGCGAGGACGTCGCCCATGGTGTACGTCAGCGGGGTCGCCGCTCCCCAGCCGATGAGGCCGCCGGCGTCCCTTATCGCCTGCATGCCGTCGCCGCGGGCGGGCGAGCCGCAGGCGATGTGGACCTGGCCGAGCACGCCGATGACGAGTGCGGACAGACCGATCACGATGCGGCCGTTGGCCTCGGGCTGCTCGGGATGCCGGATGAACCGTACGGCGATGACCGCGAGCAGTATCGGCACGAGCAGGTCGAGCCGGCCGAAGGCGCCGGTCACCAGCATCTCGACGAGGTCGCCGACCGGACCGCGCAGGTTCGACCAGGTACCGGCGGCGACGATCAGCCCGAGGCCGAGCAGCAGCAACCCGACGCCGTCCTTGCGGTGGGCCGGGTCGAGGTTCTTCGCACCCTGTCCTATTCCGCGGAACACCGCACCGACGGCGTGCGCGACGCCGAGCCAGAGGGCGCGCACGAGCCGGTAGATGCCCCCCGTGGGGCTGGGCGCCGGCTTCGGCGGCGCGGCTTTCTTCGCCGCGGCCTTCTTGGCGGGCGCCTTCTTGGCAGGGGCCCTTTTCGCAGCGGCCTTCTTCACCGGAGCCTTCGCCGGAGCGGCCGCCTTCTTGGCGGGCTTCTTGGCTGCGGAGGGACGTGAGGCCATGGGTGTGAGGTTACCGGTGGAGACGGCAGTGGACACGTGTGCCCGATGCTTCACCCGTTCGTGTCGCCCTGGAAAAGGCGCTGAACTGACGCAGGCTCACGCGCAACGGTGCCTGCGGCACGCGTCAGTTCTGCGAGGGCACCGAGGGAGAACTCCCCGTGCCCGGCTCCAGCGCGTCCAGCGCCCGCCGCAAACCCGTGAGTTTGCGTTCGAGATGAGCCGCGGTGGCCACGGCCGCAGCGTCCGCGGACTCGTCGTCCAACTGCTTCGACAGCGCCTCGGCCTGCTCCTCCACCGCCGCCAGTCGCGCCGACAGCTCGGCGAGCAGCCCGGCAGGTTCCTTTGCGTCCCCCGCCGCCGCCTTGCCGCCGCCGCCCTCCAACTGGAGCCGCAGCAGCGCCGCCTGCTCCCTCAGTTGGCAGTTCTTCATGTACAGCTCGACGAAGACGGAGACCTTGGCGCGCAGCACCCAGGGGTCGAACGGCTTGGAGATGTAGTCGACCGCGCCCGCCGCGTACCCGCGGAAGGTGTGGTGCGGTCCGTGGTTGATCGCGGTGAGGAAGATGATCGGGATGTCCCGGGTCCGTTCTCGCCGCTTGATGTGCGCGGCCGTTTCGAAACCGTCCATGCCCGGCATCTGGACGTCCAGCAGAATGACCGCGAAGTCGTCCGTCAGCAGCGCCTTGAGCGCTTCCTCCCCGGACGATGCCCGCACCAGTGTCTGATCGAGCGCGGAGAGGATGGCCTCCAGCGCGAGCAGATTCTCCGGCCGGTCATCGACCAGGAGGATCTTGGCCTTCTGCACCATGGCCCGCCCTCCTCGCCCCGGCGTGGGGCCTCCCCTGTCCGCAGGACTTGGGGTGACGCCGACCGGCGCCGCCCCAGGGGACGACTCCCTTGCGCCGCCCGTCCTTGTGCCGGTCATCGTAGCCGCACCCCGCCCGTCGCCACACCCTGTCACCGTGATGTCACTGTGCACGTAGCAGAAACGCAGCGGGAGACCAGAAGGTTCCCCGAATCCCGTACTTCTACACGGCTTCGGCCACCCAGAGTCAGCAACTCCGCGTCCACATGGAAGCTTCCCGCCACATCCGCACGAAGCCCACGCAATGCCCGACCGTTCCCGTCACTCGCCACGCATCCACTGGTCCATCACCGTCAGCAGGTGATCGGGGTCGACCGGCTTGGTGACGTAGTCGGAGGCGCCCGACTCGATCGCCTTCTCCCGGTCGCCCTTCATCGCCTTCGCGGTCAGCGCGATGATCGGCAACCCGGCGAACTGCGGCATCCTGCGGATCGCCGTCGTCGTCGCATAACCGTCCATCTCGGGCATCATGATGTCCATCAGGACGACCGCCACGTCTTCGTGCTGCTCCAGGACCTCGATGCCCTCGCGGCCGTTCTCGGCGTACAGCACGGACAGTCCGTGCTGTTCGAGGACGCTGGTCAGCGCGAAGACATTGCGGATGTCGTCGTCGACGATCAGCACCTTCTCCCCGCCGAACCGGATGCCGCGGCGCGACTTCGGGACCGTCTGCGGCTCCGCCGCCACCGGCCACTGCTCCTGCTGCGCGAGACGCTGCTCGATCTCCGGCACGGGCCGCCTGCGGCGCCTGAAGAGCGCCGCGGCTCCGTTCTGCGTCTCCCGGTACGACCTCACCTCGGCCGGCGTCTCGACCTCCGCGTCGGACAGCTCGGTCGGCTCGTGCCGCCCCGAGGAGGACGCCATCAGGCCGCCGGCCTCCAGGGCGGGCGGCGCGAGCTGCTGATAGCCCTGCGGCGGCAGTTCGCTCGGATGCAGCGGCAAATACAAGGTGAAGGTCGATCCGCGCCCGGGCTCGCTCTGCGCGTGGATCTCACCGCCCAGCAGTTGTGCGATCTCCCGCGAGATCGACAGTCCGAGGCCCGTACCGCCGTACTTGCGGCTCGTCGTACCGTCCGCCTGCTTGAACGCCTCGAAGATCACCCGCATCTTGCTGGCCGCGATCCCGATCCCGGTGTCCGTCACGGAGAACGCGATCAGATCGGCTTCCGCGTCACGCAGCGAACCCGCCTCCAAGAGCTGCTCACGGATCGCCATGGGCACATCCCGGCCGGCCGGCCGGATGACCAGCTCGACAGCCCCGGAGTCGGTGAACTTCACCGCGTTGGACAGCAGGTTGCGCAGCACCTGAAGGAGCCGCTGCTCGTCGGTGTGCAGCGTGGCCGGCAGCTCCGGCGACACCCGTACGGACAGGTCCAGGCCCTTCTCCGCGGTCAGCGGCCGGAAGGTGGCCTCCACGTAGTCGACGAGCTGGACGAGCGCGATGCGCGTCGGGGAGACGTCCATCTTGCCCGCCTCGACCTTCGACAGGTCGAGGATGTCGTTGATCAGCTGAAGCAGGTCGGAACCGGCCCCGTGGATCGTCTCGGCGAACTCGACCTGCTTCGGCGAGAGGTTGCCCTCCGCGTTGTCGGCGAGCAGCTTGGCCAGGATCAGCAGCGAGTTGAGCGGCGTCCGCAGCTCGTGCGACATGTTGGCGAGGAACTCGCTCTTGTAGCGCATCGACACGGCGAGCTGCTCGGCGCGCTCCTCCAGGACCTGCCGCGCCTCCTCGATCTCGGTGTTCTTCACCTCGATGTCGCGGTTCTGCTGGGCCAGCAGCTCCGCCTTCTCCTCGAGCTCGGCGTTCGACGCCTGAAGTGCCTTCTGCCGGTTCTCCAACTCGGCCGACCGCTCGCGCAGTTGCTCGGTCAGCTCCTGCGACTGCTTCAGCAGCACCTCGGTCTTGGTGTTGACGGAGATGGTGTTGACGCTGGTCGCGATCATCTCGGCGATCTGGTTGAGGAAGTCCTTCTGAATCTGCGTAAAGGGAGTGAAGGAGGCCAGCTCGATGACACCGAGCACCTTGCCCTCGAACAGGACCGGGAGGACGATCACTTGCGCGGGCGGCGCCTCTCCGAGGCCGGAGGAGATCTTCAGATAGCCGCTGGGCGCGTTCTCCACGAGGATCGTGCGCTTCTCCTCGGCGGCCGTCCCGATCAGCGCCTCACCCGGCCTGAACGACGTCGGCATGGAGCCCATCGAGTAGCCGTACGACCCCAGCATCCGCAGCTCGTACTGGTCCTCCGCCTCGGCGCTCAGGTCCTTGCCGTCCAGGAGCGGCATGGCGACGAAGAACGCGCCGTGCTGCGCGGTCACCACCGGCGTCAGCTCGCTCATGATCAGCGAGGCCACGTCGGCCAGGTCGCGGCGGCCCTGCATCAGCGCGGAGATGCGGGCGAGGTTGCCCTTGAGCCAGTCCTGCTCCTTGTTGGCGATCGTGGTGTCGCGCAGGTTGGCGATCATCTTGTTGATGTAGTCCTGGAGTTCCTGGATCTCACCGGACGCGTCCACGTCGATCTTCAGGTTCAGGTCACCACGGGTCACCGCGGTCGCCACGCGCGCAATGGCACGCACCTGCCGGGTCAGGTTCCCGGCCATCTCGTTCACCGACTCGGTGAGGTCGCGCCATGTTCCGTCGACGTCACGCACGCGTGCCTGGCCGCCGAGCTGTCCTTCCGTGCCCACCTCGCGGGCGACTCGGGTGACCTCCTCGGCGAACGACGACAGCTGATCGACCATGGTGTTGATCGTCGTCTTGAGCTCGAGGATCTCGCCACGCGCGTCGATGTCGATCTTCTTGGTCAGGTCGCCCTTGGCGATGGCCGTGGTCACCATGGCGATGTTCCGCACCTGACCGGTGAGGTTGGACGCCATCTGGTTCACCGACTCGGTGAGGTCCTTCCACGTACCGGCCACACCGGGCACCCGCGCCTGACCGCCCAGGATGCCGTCCGTGCCCACCTCACGGGCCACCTTGGTGACCTGGTCGGCGAACGAACTCAGCGTCTTCACCATCGTGTTGAAGGTGTCCGCGAGCTGCGCGACCTCGCCGCGCGCCTCGATCGTCACCGTCCGTGTCAGGTCACCGTTGGCGACCGCCGACGCGACCTGGGAGATGTTGCGCACCTGCATGGTCAGGTTGTTGGCCATCAGGTTGACGTTGTCGGTGAGGTCCTTCCAGATGCCCGTGACACCCGACGCGTGGGCCTGACCGCCGAGGATGCCCTCCGTGCCCACCTCGCGCGCCACCCGCGTCACCTGCTCCGCGAAGGAGGACAGCTGGTCCACCATCGTGTTGACGGTGCTGACGAGTTCGAGAATCTCGCCCTTCGCGTCGACGGTGATCTTCTTCGACAGGTCGCCCTTGGCGACCGCGGTGGTGACCTCGGCGATGTTGCGCACCTGGATGGTCAGGTTGTTCGCCATGAAGTTCACGGACTGCGTGAGGTCCTTCCAGGTGCCGGAGACACCTTGCACCTCGGCCTGACCACCGAGGATGCCCTCCGTGCCCACCTCGCGCGCCACCCGCGTCACCTGGTCGGCGAAGCTCGACAGCTGGTCGACCATCGTGTTGAGGGTGTTCTTCAGCTCCAGGATCTCGCCGCGCGCGTCCACGTCGATCTTCTGCGACAGGTCACCCCGGGCCACCGCCGTCGCGACCTGCGCGATGTTGCGCACCTGGGCGGTGAGGTTGCCCGCCATGCCGTTCACGGAGTCGGTCAGGTCACGCCACACACCGGCGACGCCGGGCACCTGCGCCTGGCCGCCGAGGCGGCCCTCCGTACCCACCTCGCGGGCGACCCTGGTCACCTGGTCGGCGAAGGCGGACAGCTGGTCGACCATCGTGTTGATGGTGTTCTTCAGCTCCAGGATCTCGCCGCGCGCGTCCACGTCGATCTTCTGCGACAGGTCACCCCGGGCCACCGCGGTCGTCACCTGGGCGATCTGCCGCACCTGCGAGGTGAGGTTCCCGCCCATGAAGTTGACGGAGTCGGTGAGCTCCTTCCACGTACCGGACACGCCGGGCACCACGGCCTGACCGCCCAGCCGTCCCTCGGTGCCCACGTCCCGCGCCATCCGCGTCACCTGGTCCGCGAAGGCCGACAGCTGGTCCACCATCGTGTTCACGGTGTTCTTCAGCTGGAGCATCTCGCCGGAGACGTCCACGGTGACCTTCTGCGACAGGTCACCGTTGGCCACGGCCGTGGTCACCTGGGCGATGTTCCTCACCTGTCCGGTGAGATTCCGGAACGCCGTGTTGACGGAGTCGGTCAGGTCCTTCCACGTGCCGGCCGCCCCCGGCACCTGTGCCTGACCTCCCAGCTCACCCTCGACTCCGACCTCGCGCGCCACCCGCGTGACTTCGGCACCGAACGCGGACAGCTGGTCCACCATCCCGTTGACGGTGTTCTTCAGCTCCAGCATCTCGCCGGCCACGTCGACGGTGACCTTCTGCGACAGGTCACCGTTGGCCACGGCCGTCGTCACGGCGGCGATGTCCCGCACCTGCGTGGTGAGGTTCCTGAAGACCGTGTTCACCGAATCGGTGAGGTCCTTCCACGTCCCCGCCGCACCCGGCACGTTCGCCTGACCGCCGAGCTGTCCCTCGGCGCCGACCTCGTTGGCCACGCGTGTGACCTCGTCCGCGAAGATCCGCAGCGTCTCGGTCATCTGGTTGATCGTGTCCGCGAGCTGCGCGACCTCGCCGCGCGCCGAGACCGTCACCTTCTGCGACAGGTCACCACTGGCGACGGCGGTCGTCACCTGGGAGATGCCTCGCACCTGGGCCGTCAGGTTCCCGGCCATCAGGTTCACCGAATCGGTGAGGTCCTTCCACACACCGGCCACACCGGGCACCTGCGCCTGCCCGCCCAGCTCACCCTCGACACCCACCTCGCGCGCGACTCGCGTCACCTCGGAGGAGAAGGACGACAGCTGATCCACCATCGTGTTGACGGTGTTCTTGAGCTCCAGCATCTCGCCGGCGACATGAACCGTGACCTTCCGGGACAAGTCGCCCTTGGCGACCGCCGTCGTCACCAGCGCGATGTCCCGTACCTGGGCCGTGAGCCGGTACGCCATCGTGTTGACGGACTCGGTCAGGTCCTTCCACGAACCCGACATCCCACGCACCCGGGCCTGCCCGCCCAGCTTGCCCTCGGTACCCACCTCGCTGGCCACTCGCGTGACCTCGTCGGTGAACGTCGACAGCTGGTCGACCAGGTTGTTGACGGTCCGCCCGACCTTCAGGAACTCCCCGCGCAGCGGATGCCCGGCCCCGTCCGGCGCCTGCGTCCGCAGCTCCATACGCGGCGACAGATCACCCTCCGCCACCGCGGACAGCACTCGGCTGACCTCGGAGACCGGCCGTACGAGATCGTCGACCAGCGCGTTCGAAGCGTCGATGGCGGCCGCCCAGGACCCCTCACAGGCGCCTGTTTCCAGCCTTTCCGTGAGCTTTCCCTCACGTCCCACCATGCGCCGGACGCGAGACAATTCACCCGTCAAATGGAGATTCCGGTCGGCCACCTCGTTGAAGACCGCCGCGATCTCCGACATCACGCCGTCACCGGACACGGTGAGCCGCTTGCGGAAGTTCCCGTCGCGCATCGACACGAGAGCCGTCATCAGCCTGTTCAGGGCGGCCGTGTCCACCGCGGTGGTCCCGTTGCGCGGTTTGCGCTGGTTGCTCGGGGACTGTCCGCCTTTCGCGCGCGTCTTAGTGCCCCGCGTCGCTGCGCCAGACTCCACTGTGTCCCTCCCGCAGGGGTCGACCGTTACTGCTGTGCTGTGCTCAGGTACTACTGCTCGGTTTACCGGCTACTGCTGCGTATCCATGCCCGCTCTGTCAGGTCGCACCCGGGCTGCTGCCCACGATGTGCACACCACACTCGGCCACCCGGTACCTTCACCAGAAGCTTGCCCAGTGTTTCACCCTGGCCGAACCAGGCCATAACAGTTCGGCAGCTTCGCACATCGTCCGCACACCCTCCGGACGGAAACACTGCAGACCGGCATCCGCTTGGACGGGGAAGGTAAGTAACCTTGCATGCGGCTGTCCAGCCACGCCGGTCCGTCCGGCCTGGGCGGTGGCACGAGAACGAGCGGGCATCGGAGGGGCGGCCGCACACATGACCACCGGACTGATCCCTGGGGGACAGCCCCCGGACCCCCGGCCGACCAGTGGCCTGCCGCCTCAGCGGCACGAGCTTGCCGGCCCGGGAGCCCTGCACGTCGAGAACCGGTCGAGGAGTTCTGTGATCACCGCGCGCGCGGCCGCCAGCTTCGATCCCGTCGGGCGATCGGTCGCGAGCGCCCGCGCCTTCGTCCGCGACACCCTCCAGGGCTGGGGCTTCGCCGACATCGTCGACGACGCCGTGGTCCTCACCAGCGAACTGGTGACCAACGCCGTCGTGCACGCGGGCACCTCCGCGGACGTGCTGTGTCTGCGAAGCGACGATGGCGTACGGATCGAGGTCGCCGACCGCTATCCGGAGCGCGAGATCCCCCTCCAGGGCCAGGCCGTCAACATGGGCAGCCCCGACAGCGAGGGCGGCCGCGGCCTCCAGCTGTGCGCGGCACTGTCCGGCCGTTGGGGCGTGGAGTACACGCCCACGCACAAGCAGGTCTGGTTCCGACTCGACCTCCCCGAACGCCCGGTGGGCGCCCGGGCAGCGGGCCCGGCCCTCCCCGTCGACCTCCTCCCGCTCGCCGACGGCCGCGTCCGCGTCGCCGTCGTCCAGATCGACCGCACGGGCGCCCTCACGTCCTGGAACGAGGACGCCGAGGAACTCTTCGGCTACGCCGCCGAACAGGTCATCGGCAAACCACTGACCGACCTCGCCGCCTGGCCGCACACCCCGGGCACCGGCACCGGCATCGCGGAGGCCCTCCAGCTCTCGCGCTGGGAGGGCAGTTACGGCATCAGGGCCGCCAACGGCCGCGTCAGCTCGGTGTACGCCTCCCACCTCCGCGTCCGCGACACGGGCGGCGAGCCCTCCACGGTCTGCCTGTTGGTCCGTGACCACGAACGGGCCGTCCTGCAGACGCCGTTGCGCGTCCCCGCCTCCGACACCGGATCCGCCTCCGACGGCCAGAGCACCGATCCCTTCGAGGTGTTCATCGGCTCCCCGGCCCCGGACGACCTCGACGGCCTCCTCCAGCGCACGGTCGAACGCGCCCGCGACATGCTCGACGGCGACTCCGCCTTCCTGCTCCTCGCGACCGACGACGAGACGGAGTTGGAGGTACGCGCCTCCACCGGCCTGCCCTCCGCCCGCCAGCGCTTCGCCCGCGTCCCCGTCGAGGCGGGCCCCGGCCGCTACGGCTCGGCCCGCATGCCGGCCGTCCACGACGACCTCACGGCCGTACCGGGCGCCGTACCGCTGCTGAGCGGCACCGGCATGCGCTCGGTCGTCACGGTCCCCCTGAAGGTCGAGGGTCGCCTCACCGGTTCACTCGGCGTAGCCGCCGAGTCCCCCGGCAGATACTCGAACGAAGAGGCGCTTCGCCTCCAATTCGCAGCCGACCGCATCGCGTTGGCGGTCGAGTCCGCCCGCCTCGGTGAACTCGAACGCCTGCGCCGAGGCTCCCTGAGCTTCCTCGTCGAGGCCTCCGACCTCCTCGCAGGCACCCTGGACCGCGACCAGACGCTGGCCCTGATGGCCCAGATGACGGTGCCGACACTGGCCACCTGGTGCGCTGTCTACACGATCGCCGACCAGGCCTCCGAGCCCTATCTGTCGTACGTTCTGCACGAGGACGAGGAACTGATCGACGGCATCAAGTCCTTGTTGTCGAAGATCTCCCCGCCCGACCCGGTCCCGACCCCCGGCGCCCGCGTCTGGTCGGCCCCGGGCGCGGCGGCCCACCAGGCGGCCCTGCGTAGCTCCATGCGCAGCCTCGGCATGAGCGGCGGCCCGCCGCAGCAGGTCACGTCCGGCATCGGCCCCACCCTCGCCACGGCCTCGGCCGTCGGCGGCGAAACCGTGGTCCTCCCCCTGGTGGCCCGCAACCGAGTCATCGGCATGCTCACCCTCGGCAAGCCCACGGACGAACACTTCCGCCAGGAAATCCTCGAACTGGCCGAGGACTTGTCCCGCCGAGCCGCCCTCGCCCTCGACAACGCCCGTCTCTACTCCGAGCGCACGGCCATCAGCCAGTCCCTCCAGCGCAGCCTCCTGCCGCCCGAACTCCCCGAGATCGACGGCGTCGAGGTCGAGGTCATCTATCGCGCGGCCGGCGAGGGCAACGAGGTCGGCGGCGACTTCTACGACGTCTTCCCGATCCGGGACGGCGCGTACGGCTTCGCCATCGGCGACGTCTGCGGCACGGGCCCGAACGCGGCGGCGGTCACGGGCCTGGCCCGACACGCCCTCCGGCTCCTGGCACGCGAAGGGCTCAGCGGCCCCGCGGTCCTGGAGCGCCTGAACTCCGCGATCCTCGACGAGGGCGCCCGCAGCCGCTTCCTCACCCTCCTCTACGGCGAGTTGTGGCCACAGGAGGACGGCAGCGCCCAGCTGAAGGTGGTCTGCGCCGGCCACCCTCTCCCGCTCCGCCTGCGCCAGGACGGCACGGTCGAACCGGCCGCCGAACCCCAGCCGCTCCTCGGCGTCATGGAGGACCTGGAGCTCTACGAGCAGTCGGTCACGCTCGACCCGGGCGACGTCCTCCTCTGTGTCACCGACGGCGTCACGGAACGCCGTGAAGGCACCCGCATGCTGGGCGACGACGGCCTCGCCGACGTCCTCACCACGTGCACGGGGCTCACCGCCGGCGCGGTCGCCGCCCGCATCATGCGCGCGGTCGAACGCTTCGCACAGGACGCCCCGTCCGACGACATGGCCATCCTCGCAATGCGAGTTCCCGGCCTCCACAAGGACTGAGAGACCGAAGAGGGCATAAGAAAAGGCCCCCGCCCGGAAG
>NZ_JBHXSG010000017.1:0-149969 GCF_042714835.1 Streptomyces sp. NPDC058678 | reverse complement strand
AAACGCCCGGTTACATTCCGAACCCGGAAGCTAAGCCTTACAGCGCCGATGGTACTGCAGGGGGGACCCTGTGGGAGAGTAGGACGCCGCCGAACAATTTTTGAGAAAGGCCCACACCTCACGGTGTGGGCCTTTTTTGCGTTCACGTGTGTTGAGGCCGGCCGCCTCCGGCAGCAATACCTCATAGGCGTCCGGCGGCCTTCAGCGCCAGATATGCGTCTGCCAGTGCGGGGGCCAGGTCGTCTGGGGTCGCGTCTACGACGGTGACGCCGTGGCGGCGGAGTTGTTCCGCGGTGCGATGGCGTTCGCTCTGGGCCTGGGCGGCGGCTGCGGCCTCGTAGACGGCGTCGGTGTTGCCGCGGGCTGTGGCCATGCCGGCGATGTGCGGGTCCGCTACGGATGCCAGCAGGATCGTGTGGCGCTGGGTGAGCTGGGAGAGGACCGGGAGCAGGCCCTCCTCGACCGGGGCCGCGTCGAGAGTCGTGAGCAAGACGATCAAGGAGCGGCGAGGGGCCGACCTGAGTGCCGTTGCCGTGAGGCCTCGAAAGTCCGTTTCGACGAGCTCGGGTTCCAGGATTGCCATGGCGTTGACCAGGGACGGGAGCATGTCGCCTGCCGTGCGGCCCTGGATCAGGGCGCGTACGCGGCGGTCGTATGCGAGCAGGTCGACGCGGTCGCCGGCGCGGGATGCCAGGGCGGCGAGGAGCAGTGCCGCGTCCATCGAGGCGTCGAGGCGTGGGGCGTCGCCGACGCGGCCTGCTGAGGTGCGGCCGGTGTCGAGGACCAGGAGGATGTGGCGGTCGCGTTCGGGGCGCCAGGTGCGTACGGCGACCGTGGTCTGGCGGGCTGTGGCGCGCCAGTCGATGGAGCGGGTGTCGTCGCCGGGGACGTACTCGCGCAGGCTGTCGAATTCCGTGCCCTCGCCGCGGGTGAGCACACTGGTGCGGCCGTCCAGTTCGCGCAGACGGGCCAGTTTGGAGGGCAGGTGCTTTCGGCTGGTGAACGGCGGCAGGACGCGTACGGTCCAGGGGACTTTGTGGGTGCCCTGGCGGGTGAAGAGGCCCAGGGGGCCGGACGAGCGGACCGTGACGCGGTCTGACTGGCGGTCGCCGCGGCGGGTCGGTCGTAGCCGGGTGGTCACGCGGCGGCGTTCGCCTGCCGGCACGGTCAGCCGGTGGCGGGAGGCTGTTACTTCCGTGCCGGGCTGCCAGGTGCTGGGGGGCCAGGCGTCGCGCAGGTGGGCTCGGAGCGGGCGGCGGGACGGGTTCGTGACGGTGAGGGTGACGTCGGCGGTGTCGCCCAGGCGGACCGACGTGTCGCCCGAGCGGGTCAGGCCGAGGCGTCGTACGGGTGCCGCGAGTGCGAAGTCGCAGGCACAGGCGAGTGCGAGGGGGGCGTTGACCGCGAGGATGCCTGTCCAGCTGGGGTCCCAGATGCCGATCGGGAGGGAACCCAGGGCCGCGATGAGCGCGGCGCGTCCGGTGAGTGCCATCAGCGGGGGACGGGGACGTGGGCGAGGATCGCGTTGATGACGGAGTCGGCCGTCACGCCTTCCATTTCGGCCTCCGGGCGAAGCTGTACGCGGTGGCGGAGGGTGGGGAGGGCGAGTGCCTTGACGTCGTCGGGGGTGACGTAGTCGCGGCCGACCAGCCAGGCCCAGGCGCGGGCCGTGGCGAGCAGGGCCGTCGCACCACGCGGGGAGACGCCGAGGGTGAGGGAGGGCGATTCGCGGGTGGCTCGGCAGATGTCGACCACGTAGGCGGTGATTTCCGGAGAGATCGTGGTCTTGGCGACCGCGGCCCGGGCGGCTTCCAGGTCGGCGGGGCCTGCGACGGGGCGTACGCCGGCGGCGTGCAGGTCGCGCGGATTGAAGCCCTCGGCGTGGCGGGTGAGGACGCTGATCTCGTCCTGGCGGGAGGGCAGCGGGATCGTCAGCTTGAGGAGGAAACGGTCCAGCTGGGCCTCGGGCAGGGGGTACGTGCCCTCGTACTCGACGGGGTTCTGGGTCGCGGCGACCAGGAACGGGTCGGGGAGGGGGCGGGGGGTGCCGTCGACCGTGACCTGGCGTTCCTCCATGGCTTCGAGGAGCGACGACTGGGTCTTGGGCGGGGTGCGGTTGATCTCGTCGGCCAGGAGGAGGTTGGTGAAGACCGGGCCGGGCTGGAAAGAGAACTCGGCGCTGCGGGTGTCGTAGACCAGGGAGCCCGTCACGTCGCTCGGCATCAGGTCGGGGGTGAACTGGACACGCTTGGTGTCGAGTTCCAGTGCGGATGCGAGGGCGCGGACGAGCAACGTTTTGGCGACTCCGGGGACTCCTTCAAGGAGAACGTGTCCGCGGCAGAGGAGGGCGACGACGAGGCCGGTCACGGCGGGGTCCTGGCCGACCACGGCCTTGGCGATCTCGGCGCGCAGGGCTTCCAGGGCGGCTCGGGGGTTGCCCTGATCCCCGGCGTACCCGGCGTTGTCAGTGGTCGGGTCCATCATGGACGGCGTACCTCTCTTTCGAGGGCGTCGAGTTGGTCGGCGAGGGAGATGAGGGCCGCGTCGTCGCCGGGCGGCGGGCCGAAGAGGAGCGAGTGCAGGGCCTGTCCGTCCCCATGGCTGTCGAGGAGGGCGGACAGGGCGGGGAGCAGGGCTTCGGGCGCGTGGGCCTGGGTGACGGAGACGCCGATGAGGGGGGCGAGGCGGGTGCGGGTGGCGGAGCGGAGAGCGGCGGCCGCGCGGTCGCGGGCGTTGGCTTTGCGGTAGAGGCGGGCACGGCCTTCGACGGTTTCGGAGGCGCGGATCGCCACGGGGAGTTTTTCGGGCACCAGGGGGCCGAGTCGGCGTGCCCTCCAGAGGGCGGCGAGGGCTGCGGCGATGAAGAGCTGCAGTGTGCCCCAGAGCCAGCCCGAGGGAAGTAGGTCGAGGAAGCCGCGTTCGTCGTCGGTGCCGGTGGCCGGGGCGTCGGAGAGTGAGGGGAGGTACCAGACCAGATGGGGGCGGGAGCCGAGGAGTTGGAGGGCGAGCGAGGCGTTGCCTCGTTCGTCGAGGGCGTCGTTGTAGAGGATGTCGGGCGCGCCGAGTACGACGGTGTCGCCGTTTCCGGACGTGTCCGGGACCCGTACCAGGGTGGCCAGGCGCTCGCTGGGGTAGCACTCGTCGGCGTCGGGCCGGGTGGCGGTGTAGCGGATGCCGCCCGTGTCGGCGGTGCCCGCGCGCCGGGCGGCGGGCAGGTCGCAGTCGGGGGAGAGCGTCGAGTCGAGGCTGGTGGCCGGGTTGGCGACGACGCCGGGGGCGAGCCGTTCGACGGACCAGCTGCCGGGGGCGACGAGGACGGTGCGGCCGCCGGAGTCGGCGGTTCCGGATCGCAGTTGGCTCTGTTGACCGTGCGTCAGGAGGTCTGGGACGGCGACGAGGAGCGTGGTGTCGGGGCCGGCGGCGGCGTTGGCCTCGGCGAGGGTGGTGACCACGCGCGTGGAGACGCCCCGGTCGGCGAGGAGTTCGGCCACGGCACGGCTGCCGTAGGGGTCCGCGGAGCGTGGGTCGAGCGTGCCGTGCCGGGTGTCGGAGCGGATGGTGGCGATCGCGACTGCCGCCACCAGGAGGAGCACGAGGGCGAGGACGACGCCTCGCGCGCGGGTCCACACCTGGCGTGCGGTGGGCGAGGCCGAGGTCGAGGTCGAGGTCGAGGGGAGCTTGGCCTCGGTGGTCATTCGGCGGCTCCCCGGCGGTTGTTGGCGGCCGCACCGGGGGCCGTCTGGGGGCTGCTGCTCGCGAGTTGGGGCTTGGTGCGCTCCAGGTCGCGGTCGAGTTCGGCGATGCGATGGTACGACTGCTCGGTCGCCGCGCGTCCGCCGTACGTCACGTCGTCGAAGTCCCGGGCGGCGGCGCGCAGTCGGTCCGCTTGCGAGGGCAGTGCGCGGCCGGCTTCGGTGGCTGCCTCGTCGGCCGTGCGGCCGGGGCGGGTGTCGAGGAGGGCGCGTTCCTCCAGGGAGCGGACGATGGCACGCATCTGTTCCTGGACGGCCTGGCTCCAGTGGCCCTGGGCCGCGTGCGCCTCGGCGGCCGCGCGGTGTTCGGCGGCGCCGCGGGGGCGGTCGTCGAACAGGGCGGTGGAGGAGGCGGGTTCGCGGCGCGGGGTGCCGAGGCGCCACCACAGGGCGCCCAGGACTGCGAGGACGGCCACGATGACGACGACCAGGCCGAGCGCTCCGCCGGGGGTCGCGGCCGAGGCGGCGTTGAACAACTTGTCGACCCAGTCCCAGAAGGCGTTCAGGGCGCGCTGGAACCAACCGGGATCGTTCTCGTGGTACATCCGCTTGGACAGCTCGCGCCGGGCCGCCTCGCGCGCGGGGTCGCGCGGAGTTGTCAGCGGTGGTTCGTCGCTGGAGCCGGCGAGCGACAGTACGGCTGTGGGGTCGGCGTGCAGCAGGGCGCGGACCGATGTGTCGCGGACGCGCAGCAGGGACTGTACTGGTGTGTCGCCGACGCGCTGCGCGGTGCGTACGGCCATGTCTGCGGCGTTCGGCAGTGCCTGTGCCGCTGTGAGAACTCCCCCCGCCAGCCTCACCGCATCAGCTCCCGGGAGCGGGGGTGGTGCCGTACTCCTGGACGCCGGCGGCGCGGGCCAGTTCGAGGTCGAGGGCCTCGCGGCGGATGCGCTGGTCGATGTAGAGGAGCACGGTGACGCCCGCCGTGATCGGGAAGGTGATCATGGAGCCGATCACCGAGCCGATCCCGCTGATGATGAGGAACGTCCAGCCGAGACCGCCGGTGCCCTCCATGAAGCCGGTGACGCCGTCGCCGCTGAATGCCGCGGCGAGGAAGGTGAAGGGGATGACGACGATCGCCGCGACGATGTTCGCGATGATCGCCGCGAGGAACTGGATGCCGAACACTCGCCACCAGGAGCCACGGACCAGCTTTCCGGAGCGGCTCATCGACTTCACGATGCCCTGCTTCTCCAGCATCAACGCGGGCGAGGCAAGGGAGAAGCGGATCATCAGCCACACGGCGACGAGGCCGGCGCCCAGTCCGCCCAGGACGGCGATGGCAGCGCCCGGCCCGGCTGCGCCCGAGACGGCCACGAGGATGCCGGGGAGCACGCCCACGAGGACGATGCCGACGGTGATGAGCATCAGCAGCAGGATCAGGCCCAGGAGCTTCATCACCTGAGGGCGGGCGTCGCGCCAGGCCTCGCCGGTGGTGACGGGGCGGCCGAGCACCGCGCGGCTGGTGACGGTGGTGAGCAGGGCGGTCGCCATGACCGTGCCGATCAGGGTGATCGCGAAGACGACCGCGCTGCCGAGCATGGCGTCGCCCATGGCACGGGTGACTTCGCTGAGCGTGGCGCTCGGGTCGTTGAGGGCCTCGGCGTCGGTGGTGTCGTTGAGGACGAGGCCCTGGAGCAGGATGACGACGATCTCGGTGACGATCGCGACGGTCAGCGAGATGCCCAGGACCGTGCGCCAGTAGGTGCGCATGGTGGAGACCGCGCCGTCGAGGATCTCGCCCACGCCGAGGGGGCGGAGCGGGATCACGCCGGGCTTGGCCGCGGGCGGGGGCCCGCCCCAGCCGCTGTAACCGCCGGGAGGACCGTAGGCGCCGCCCCAGCCGCCGGGTCCACCGTTTCCGCCGCCGGGAGTGCCGTAGCCCCCGTATCCACCGGGACCGGTGGGGGGTGGGGTGCCCCAGTCCGGGCCGGGCGGTGGGGGTGGCGGCGTCTGACCGGGTGCCGGCCCGCCTGCGGGCGCGGACCACTGGTCGGCCGGTGGCTGCTCCTTGGACCACTTCGAGCCGGGGTCCTGGGGTCCCGGCTGCTCCGCGGGGTTCGCGGTGTCGGGCCGGTCGGCGGGCTCGGCGGTGCCGGACGCGCCGGGCTCGTGCCCGTCGGAGGGGGCGGATCCGGGCGAGGCCCAGCCCGGAGTGTCCTTCATCGTCGCTCCTTCACGGTGCCCGTCCGCGGTCGCGGCGGCAGGTTGGCAGCCATCGTGCCATGGGGTGGTCATCGACGGACCAGCCGCGGTAGGGGCTGGACATCTTCAATTGTCCGCCGGATAACGGGCAGACTGACGGCATGGCTGATCAGTACGCGCAAACCGGCGAGGACAGCAGGCCGACCGAGATTCCGGCGATCCGATGGGACGAGCCACCCGAGGGGCCCGTACTGGTGCTTCTCGACCAGACGAGGCTCCCGGCAGAGGAGGTCGAACTCGTCTGTACGGATGCGCCGGCGCTGGTGGAGGCGATCCGTTCGCTCGCCGTGCGCGGGGCGCCTTTGCTCGGCATCGCGGGGGCGTACGGCGTCGCGCTCGCCGCCGTACGCGGGTTCGACGTGGACGACGCTGCGGACGCGCTGGCGGGTGCCCGCCCCACGGCGGTGAACCTCGCAGGCGGGGTGCGCAGGGCCCAGTCCGCGTACCGGGCCAAGCTCGCCGAGGGCGGTGATGCCCGGCAGGCCGCCGACGCGGCGCTGGCCGCGGCACGGCAGCTGCACCGGGAGGACGCCGAGGCCAGTGGCCGGATGGCCGAGCGAGGGCTGGCCCTGCTGGAGGAACTGCTGCCCGGTGGCGGGCACCGGATCCTCACCCACTGCAACACCGGGTCGCTGGTGTCGGGCGGTGAGGGCACGGCGTTCGCGGTGGCGCTCGCGGCCCACCGGGCGGGGGAGCTGCGGCGGCTGTGGGTGGACGAGACGCGGCCGCTGCTGCAAGGGGCGCGGCTGACGGCGTACGAGGCGGCGCGCCGCGGTATGGCGTACACCTTGCTGACCGACAACGCGGCGGGTTCGCTGTTCGCGGCCGGGGAGGTGGACGCGGTGCTGATCGGGGCGGACCGCATCGCGGCCGACGGGTCGGTGGCGAACAAGGTGGGGAGCTATCCGCTCGCGGTGCTGGCGCGGTACCACCATGTGCCGTTCATCGTGGTGGCACCGGTGACGACGGTGGATCCGGACACGCCGGACGGGGCGTCGATCGAGGTCGAGCAGCGTCCCGGACATGAGGTGACCGAGGTCACAGCACCACAGGTGCCGGTGGTGGGAGCGGAGGTGGGCGGCGGGGTTCCGGTGGCACCGCTGGGGACCCAGGCGTACAACCCGGCGTTCGATGTGACGCCGCCCGAGCTGGTGACGGCGATCGTCACGGAGGAGGGCGTCGTCTCGCCCGTGACGGCTGAGGCGCTTGCGGAGCTGTGTGCGAGGTCGCCGAAGGTGACGACCGGCTGAGGAGAGGCTGTCGGCCTGGGCCGGCAGGAGCGGCCCCTCAGGCGGCGCCGATGGCGGGAGGAGGGGCCGTGGCATCTTGGGTGCCGTCGGTCGCGGACTCGGCGCTTCGAGCGGGCGAGGCAGACAGTAGCGACTCCGTACGACTATCGTCACAGGCCAGTGACCCTGCTCACCAGCGCCCCGGTCACTGTTACGAGAATGGGATGCTCCCAGACTGATCAACGGAAACGGCCCCCCTACCTGCGGCGATGCGCGAGGAGAGGGGCCGTGACATCCAACGGCTACATCAAGCGGCGGTTTCCAGGCCCGATGCGGCCTCCAGCTCCCGGAGGCGGGCGGGTTGCCGCAACAGGCGGTCGAGCTGGCCGACGGCGTCGACGACATCCGGGTCCAGGGACTCAGCGTAGATGTCCATGGTGGTCGCTATCCGGCTGTGCCGCAGGATCGTTTTCACGATGCGAGGGTGCACCCGCAGATGGACCAGCAGGGTGCCGCACGACTTCCGGAGCCCCTTCGGGTTCATCTTGCTGAGCCCCTCCACCCTGACGATCCGCTGGAGCACCAGGTAGAGCTGATCCGGTGTGAGCGGCCGACCGGTGCTGGTCACGAACACGTGGCCGTCGGGATCCTCGAACCAGGGCCGCCCCTTTTCGATCGCGCGTTCCCGCAGCATGGCCGTTCGCATGCGCGTCCAGCGAAGGGGCGCGATGCACTGCGCAGGCAGAGGCAGGGGCGCTTTGGAGGTCTCGGTCTTGAGTTCCGCGTCGATTGTGCCGGCGCTGGCGCGCTGGTGCTGCTGCTCGACCCAGACGACCCGGTTGTCCAGGTCGATGTTCTCCCAGCGCAGCCCGCACACCTCAGCCCGGCGCAGACCGAGCAGGCAGAGCAGGAGGAACGTCGGGTAGTACGGCGTGAGCCGACGGGCGGCAGCCAGGAAGCGGAGCACAGTCACGGCATCCCAGCTCTTCCCGCTGTCCGTGGCCGCCCGCACGTGAACGAGCTTGGTCACGTTCCGCGTCAGGCCGATGTCTTCGACCATGGCAGCCGTGAGAGCCGCAGAGAGCACCCGCAGTGCCCGCTTGGCGGTCTTGGCCCCTTCGTCCCGTGCGAGCGCCTGTATGGCCCCGCGCAGTTCCTTGACGCCCAGCTTGACCATGACCTTGGAGCCCAGACGCGGGCGAAGATGGTGCCGCACGGCGGTCTCGTACGCCCGGTAGCTGTTCGCTGCGAGGTTGGGCTTCACAACGATCTCAAGCCAGTAGTCGAACCACTGGCCCAACGTCATGTCCCGCGTAGGGGTCGGGATGCCGACGTTGGAGCGGTCGATCAGCTCACGGCGCTTCCGGTCGCATTCGTCGTAGGTCTTGCCGTACGCGTACTTCCGTTTCGTTGTGCCGTCCGGCTGAGGGACGTACACCGCCGCTTGGTACCGGCCGTCAGCCCGCTTTGTGACGGTGCCCGATCCGTTGGGGTTGCGCTTGCGCGGAGGCATCAGGCGGCCACCGCCAGCTGGCTCTGGATGAAGTCCCGAACAGCGTCGGCGGGGATGCGGCGGCAGCCGTCGACTTTGATGGAGGCCAGGCGGCGAGTTCGGATCAGGTCGTAGACCTTGGAGCGGCCGACCTTGAGCCGCGCCATGACGTCGGGCACGGTCAGCAGTTCAGGGGTGGCAGTGGTCATGCTGCGGCTCCTTCCAAGGCGAGCTGGTCGTGTAGGGCTTCGCGAGCGGTCTGCCGGTTTTGCTGGAGGTCGCGGGCGATGGTGGCGGCGAGGGCGGATTCGCCGGGGGTGTGGCCGTGTCCGGCGTACTGCCAGTCGGCCAGGACGAGGACGGTGTCCGGCTCCTGGTCGTCGAGGCCGAGGGCTTCGCGTTCCTGTGCGGCGCGGAAGTCGGCTCGGGCCTGGCGGAGGGCGCCGAGGGTCGTGGAGTAGCGGCGGGATTTGCTGGAGAAGTGGCCGCGGAAGCCGAGCATGTGAGCCCAGGCCCAGATGCGCCGGTCCGGGTAGAGCGGGTCGAGGGTCTTGCACGCTTCGATCAGGCGGCGGGTGTGGTCAGGTACGCCGTGGCGGTCGAGTTCGGAGAGTTCGCCGATGCGGCGGTCGAGGGTGCCGGTGTTCTCGGCGGCTTTGGTGGCGTACTTGGCGACGTAGGAGGCGACGGCCTGTTCGGTGATGTCGGAGCCGTCGCCGAAGGCCTTGACCGGGCGGACGTCGAGCTGTTTGCCCCAGCGGAAGGTGCGGGCGGGCTGGTCGTCGGCGGCGGGGACCGAGACCGACGTGTAGGAGTGCGCGGCGGCGGCGTGGATCGCGTCGGCGAGGAGGTCGACCGTCGCCCAGGACGGAGGCGGTGTGTCGGGTCCCTCGGGGCCGTCGATCCGGATCACGGCGTGGAAGTGCAGGGCACCGCGCTTCTGGAATTCGGCGACCTTGCCGTACGAGATGCGGGCGGCTTCCTTGAGTTCGCGTTGGGTGATGCCGGCGCGGGCGGCAATCTCGCGGCGGAGCCGGTTGGTGAAGCGCTGCCACAGGTTACCTGCGTGGTTGTTGAAGAGGACGGCGCCCGCGTAGTCGTACGTCTCTGGATCGAGTGCCGTGCCGAGCGTCCGGTCGTCGGCGGGATGGCGTGTGCCGCAGCGGCAGGTGCCATGGTCGGGCCGGTTGTGGACGGGGCCGAAGGAGGGTGCGGTGAGGGTGGCGAAGACGCGGGGGTGGTCGCGGACGGTGGCGGGGATGTCGCGGCGGTCGTCTCCTGCGAGTCCGGCGCGGATGAGGTGGTAGGTGTCGCCCGCGTACGTCCAGGCGCAGGAGGGGCAGCGGGAGGCGCGGCGGTTGCCGCAGGCGACGCGGAGGCGTCCGCCGGGTTCGTTGTCGGTGGAGTAGTGGTGCAGGGTCTCGCCGGTGGTCTTGTCTTTGGCGAGGGTCCAGCCGGTGAGGTGGATGGGGTCGGCGCAGCCTCCGGTGCGGCGGATCTGTTCGTGCCAGCGGTCGTAGTTGTCGGCCGAGGCCACCCTCAGCAGATCGCCGAGGGTGACCGGGTCGAGGAGCAGGTCAGGCACGGGCGCCCTCCCGAGTGCGGACCGGGCGGGTGCCGGTGCCGTGGCAGGCCGGGCAGTGGGCGGTGATGGTGCGCAGGTGGCCGTGCTGGTCGCGGCCGCCGAGGGTGATGGCGGCGGAGGCGTGCCCGTCGCAGTGGGAGCAGATTCGGGGCGGCGTTGTGGTGCGGTGCGTCATGCTGGGGGTTCCTTCCGGCTCTTCGGGTTCGGAATGGGCAGGGCTCCCGGGCGGCGGATGCTTGGCGGTTGAGGCCGCCCGGGGGCCGGTCAGTGCCGCTTGCTTTCGCTGTTGATGAGCGAGCGGATGACCAGGGCGCAGATGGCGACCGAGGCGCCGGTGATGGCGACCGCGAGGAGCATCGAGACCAGGACGGCCCCGACGACCAGGACCACGGCCGTGCCGCCACCGACCAGGGCGACGACGGCGCCCGGGGTGAGCTGGACGGTGGGCCGGGCAGACGCCGCAGCCGGAGCGGGTACGGGGGTGACCGGTGCGGGGGCGGTGGCCTGCTGCGGGACGACGGCGGTCGGCTCGACAACGGCGGGCGCAGTGGTGAAGCCAGTCGGCTGCGGCATGGTCGGGATCTTCGGGTGGAACATCAGCGATCTCCTTTCAGGGTGGTTACTTGATGGCGGTGTCGATGACGGGGGCGAGGAGGCTGTCGGCGATGAGGTAGCCGCCGAGGAGGAGCACCAGGACCAGCCAGAGCGGCGGGCGGATGAGCTTGATGCCGAGGTAGCCGACAGCGGCGAGGGCGAACCAGAGGGGGACTTCCATGGCGGTGGCCTCCTATCGGGCGGTGCAGCGGTGGGTGCGGGCGGCGAGCTGTGCGGCGCTTTGGCTGGAGTAGTCGGCGGACCAGCCGCAGCGGTCGTTGGTGCACACGGCGGCGTGCTTGGTGCGTCCGTGGCGGTCGCGGTGGGTGCCGATCTGCACGGGGCCGATCCGCATCACGGAGTGGAAGTGGTCGCGGGCAGGCATGTCGGTCAGTCCTTCCGGGTGGGGGCGGGGAACTGGGCGCGGATACCGGCGGCGGTGGCCGGGTCGGCGGTGCGCTGGGCGGCTTCCTCGGCGAGGAGGTAGGCCAGGTAGGGGCGTCCGGCTGCGTGCATCGCGCGTGCGCCGTCGAGGTAGTCGGAGACGCTCAGGTCGGCGGGGTCACGCAGCATCGGTCTTGCTCCCTTCTGAGGTCAGGCGAGTTGGGCGGCGATGGCATCGGCGAGCTGGGGCGGGACGCCGAGGCGGGCGCGCAGGGTGTCGGTGTCGATCGGCGATCCGGTCCGGGTCTGGTGGTCGTCGGCGACCTTGCGGGCGTGGTCCACCAGCGCGGCCGGGACCGAAGCAGCCGGGACAGCAGGCGCAGCGCGGACGGGTTCGGCGGCCGGAAGCGCGGGAGGTTCCTCGGTCTCGGTCACTGCGGCCGGGATGACTTCTGGCTCAGGTGAGGCGACCGGTTCGGGGTTGGGTGCAGCGGCCGGCACTTCTGGTTCCGGGTGGCCGGGGGCGGAGTGGGCGAGGAGGGTGCCGCCCATGAAGGCCAGGGCGGGCCAGGCGGCGACCAGGATGCGCAGCCAGGCCGGTACCTGCTGGAGGTTGAGGAGCCCGGCGGTGGCGACGTTGGCGCCGAGCGAGGCCACCAGGGCGATCACGAACCAGCACCAGGCCAGCCGGGACGGGCCATCGGAGCGCAGCCGCCGCCAGGAGGCGACCAGGAGCAGGTCGACCGAGATGGGGTAGGCCCAGGCTTTCCAGCCGTCTTGTCCGGCAGCGGCGGCGAGGTCGTGGAGGTGGGCGAAGGACAGTGCCCCGGCAATGACGGCCTGGACGAGCACGGCGTCGACGCGGAGGGCGGTGCGGGCCATCACGGCTCCTTCCGGTGATGAGGCATGGGAGGGGTAGGGACCTGGCGCGAGGCGGTCGCGCCGACCGGAGTGCGGGGGTGGGTCAGGCGGTGGCGGGGGCTGTCTTGGACAGCGGCACGCGGGCCGGGGGCAGCGGGGCAACCGCGGGGCGGAAGGCTGCCAGGGCGGGCAGGTCCGGGACGCGGTCGGCGTGCTTGTTGCAGATGTTGACGGCTTCGCGCAGCGAGGTGTGCGGGGCGCGGATGCGGGCCCAGCCGCCGGAGGAGTCCCCTGTGATGGCGACCCCGCGCATGTCGGTGGGGATCTGGACGGCCGCCAGGACGGCGTCCGGGGAGATGTCTGCGAAGGCCATGTTGGCGGAGGTCTCGTCGTTGACGCGGTGGGCGGTGCGGCCGGTGAGCTGGGAGCGGAGCATGGTGATGCTCTTGCCGAGTTCGGCGCCGAAGCGCTGCCCGCAGATCTCCAGGTAGATGCCGGCGGCGCGGCCGAGCTGGGCGAGGCGCACCAGGGCGGTGATGATGCGGTCCCGCCGCTTCTCCTCCTCCTTCGAAGCGAACAGGGCGAGTTCGGCGACCTCGTCGACCAGGACCACGACCGGGACGGGGCGCAGGTCGGCGGGCAGGTCCCAGATGTCGGCGGCGATCTCCGCGTCCGGTATCGCGACGCTGATGCGCTGCTGGGCGCGGATGAGCTGGTAGACGTCTTCCATGTGGGAGACGAGGGCTTCCAGGAGGTCGAGGGCGGTGTCCGGGTTGTCGGCGAGCGCGGAGAAGCGCCTTGCCAGCGGGAAGAGTTCCACTCCCTGTTTGCAGTCGATGCCCACGAGGGCCACGTCCTGGGCGGCGAGTCCGGCGACCAGGTTGCGCTGGTAGACGGACTTCCCGGATTCCGTGGCGCCCAGGGTGAGCCCGTGCGGGACGGCCCGGTAGTCGCGGTAGTGGACCGAGCCGTCCTCGCGCAGGGCGACCGGGACCCGCATGGGTCGGGTGTCGGTCCGGGCGGGCATCTGCACCCGTTTGAGGACGTCGTAGCCCGTCATCCGTACCTCGACCACACCGGAGCGCAGTTCGCGCGAGGTGACGCCGTACAGGTTGAAGGAGTGGCGCAGCCGGTCGGAGGCCGCCGCGACGTCGAAGGCGTCCTGGCCGGGGCGAAGGCCCAGCCGAAGGACCAGGCCGGTGCGGGTCGGGCGGATCCGCAGGATGCGCGGCGGACGGGACTCGGGAACGGGCCGGTTTGCCATCCGGGCCAAGGCCAGGCGCCAGCGAGAGGGCGGGACCGTCAGGCCGCAGGCGTCCATGACCGAGGCGTAGCGGACCAGGACCCGCAGAGTGGCGAGGGTGACCCCGAAGGTCAGCCAGTACCAGGCGGGGCGCCGCCACCGCAGGATCACTGCGGCAGCGACGACCAGCACCAGAGCGACCATGAACCAGGTCATGATCAGGCAGCCTTGGACTGCGAGGCAGCAGCGGCGAGCGAGGTCACGGCAACCGCGCGGAAGGCGATGCCGTGCCGCTTCTGCCCGTTGAACTCGTTCTCCCACGCTGAGGCGACCAGGCCGGTCAGGGCGACCGGGGTGCCCATGGTCAGCTCCTCCGAGACTCCCGGCTGCGGGACGGTGAGCTTGAGGATCTCCACCTCGTCCGGCGTGGAGAACATGACCTCCACGGTCATCAGAGTGACGCCGTCCTTGTCGAGGGCGATCTCACCGGTACGACGGTCCTTGACCTTCGGCTGCGGAGCCTTGGCGACCATCACGGTCGCGTTGGAGGTGTCGACGGGGATCTGACGCATGATGGAACTCCCTTTCAGGGACGGGAGCGGCGTACTTGCTTGGCGGTGGGTCGCCGCTCCTGTGCGTTGACTTGGATGCGTAGCAATGCCACGAGTGTTCGCGCTTCCCTCTGGTGCGCACCAGTAGGTTGCATCTGGTGCGCACCAGATGTCAAGCGGTGTCGTCGGTCCGGCCCTTCAACTCGCCTACCTGCGACACTTCTAGAGAACCGTTTCTGCCAACGTCCCGGTAGCCAACAGGGGTTAACACCCGACCCGTTAACCCCTGCCGACCTGCGGGGATGTGAGGCATGCTGCTACTAGGGCTTGGCAACCACATGCAGGGCGAGGCGACGTGACGAACGGACTCAAGGCAGCGAGGAGTGCGCGGGAGTGGTCGCAGGAGCGGCTGGTCCGAGAGATCGAGCGCCATGCGCGCCAACACATGCTCACCGTCGCGTCCACGGCCAGTTTGCGGGTCTACGTCTCGGAGTGGGAGAACGGCCGCCGCTCGATCTCAGCCCGCTACGCGAAGATCCTTCGTGCGCTTCTCGGCATCACCGATGACGAGCTTCACGGCAGAGCAGAGGCGTTGGCCGCCCCTGTAGCGGCTGACGGGTACGACGAGCTTATGAGCCGTATCGACGCTTCCCGCAGCGTCAGCCTCACCATGGTGAAGACGTTCATGGATCAGACGGAACTCTTCCGGACCATGGACCGGCAACTCGGGGCCTCGAGCTTCGTCGACCAGGTGACGGGCCATCTGGCGACGTTGGAGGAAGCGCTCACCTTCGCGGTACTCCCCGAGACTCGGCGGCCGGTCGCTCTCGCGCTGGCTGGGGCGGCGACCATGGCCGCTTGGCAGGCACTGGACGTTGGTGCCGTCGAACGCGCTTGGCGACACTACGAGTTGGGCAAGAGGGCGGCTCAGGAGGCCGACGAGCCGATGTACCTCGCCCACGCCACGGCCGAGCAGGCGTACGTTCTGTGCGATGCGGGTCGGGCCTCCGTCGCGGTCCACCTGGTACGGGATGCCCAACGCGTCGGTGGCAAGGCGCTGTCACCCCGCCTCAGGGCATGGCTGTACGCGGCCGAAGCCGAGATCTGTGCCCGAGCGGGGATGCCGGACGACTGCCGGCGGGCGCTCGAAAATGCGATGCGATACCTGCCGTCGGGGGAGGAGGCCCGCGACGCGGACATGCTGAGCATCTTCCTGAACGAAGGGCACCTCAGTAGGTGGCGCGGTAACGCACTCGCCCTGATAGGCGACGACGAAGCGTTGGCCAGCCTGTACGACGCCGTTGCTTCCGCAGACCCCACCTTCATACGGGCGTCGGCGGGACTGCGCTGCGATCTCGCACAGGCGCACATGACCCGCGGCGAATACAACCAGGCGAACGACCATTTGCGGCAGGCCCGACTGTTGGCGAGCCGTACGGGTTCAGTGCGTTATCGGCGTCGGATCGAGCAGCTCACGCAGCAGCTGTAGGGGAGGCTCCGGTACTCCTGGACGCGAGTACGTGGAGTAGCGCCACGAGCGTTCCCGAGCCCATGAGTTCACCGCGGGCCATGAGTCCAGGAATGTCAGCGAGAGGCACCCAAGCGATGTGCCCCGCCTCTTCCAGGTCCGTCGGCTCCCCGACGATCTTCGCGCCCTGACCTACGAAGATCTCGTGTGGCGAGTCGACCATGCCCACCATGGGCTGGTAGGTCACCACGTGCTCAAGAGCGTCCGGCCGCCAGCCAGTCTCTTCCTCGACTTCACGTAGCGCCGCCTGCATAGGGTCTTCGCCCTCGTCGACGATGCCACCGGGCAGCTCCCAGCCGAAGGCCTCGGGGACGAAGCGGTATCGCCACATCATCAGGACGCGGTCCTGGTCGTCGATCACGGCAGCAATGGCGACGTGGTGCAGGCGCACTACGTGATGCTCGAAGCGGTCAACACCGGGAGGCTCGACGTCGACGAGACTGAGCTTCACCCAGCGGTTGTCGTACACCGTCCGCTCGCCATGGATCTGCCAAGGCTCGACATCCGTCGGCGCTTCGGTAGTCACGGACCGGTCCGGGACCCGGTAGGAGCTACGGCCGTGTACCTCGACCACGCCCTCAGCGACGAGCTTGGCCAGCACCTGGCGCAGCGCCGTACGGCCGATGCCCAGTTCCTCGGACAGAGTTCGCTCAGATGGGAGCTTGGAGCCAGGTAGGTACTTCCCCGTCGAGATCCACTCACGGATCGTGCGGTAGACCCTCTCTGACTTCGGTCCCATCCGGTGGGCACACTCCTTGCAGCCTGTGAGGCCAGTTAGTTGCCTGCTGTGATGGTCCAGCGTAGCCGTACCCACCCACCGTGAGTAGGTACCTCCCGATCCAAGCGATCACGAGGGCGCGGTAGAACTTTCCCTACTTCATCAAGGCCCGCGCACGGCGCGGGCGCGCGCCGCCTCTGCGGCGCGGCCTGCCTCCTGTCTGCGCCCCGGCTGGCCGCGCCCGGCGGCGCGCTACGTGCTGCGGGGCAGAAGCGGGGGAGTCGCCCGCAGGTCAAGGACATGCCTCCGGCGGGGGCGCTCAGGCTCCAGGATGGCGGGGGCGCCGTTCGCGAGTGCCGGCCGTGAGCGGCTTGTGCGGGAGCTCCCATCCCGTCTGCCATCGACCCAGGCAGAGCCGAGCGGACGCGGCCCAGGGCGTCAAGGTCGTTCGTACAGTGGCGCGCTCCACCTTGACGCCCTGAACCACGCCCGCTCCACGGTGTGTGGGTCGACGGCAGACGGGATGGGAGCCGGGAGAGTGGTGGGTTGGTGTGGGGAGCACGCTCTACCGCCGACCACACGAACCGGCCGTAAGGAGAGGGACCGCCCTGGCGGACAGAGGCAGCGACCAGCGAAGATGCCCGTCATGGCCACCGACAAGGATCTCGTTGCTGTGCGTTCGCCGCACTCGATGCCGTTGGCGTTCGCAGCGGGGGCGGCCGTCGGCGTGCTGGGCGGCATGATCGGTTTGGGTGGCGCAGAGTTTCGCCTGCCGCTGCTGATCAGCCTGTTCGGGTTCGCCGCGCTCTCGGCGGTCATCTTGAACAAGGCGATGAGCCTGGTCGTGGTCCTGGTCGCCCTGCCCGCTCGACTGGCAGCGGTCCCGGCCTCCGACGTGGCGGAGCACTGGCCCGTCGCGGTCAACCTACTGGCTGGCAGTCTGCTCGGTGCTTGGGTTGGCGCGACGTGGGCGGTGCGGATGCGCAGCTCAACCCTCTACAAGGTGCTCGCGGCGTTGATGGTGCTCATGGCTACCGCCTTGCTGATCACACACTTCACCATCCTGGAGACGCTCGACCTTCCCCTGTGGGCTCAGGTGCCCAGCGGGGTCGCGGCGGGCTTCGGCATCGGGGTGGTCGCGGCGATCATGGGCGTAGCAGGGGGTGAGTTGCTGATCCCGACGATCGTGTTGCTGTTCGCGGTGGACATCAAAACGGCCGGAAGCCTGTCACTCCTGGTGTCCTTGCCGACCATGTTGGTCGCTTTCGCCCGTTACAGCCGCGACGGCAGTTTCACGGTCTTGGGCGCGAATCTCCGCTTCACCGTGGTCATGGCCGCAGGCTCGATCGCTGGGGCAGTGCTAGGCGGACTGCTACTCGGCGTGTTCTCGGACCAGTTGCTCATCCCCGTGCTCGCCGTGATCCTGCTCGTTTCTGCGATCAAGCTCGCCCGTCACGACTAGGTTCATAGTCGACGTCGGAGCCCCAGCAGCGCCGTTTTGGCCCATCGATCCAGCTCGGCTGCGTACTGCGCTTGTTGCGTGACTGTCGTCACTCTTCGCTCTGGGGACTGGTGCTCATGCGTGACCGCCCCGAGTACCAGGCCAGCGTTTGCGGTGACAAGTCCAAGCTCATGGCGAAGCAGTGAATCAGTGACCAAATGAGACAGTTCGTCCGTCCGGTCGCGCGCAGCGCTCAAGCCGGAAGCGCTCAACCAAGCCGCGTCGCGGTAACTGAGGGTGATGTCGTGGGCAACGTCGATGATCTTGCCCAATAGGCCCATGAGCTCTTCCGGTGGCCCGTACCGGCGGCGCTGGTTCATCCGGTGTTGGTTCCAGGCGGCCCACAGGCCAGCAGGTCCGCCAATGGCACCAACGATGCCCCCTGCCGCGCTGAGCCAATCAGTGCTGTCAGGCATCTGCCCCCCTCGACAACCCATGCGACGTCAGTCGTGCCCTGGGTTGACCCTGGCACCGTCGGTGTTGACATCAGTGCTGACATCAACACCGACGGACGGGGGCAGACAGTGACGGTTCAGTACGACTATGGTCACAGGCCGGTGACCCTGCTCACCAGCGCCCCGGTCACTGTTACGAGAATGGGATGATGTCGTTTATGAAGGGACGAGTCCTTGTCGTCGACGACGACACCGCACTGGCCGAGATGCTCGGCATTGTGCTGCGTGGTGAAGGTTTTGAGCCGTCTTTCGTAGCCGACGGCGACAAGGCGCTGGCCGCTTTCCGTGAGGCGAAGCCCGATCTGGTGCTGCTGGACCTGATGCTGCCCGGGCGGGACGGTATCGAGGTGTGCCGTCTGATCAGGGCGGAGTCCGGGGTGCCGATCGTGATGCTCACGGCGAAGAGCGACACCGTCGACGTCGTCGTGGGCCTGGAGTCCGGTGCCGACGACTACATCGTGAAGCCGTTCAAGCCGAAGGAGCTCGTTGCCCGCATTCGGGCGCGGCTCAGGAGGTCCGAGGAGCCGGCGCCCGAGCAGCTCGCCATCGGTGACCTGGTCATCGACGTGGCCGGACACTCCGTGAAGCGGGACGGGCAGTCGATCGCGCTGACGCCGCTGGAGTTCGACCTGCTGGTGGCGCTCGCGCGCAAGCCGTGGCAGGTGTTCACGCGTGAGGTGCTGCTCGAGCAGGTGTGGGGCTACCGGCACGCGGCCGACACGCGCCTGGTCAACGTGCATGTGCAGCGGCTGCGCTCCAAGGTGGAGAAGGACCCGGAGCGGCCGGAGATCGTGGTGACCGTGCGTGGCGTCGGTTACAAGGCCGGGCCCAGCTGACATGTCCGAAGACAGTGCCGCTTCGGCGCCCGGCGGGTCCGGGGCCAGCGCCGGGCGGCCTGTCGGCCGGAAGACGGCCGGCTCCCGCTGGGGCCGGTTCCTCGAGGGCGGGTTGCTCCAGGGCGGCGTCCAGGGCAGCCCGGTCCTGCGCCTTTTCATGCGCTGGGTGCGTCGGCCGCTGCTGCCGGTCATGCGGCTGTGGCGGCGCAACATCCAGCTCAAGGTCGTCGTCACCACCCTGTTGATGTCGCTGGGCGTCGTTCTGCTGCTCGGTTTCGTCGTCATCGGGCAGGTGCGCAACGGGCTGCTGGACGCCAAGGTGAAGGCCTCGCAGAGCCAGGCCACCGGTGGGTTCGCGGTGGCCAAGCAGAAGTCCGACGAGGCGGCGGCCGGGACCGGTGACGACGGCGCTCCGGTGGACGGCCGTGCCGAGCAGAACGTCATCCCGTGGATGAGCGTCCTGGTGGAGTCGCTGTCCAGCGGTGGCCAGGGCGCCTTCGACGTGGTGACGCTGCCCGCGGGCGACGACAGCGGCGGTGGACGCGGGCCGCGTGCCTCGGGTGACGTCGACTGGTCGGCCAGTGTGCCCGAGGACCTGCGTGAGCGGGTCGACAGCAGGCCGTCGACGGCCGCCCAGAGCTACACGCGGATCGTCTACGACAACGCTGCCGCCAAGGAGTCCCAGCCGGCCCTCGTGATCGGCAAGCAGGTCAACGACCCGAACGGCGACCCGTACCAGCTGTACTACCTCTTCCCGCTCACCCAGGAGGAGAAGTCCCTGAGCCTGGTCAAGGGGACCCTCGCGACGGCCGGCCTCTTCGTCGTCGTGCTCCTGGGGGCCATCGCCTGGCTGGTGGTGCGGCAGGTCGTCACCCCGGTGCGGATGGCGGCCGGCATCGCCGAGCGGTTGTCCGCCGGGCGGCTTCAGGAACGGATGAAGGTCACCGGCGAGGACGACATCGCCCGGCTCGGTGAGGCCTTCAACAAGATGGCGCAGAATCTGCAGCTGAAGATCCAGCAGCTGGAGGAGCTTTCGCGGATGCAGCGGCGGTTCGTGTCGGACGTGTCGCACGAGCTGCGTACGCCGCTGACGACCGTGCGGATGGCGGCAGACGTCATCCACGACGCGCGCGTGGACTTCGATCCGGTGACCGCACGGTCGGCCGAACTGCTCGCCGACCAGCTGGACCGGTTCGAGACGCTGCTGGCCGACCTGCTGGAGATCAGCCGCTTCGACGCGGGCGCGGCGGCCCTGGAGGCCGAGCCGATCGACCTGCGTGTGGTCGTACGGCGGGTCGTCAGCGGGGCCGAACCGCTCTCCGAGCGCAAGGGCACGCAGATTCGCGTGGTGGGCGACCAGCAGCCCATCGTGGCCGAGGCCGACGCCCGGCGGGTGGAGCGGGTGCTGCGCAACCTCGTCGTCAACGCCGTGGAGCACGGCGAGGGCAAGGATGTCGTCGTCAAGCTCGCCGCCGCGGGCGGGGCGGTCGCGATCGCGGTGCGCGACTACGGCGTGGGGCTCAAGCCCGGCGAGGCGACCCGCGTCTTCAGCCGCTTCTGGCGAGCGGACCCGGCACGCGCGCGTACCACCGGCGGTACGGGCCTGGGGCTGTCCATCGCCCTGGAGGACGCGCGGCTGCACGGCGGCTGGCTGCAGGCGTGGGGCGAGCCGGGCGGCGGCTCCCAGTTCCGGCTGACGCTGCCGCGGACCGCGGACGAGCCCTTGAGGGGTTCGCCGATACCGCTGGAGCCCAAGGACTCGCGGCGCAATCGTGGCCTCAACGACGCCGGGCTGCCGAGCGCGGGCGCGGAGAAGGCCGCCACCGTGCCGGCTCAGCCGACGGGCGACCAGGGGCCCTCACGTGGCCCGATCGCCCCCCGGCCGTCCGCCCTGACGCCCACGGCCGACCCGACGGCACTCCCCGGCAGCGGCTCGCGCGTGGTGCCACGGCCCGCTTCAGGGGCGCGGCCGCAGGACGACGCGTCCGCGGGAAGCCGGCAGGGGGACAGCGAGGCAGGCGGGCCACGGAGCGAGAACGCGAGCCGTCCGGACATCGCGTCGGAGGGCTCGTACGAGCAAGGGGAGGCATTTCGTGGGCGCTGACCGCCAGGGGGGCGCCCGGCGCACACCGGGGCGCGCGACGGCGTACGCCGCTTGTGGAGTCGTACTGCTGGCAGGGTGTGCGTCCATGCCCGACAGCGGGGACCTGCGTGGCGTCGAGTCCACGCCGCGCCAGGACACGCAGGTGCGGGTGTTCGCCATGCCGCCCCAGGAGGACGCACCCGCCTCGGAGATCGTCCAGGGCTTCCTGGAGGCGCTGACCAGCGACGATCCGAACTACGAGACAGCGAGCATGTACCTGACCCCCGAGGCCGCGAAGAAGTGGCATCCGGAGCTGTCGACCACGGTGCTCGCCGACGGGCCGACCATCGGGCCCGAGCGGGCCGCGGACCGCGAGGACGCCAACGTCGTCTCGTACCCGCTCACCGGTGACCGGGTCGCCACGGTGGACCTGCAGCAGTCGTACGCGCCGGCCGACGGGAACTACAGCCAGTCGGTGTACCTCACCCGGGATCAGAAGACCAAGCAGTGGCGTATCGACGGGCTGCCGCAGGGCGTCGTCATGGGCAAGTCGGACTTCCAGCGCAACTACACGTCCGTCAACAAGTACTACTTCGCCTCGAACACGACGGCCGGGACGAGTCCGCAGACCGTGGCCGTCGCCGATCCGGTGTACGTGCGCGAGCGCGTGGATCCCATGACGCAGATGGTGCGTTCCCTGCTCACCGGGCCCACGAGCTGGCTCGACCCGGTCGTCAGGTCCAGTTTCCCCACGGGCACGCAGCTCAAGAAGGGCGTCACGTCGTTGACGCCGGACGACCAGAGCAAGCTGACCGTGCCGCTCAACGACCGGGCGGCGGGGGTCAACGCGACCAAGTGCGAAGAGATGGCGGCGCAGCTGCTGTTCACCTTGCAGAACCTCACCCCCGCGGTCGACGAGGTCGAACTGCAGGCAGAGGGCAAGCAGTTGTGCACGCTCAACGAGACCGGGGGCGACGGGGTCGCCGCGCGCGGCTCGGTGCAGAATCCCCAGTACCTGTACTTCCTCGACGGCAAACACCGGCTCGTACGGCTGCCGGCGGGCAACAACAGTACGAACCCCGATCCGGTGCCGGGAGCACTGGGCGAGGGCGGCAAGGAGCTGCGTTCGGTCGCCGTGTCGCGCGACGAGCACAGCGCGGCCGGGGTCGGCATCGACGGGAAGGCACTGTACGTCGGCTCGCTCGTGTCGGGCGGATCGCTCGGGGAGCCCGTGCTGAGCAGCAAGGGCCCGACGGAGAACGACCGGCTGACCGCACCCAGTTGGGACGCGGAGGGCGACCTGTGGGTGGCCGACCGCGACCCCGCCGACCCGCGCCTGCTGTTGCTTGAGGAGGGCGCCGGCAAGCCGCTCACGGTGCGGACGCCGGGGCTGGACGGGCGCGTCAAGGACATCCGGCTGGCCGCCGACGGCGTGCGCATCGCGCTGGTCGTGGAGAAGGACGGCAAGCAGTCCCTGTTCATCGGGCGGATCGAGCGGGGCGAGAAGGCCGGGGAGGCGCCGTCGATCCAGGAACTGCGTTCCGCGACGCCAGAGATGGAAGAAGTCACGACCATGTCGTGGGCCGGTGACAGCCGGCTCGTGGTGGTCGGGCGCGAGCAGGGTGGCGTGCAGCAGATGCGGTACGTCCAGGTCGACGGCTCCACGCCGGAGGGGCCCGCGCCGGCGGCGCTGACGGGCGTGAAGGAGATCGCCGCGTCCGAGGACGACCGGTTGCCGTTGGTGGCGTACTCGGAGGACGGGATCGTACGGCTGTCGTCCGGGACGCAGTGGCAGAAGGTGGACACGGACGGGACGGCTCCGGTCTATCCGGGGTGAGTGCCGGGCCGCGGGGCAGGGTGTCGCCGCGGTGTGAGGGAGGCGGCCGTTCCTGCCGGGTTCGCTCCGGCGGAGCGGTCGCTCGCTTTCGGGGTGCGGACGGCTGTCGGCATCGCGCTGGAGTTATCCACAGGCGGTTGTCCACAGGGGTGGCAGGGTGGCCTCGGCGTTGGCACAGTGGTGGGCATGCGGGGGTGGTGGCAGGACCTCACCGACCTGGTGCTGCCGGCCGAGTGCGGAGGCTGCGGGGCGCCTCGTACGGTGCTCTGCCCGGAGTGCCGTGCCGTCCTGAGCGGGGCCGTACCGCGCCGGGTGCGACCGGATCCGGAGCCGTCGGGACTGCCGGTCGTGCACGCGGCGGCCCGGTACGCGGACGAGGTGCGGGCCATGTTGCTGGCCCACAAGGAACGAGGTGCGCTGGCGCTGGCGACACCGCTCGGTACGGCCCTGGCGGGGGCCGTGCGGGCCGGACTGCAGCACGCCTGGGGACCGCCTCACGGGGCCGGGCTCGGGGAAGCGCGAAGGCTGGTCGGCGCGGCTGAGGGCACGAGGGCCGCGGGGCCGGACGACGAGGTCGTGATGCTCGTCCCTGTGCCGTCCTCGCGTGGGGCGGTTCGGGCCCGGGGGCATGATCCGGCGCGGCGGATCGCGCTTGCCGCGGCTGGGCAGCTTCGGCGGGCGGGTACGCCTGCGCGGGTGGTTTCCGTGCTGCGGCAGGGGCGTGCCGTTGCCGACCAGACGGGGCTCAACTCCCGGCAGCGGCTCGAGAATCTCGCCGGCGCGCTGGTGGTGGCCCCCGGCGGCGGACGGCTGCTCCTCGGCGGCCCGGTCGTGCTCGTCGACGACCTGATGACCACGGGCGCCTCTCTGACGGAAGCGGCGCGTGCGGTGCGGGCGGCGCGCACGGGGGCGGCGGTGTCCGGCGGGGACGTGGCGGCGTACGGCGGCCGGAACCGTGCGGGGTACGCGGTTGCCGGTGGTGCTGGCGCGGACGCGGGGCCGGTCGCGGAGGGTGGTGGCGCGGCTTCGGTGCGGCACACGGAAGTTGGCTGTGGTGGGCGTACGTGGGCAGGTGGGGCGGATGTGTGTGGAGAGGGTGCAACGGCGGTGTATGGCGCGGCAGGCCGGGAAGGCAGAGGGGACCGGATGAGCGGCGCGACGGAGGAGGAGACGGGCCGGGTGGCCGCCCCGTCGGAAATGGCGGGCGTGGGCGATGACCGCGACAGGATCCGCGCGGCCGTGGTCGCTGCCACGCCGGATTCTTTCGAAATAAACCGGAACTGACTGTGAACTTGCATCGTTGCAGGTAATGAGAGGGCCAATTCACCTGAACGGAGGTAGGCCGCGGTAGAGGGTGACGACATCCGTCCGGGCGAGATATGTTCGGTTGTGAGAGAAAGGCCCAGGCCACACCTCTCCTATCCGAATGCCGTGCCGTGGGTTTTTCACTATCACCCGCACTGGTGGAGTGGAGATCTTGCCCGCGGGGGAGGAGGTGGAAGTCACCGAGTCCGAGGTTCCGGGGCTCACCGGAGCCTGGTGCAAAAGGGAGATGCTCCGCAGCGAAGCGGAGTGATCCGGGAACGGAGTTCTGCGTGGACATCGTCGTCAAGGGCCGCAAGACCGAGGTGCCCGAGCGGTTCCGCAAGCACGTGGCCGAGAAGCTGAAGCTGGAGAAGATCCAGAAGCTCGATGGCAAGGTGATCAGCCTCGACGTCGAGGTGTCCAAGGAGCCGAACCCCCGACAGGCCGACCGCAGTGACCGGGTGGAGATCACGCTCCACTCCCGCGGTCCGGTGATCCGGGCGGAAGCGGCGGCCAGCGACCCGTACGCGGCACTCGACCTGGCGGCGGAGAAGCTGGACGCCCGGCTGCGCAAGCAGCACGACAAGCGCCACACACGCCGAGGCGCGCGGCGGCTGACGGCGGCCGAGGTCGCCGACCACGTTCCGGGCGCGGCGACGCTCAACGGGAACGGCCACCCCGTCCTCGAGGAAGAGTCGGACGGTGTGCCCACCAAGAAGATCGGCTCGCTGGAAGTGAAGGGTGACGGCCCCCTCATCGTCCGCGAGAAGACCCACGTCGCCTCTCCGATGACCCTCGACCAGGCCCTCTACGAGATGGAACTGGTCGGGCACGACTTCTACCTGTTCATCGACTCCGAGACCAAGGAGCCGAGCGTCGTCTACCGGCGGCACGCCTACGACTACGGCGTCATCCACCTCAGCACGGACCCGATGGTCGCCCAGGCGCAACCCCCCGCGGCGGGTGGCATGCTGGGCGGCTGATCACCCTGCCGACAGCCGAGCCGGTGCCCCTGGTGCGCGTGTGCGCCCCCAGGGGCACCGGTATGCGACCACTTCACGCCCCGCTCTGTCACCGCAGTGTCGTCCCGGCATGAAATCATGGCCGCACCGGCCCAACCGCTGGGCCGTTGCCTTGGGTTGGCGATGGCACAGAACCACAGGCCACAGCCTTCAGGGGGAGGAACGATGGCGGACAGCTTCGGACCGATGCAGGACGAGGACGCCGGAGACGGCGTCGTCGCCACGGGCCCGGACGCGGGCTCTCCACGCAAGGAGCCGATCCGTGTCCTGGTCGTGGACGACCACGCCCTCTTCCGTCGTGGCCTGGAGATCGTGCTCGCGGCCGAGGAGGACATCCAGGTCGTGGGAGAGGCCGGGGACGGCGCGGAGGCCGTGGACAAGGCCGCCGACCTGCTGCCGGACATCGTGCTGATGGATGTACGGATGCCCAAGCGCGGCGGGATCGAGGCATGCACCTCCATCAAGGAGGTCGCCCCCAGCGCCAAGATCATCATGCTGACGATCAGCGACGAGGAAGCCGACCTCTACGAAGCGATCAAGGCGGGCGCGACCGGATATCTCCTCAAGGAGATCTCCACCGACGAGGTGGCCACCGCCATTCGCGCGGTGGCCGACGGACAGTCGCAGATCAGCCCTTCGATGGCGTCGAAACTTCTCACCGAGTTCAAGTCGATGATCCAGCGCACCGACGAGCGCCGTCTCGTGCCCGCGCCACGGCTCACGGATCGTGAGCTGGAGGTACTGAAGCTGGTCGCCACGGGGATGAACAACCGGGATATCGCCAAGGAGTTGTTCATCTCCGAGAACACCGTGAAGAACCATGTGCGCAACATCCTGGAGAAGCTGCAGCTGCACTCCAGGATGGAGGCGGTGGTGTACGCGATGCGGGAGAAGATCCTCGAAATCCGGTAAGGACGGGATCAGCCGGTCGCACGGGCGAGTTCCCTCGCAAGGGGCTCGCGCAGTTCCGGTGCGTCCACCCGTTCCACCTGTATGCCCGTGCAGTTCACCCAGCTCGCCGCCTCGACCAGGGCCTGCGCGACCGCCGGGACCGCCTTCGGGCCGTCCAGGGTGACCTGCCTGGCGACCAGGGTGCTGCCCTCGCGGGCCGGGTCCACACGGCCCACCAGGTGGCCGCCGGCCAGCACCGGCATCGCGAAATAGCCGTACACCCGCTTCTGCTTGGGGACGTAGGCCTCCAGGCGGTGGGTGAAGCCGAAGATCCGCTCGGTGCGTGCCCGTTCCCAGACGAGGGAGTCGAAGGGGGACAGGAGGGTGGTGCGGTGGCGGCCGCGCGGGGGAGTCTCCAGGGCCGCCGGGTCGGCCCAGGCCGGCTTGCCCCAGCTCTCGACCGTGACCGGGACCAGGCCCGAGTCGGCGATCACCGCGTCGACCTGTTCGGCCTTGAGGCGGTGGTAGTCGGCGAGGTCCGCGCGCGTGCCGACGCCCAGGGACTGGCCGGCGAGGCGGACCAGGCGGCGCAGGCACTCGGTGTCGGTCAGGTCGTCGTGCAGGAGGGTGTCCGGGACGGCGCGTTCGGCGAGGTCGTACACGCGCTTCCAGCCGCGGCGCTCGACGCACACCACCTCGCCGTACATGAGGGCGCGCTCGACGGCGACCTTCGTGCCGGACCAGTCCCACCACTCGCTGGTCTTCTTCGCGCCGCCCAGATCCGTGGCGGTCAGCGGGCCTTCGGTGCGGAGCTGCTTGATGACCTGGTCGTAGGTGCCGTCGGGGAGCGTGTGGTTCCAGTGCGGGCGGCTGCGGTAGGCGCGGCGGCGGAAGGCGAAGTGGGGCCACTCCTCGATGGGGAGGATGCAGGCGGCGTGGGACCAGTACTCGAAGGCATGGGGACGTGCCGGAGCCGCGCCCGTGGCCGCGGTGCCCCAGTAGGCGCTCTCGACCGTCTTGCGGCCCACGGCGCCGAGGCGGGCGTACGGGATGAGTTCGTGGGAGCGGGCGAGGACCGAGATGGTGTCGAGTTGGACCGCGCCCAGGTGGCGGAGGATGCCGCGGACGCCCGAGCGGCGGTCCGGGGCGCCTAGGAAGCCCTGGGCCCTGAGGGCGATGCGGCGGGCTTCGTCTGCCGAGAGGGTGGTGGCCGGGCGCAGGGTCGTCATGGGCCGCACGATAGAGGGTGGGACTGACAACGCGGCATGAGCTGCGGCTTCGCGGCTACGACCGTGACGGCACCGGCAAATACGGTGCCGTGGACGGCAGTCCCAGGTCCGACGGCAGTAGCGAACCCACCCAGCAGTCCCGTCGTACGCCCTGGTGGGTGATCGCGGAGCGCAGGGTGCCCTCGAAGGCGAAGCCGGCACGTTCCGCCACCGCGCGGGAGGGGTGGTTGCCGACTTCCGCGCGCCATTCCACGCGATCGACCGACAGGTCGGTGAAGGACCAGCGGGCGGCGGAGCGGGCGGCCTCGGTGATGTAGCCGTTGCCGCGGTGCTCCTTCGCGCCCCAGAAGCCGATCTCGGCCACGCTCAGGGAGCGCATCGTGAGGCTGACCATGCCCGTCAGCTCACCGTCCGGGAGGAAGAGGCCGAAGGTGAACATGGAGCCGTCCGCCCAGCCCTCGGGAACCAGTTGCTCGGTGAAACTGCGGGCGTGTTCGGGAAGGTAGGGCGCGGGAATCGACGTCCAGCGCTGGATGTCGGGGTCCTGTGCGGCCGCGTACACCGCGTCGGTGTCCTGTGGGCCGACGGCGCGCAGCAGGAGGCGGCCGGTGGTGAGCGTGACGGGGTCCATCGGCCGATTCTGCTCGGGGTTCGACGAAGGCACCATCTCTTTGCCGTGCGTGAGCGAGTGATCACAATTCGCGCAATTCGTCCGAGTGGTGCGGCACCATCCGCGGGGCCCGGACGTTGTTCCTTCGAAGAGATGTGAAGCAGTGGGCACTCACCGTCCCGGCAGGCCTCCCGGCGTGGCGGGGTCCTCGCATACGATGGCCGTTGCTCAGTAGTCCAATGGAAACCGACCGTCCAAGGCCCGACCGGCAAGGAGACCAACCCCCGTGTCCGTCCTCTCCAAGATCATGCGTGCAGGCGAAGGCAAGATTCTGCGCAAGCTGCACCGCATCGCGGACCAGGTCAACTCCATCGAAGAGGACTTCGTCGACCTCTCCGACGCCGAGCTGCGGGCCCTCACCGATGAGTACAAGCAGCGGTACGCCGATGGTGAGAGCTTGGACGACCTGCTGCCCGAGGCCTTCGCGACCGTGCGCGAGGCCGCCAAGCGCGTCCTCGGACAGCGTCACTACGACGTCCAGATGATGGGCGGCGCCGCCCTTCACCTCGGCTACGTGGCCGAGATGAAGACCGGTGAGGGCAAGACCCTGGTCGGCACCCTGCCCGCCTACCTGAACGCCCTCTCCGGAGAAGGCGTCCACCTGATCACGGTCAACGACTACCTGGCCGAGCGCGACTCCGAGATGATGGGCCGCGTCCACAAGTTCCTGGGCCTGGACGTCGGCTGCATCCTCGCCAACATGACGCCGGCCCAGCGCCGCGAGCAGTACCGGTGCGACATCACCTACGGCACGAACAACGAGTTCGGCTTCGACTACCTGCGCGACAACATGGCGTGGTCCAAGGACGAGCTCGTCCAGCGCGGCCACAACTTCGCCATCGTCGACGAGGTCGACTCCATCCTCGTCGACGAGGCCCGTACGCCGCTGATCATCTCCGGTCCGGCCGACCAGGCCACCAAGTGGTACGGCGACTTCGCCAAGCTGGTGACCCGGCTGAAGAAGGGCGAGCCGGGCAACCCCCTCAAGGGTCTCGAGGAGACCGGCGACTACGACGTCGACGAGAAGAAGCGCACGGTCGCCATCCACGAGTCCGGCGTCGCCAAGGTCGAGGACTGGCTGGGCATCGACAACCTCTACGAGTCGGTGAACACCCCGCTGGTGGGCTACCTGAACAACGCCATCAAGGCCAAGGAGCTCTTCAAGGCGGACAAGGACTACGTCGTCATCGACGGCGAGGTCATGATCGTCGACGAGCACACCGGCCGTATCCTCGCCGGCCGCCGCTACAACGAGGGCATGCACCAGGCGATCGAGGCGAAGGAAGGGGTGGACATCAAGGACGAGAACCAGACGCTCGCCACGATCACCCTCCAGAACTTCTTCCGCCTCTACAAGCGCCACGACCACAACGGCAAGGAACAGCCCGGCCTCTGCGGCATGACCGGTACGGCCATGACCGAGGCCGCCGAGTTCCACCAGATCTACAAGCTCGGCGTCGTCCCGATCCCGACCAACCGGCCCATGGTCCGCAAGGACCAGTCGGACCTGATCTACCGCACCGAGGTCGCCAAGTTCGAGGCGGTCGTCGACGACATCGTCGAGAAGCACGGGAAGGGCCAGCCGATCCTCGTCGGTACGACGTCGGTCGAGAAGTCCGAATACCTCTCGCAGCAGCTCTCCAAGCGCGGAATCCAGCACGAGGTGCTGAACGCGAAGCAGCACGACCGTGAGGCCCCGATCATCGCCCAGGCCGGCCGCAAGGGCGCCGTCACCGTCGCCACCAACATGGCCGGCCGTGGTACCGACATCAAGCTCGGCGGCAACCCCGACGACCTCGCCGAGGCGGAGCTGCGTCAGCGCGGCCTCGACCCCGAGGAGCACATCGAGGAGTGGGCCGCGGCCCTGCCCGCCGCCCTGGAGAGGGCCGAGAAGGCGGTCAAGGCGGAGTTCGAAGAGGTCAAGGAGCTCGGCGGGCTCTACGTCCTCGGCACCGAGAGGCACGAGTCGCGTCGTATCGACAACCAGCTGCGCGGTCGTTCCGGCCGCCAGGGAGACCCGGGCGAGTCCCGCTTCTACCTCTCCCTGGGCGACGACCTGATGCGTCTGTTCAAGGCCCAGATGGTCGAGCGCGTGATGTCGATGGCGAACGTCCCGGACGACGTGCCGATCGAGAACAAGATGGTCACGCGCGCGATCGCGTCCGCGCAGTCGCAGGTCGAGCAGCAGAACTTCGAGACCCGTAAGAACGTCCTGAAGTACGACGAGGTCCTCAACCGGCAGCGCGAGGTCATCTACGGCGAGCGCCGCCGCGTCCTGGAGGGCGAGGACCTGCACGAGCAGGTCCAGCACTTCATGGACGACACCATCGACGCGTACGTCACCGCGGAGACCGCCGAGGGCTTCCCGGAGGACTGGGACCTCGACCGGCTGTGGGGTGCGTTCAAGCAGCTCTACCCGGTGAAGGTCACCGTCGAGGAGCTGGAGGACGCGGCCGGCGACCGCGCCGGTCTGACCGCCGAGTTCATCGGCGAGTCCATCAAGGACGACATCCACGACCAGTACGCGGCGCGCGAGGCGCAGCTCGGCTCCGAGATCATGCGTGAGCTGGAGCGCCGGGTCGTGCTGTCGGTCCTGGACCGCAAGTGGCGCGAGCACCTCTACGAGATGGACTACCTCCAGGAGGGCATCGGCCTGCGCGCGATGGCGCAGAAGGACCCGCTGGTCGAGTACCAGCGCGAGGGCTTCGACATGTTCACCGCCATGATGGAGGGCATCAAGGAGGAGTCCGTCGGCTACCTGTTCAACCTGGAGGTCCAGGTCGAGCAGCAGGTCGAGGAGGTCCCGGTCGAGGACGCGAAGCCGTCGCTCGACAAGAAGGACGCGGTGCCGGCGCAGGCGGGTGCGCGTCCCGAGATCCGCGCCAAGGGGCTCGACGTCCCGCAGCGCCGGGAGCTGCACTTCTCCGCGCCGACCGTGGACGGCGAGGGCGGTGTCATCGAGGGCGACTTCGCCGACGACGACGAGCCGGTGCGCTCCGAGTCCGACGGCCTCACGCGCGCCGAGCGGCGCAAGCAGTCGCGTGGCGGGCGCCGCCGCAAGAAGTGACGGTGCGGTCGCCTGCGGCGCCGTAGCGGTTCGAAGGGCCGGGTCACCTGAGGGTGCCCGGCCCTTCGGCGTGCGACGCGCCGGGCTGTCCGTGTCAGTCGTCGTCCGTGTGCGGCCTGCGGGGGCCGCCGAGCTCCACCGCCGTGCGACGCGCCGGGCTGTCCGTGTCAGTCGTCGTCCGTGTGCGGCCTGCGGGGGCCGCCGAGCTCCACCGCCGTGCAGCGCCAGCGCAGGTCGAGGCCCTGCTCCAGGCGGAAGGCCATGGCACGCAGCTGGTCGCCGGCACCGATGAGGGCGAAGGCCTCGATGGCGCCGGGGCGGGGGACGTAGTAGCCGATGTCGCGGACGACGGGCAGCGTGCCGCGCGTGGCGCGCAGGGGGCCGCGTTCGGCGAGCCAGGCCAGTTCGTCGTAGGCGCGGCCCGCGGTGTGCCGGAGCATCCAGTGGACGGGGCGTCGGCCGCTCAGCACGGCGAGGAGGCGGTCGGCGAAGACGTCGGTGGGGCGGGGCTGGGGGAGGGGGCTGCGGGGGCTTTGGGCGGGGACGGCGGAGGTGGTGGGGGTTCCCAGGGCCCCGGGGGTGGGACTTGGCGTGGTGGGCCTCGTAGGGGCTGTGGGGGGCCTTCCCGCGGTGTCGGGCCTGGTGGGCCTGGTGGGGGTGGTGGCCAGGTTAGGAGCGGCGGTGGTGCGGGTGCGGGCGCGCGTGCTGGTGCTGGTGCTGGTGCTGGGGGCGAGCGGGGCCGGCCCGGGGGCGGCCGTCGCGGGGCGGTTGTCGGTCGGGCTCGTGCGGGTGGGGGTTCCGGACGTGCCCGGTGAGCCCGGCGGGCGGCCGTCGGGCGTGGTCGTGCGGGGCGTGCCCCCGCCCGGGGCGCGGGGCGGGGTGCCGCCGGGGCGGCGGGGGTCGCGGCGGCCCGGCGGGCGGGCGCCGGGGTGGTGGTTCGCCCTCGTCATGACCTTGTGCATCGGTGTCCCCGCTCGATCGGCCCGGGTAGTACCGGGCGGTAACTTCGTGGTTGGGGATCTTGTACGGGGTTCTGGACCCCGGCGGCAAGGCGGCGGAGGTCCTCGCCGGGGTGGCCGGAATGTTCACCTATCAGAGTGGTCCGGGGTGGTGGAAAGCCCGGCGTGGCGGGGGCGTACCGGGTGACTTCCGGGGCGTCGGGTGGACGCCTCCAGGGGGGCGGGCGGGGACTCGAAAGGGGACCCCGCGGACGTATCCTGAAGGCCCTCCGGGAGGCGCCGAACGCCCCTCCGGGAGGGCCCGAGGAGCCTTCGACCACGAAAGAAGCGGCGAGCCATGCGTGTCTACGTCCCCCTGACTCTTCCCGGGCTCGCCGAGGCGTACAAGGCGGGAGAGCTGGGGAGCGGGCCGTTCGTCGCGTACGCGGTCACGCCGGCGTTGCGGGAGTGGTACCTGTCCGACGACATCGAGGAGTTGGAGTACGCCGCGCTCAACCGGGCCGCGCTGGCCTCGCTGCGGTTGCTGGCGGCGGACGCCGAGGCGGTGCGACGGCGGGTTGTGGTCGCCGTGGACGTGCCTGACGGTGCGGCGGCCTCCGATCCCGACGGGGCGCTGGATCCTGCCGCGCTCGGTGAGGTGCGGGTCGCCGGGGGTGTGCCGTTGGACAAGGCGGCGGCCGTGCATGTCGATGCCGGGGACGCGGAGGCGGATGTGGCCGCGGCGGCCGACGCGCTGGCGGCGGCGGACGGTGGGGACGACGACGCGCAGTTCGTCGTGGACGGGGCCGAGGACCATGAGCTGCTGTGGTTCGCCCGTCAGGAGATCCCGAACCTGGTGGGGCTGGGAGGCTGAGGGCGGAGTTCTGCTCGGCCGCGAGCTGGAGGTCTCTTGATTGTCAGTGAGGGCGGGTACGTTTTCGGCATGGGGAAGCAGACAGGCGCGCACATTGTGTGGGACTGGAACGGGACGCTGTTCCACGACAATGACGCGATTATCGGGGCGACGAACGCGGCGTTCGCGGAGTTGGGGCTGGCGCCGATCACGATGGAGCAGTACCGGGCGTTGTACTGCGTGCCGGTGCCGAAGTTCTACGAGCGGTTGATGGGGCGGCTGCCCACCGAGACCGAGTGGGAGGTCATGGATGAGACCTTTCATCGGTACTACGCCGAGCATCGGGTGAGATGCGGGCTGACCGCGGGGGCGGCGGAGCTGCTCACCGGTTGGGGGTCTGCGGGGCGGAGTCAGTCGATCCTCAGCATGTACGTGCACGACGAACTCGTGCCGTTGGTACGGGGGTTCGGTATCGAGGCGCACTTCTTGAGGGTTGACGGGCGGGTCGGGCCGTCCGGCGGGAGCAAGGCGGAGCACATGGTGCGGCACCTCGGGGCGCTTGTCGGGGTGGTGGACCCGGCTCGGACGGTGGTCATCGGGGACGCCGCCGACGATGCGGTGGCGGCTCGGTATGTGGGGGCGCGGGCCGTGCTGTACACCGGGGGGTCGCACGGGCGGGCGAGCCTTGAGGTGGTGGGGGTGCCGGTGGTGGACACGCTGGAGGAGGCCGTGGTGGAGGCGGAGCGGTTGGCGGCGTGACGCTGCGATGAGCCGGGGGCGGGTTGGTTGGCGCCGGGCGGTTTCTCGCCCCCGCCGCCCCTACCCGTCCCGTCCCCAAGGGCTTCGCCCCTTCGACCCCACCAGGGGCTCCGCCCCTGGACCCTGGCGGGGACTGCGTCCCCTGCACCCCTCGTGGGGCTCCGCCCCTGGGCCCTGGCGGGGACTGCGTCCCCTGCACCCCTGGTGGCTCCGCTCCTGGGCCCTGGCGGGGACTGCGTCCCTGTGGGCTCCGCCCCCGGACCCCGGCGGGACTGCGTCCCCTGCGCCCCTCGTGCGGCTCCGCCCCCTCCCGCCCTCCCCACGCCTACGCGCCGTCCCCCACCACCACGCAGGTTGCAAACAGCGCGCCCGCGCTTGAGTAGGAATTGAGGATGACCCGCATGGAATGTCGTCCTTCGCCCCTGTGCGGAACGTCAAAGTTCACCCCCCTGTTTTGTACACATACGGCTCATGACGGCCCCCCTGTGGGGAGCGATAGCCTGGTGGCGTGATCAGCGCGATAGTTCGCGGGGGCATCGTCGCCCCTGCCCTGCGCCCGGGGAGCACGGACTACATCCGTGACCGGGCGGCGGTCGCTGGTCTTCGCGGGCGGGACGGGGGCGCAAGAGCCCCCAGGACGCCGTACACACCCCGGAAGCACGCGCCGCAGAGAGCAGCGTCACACCCTTCCGGCGTGTCGAGAATGGCTGATAACCCCCCGCTCATCTCGCCTTGCGGCATAGCGTCGGAGCAGACCGGACACCCCGCGTCACGGCGTTACGTCACAGGGGAAGAGACCGTACTTCCACCTACGTCACGCAACGGCGCGCGACAGGAGCCAGAGGACAATGCAGACCAAGCTGGACGAAGCAAAGGCCGAGCTGCTCGAGAGGGCCGCCCGGGTAGCTGAGAACAGCCCGGTCGGGGGGCACCTACCGACCGGGACGACGGATGCGAGCACACCCGACCGGGACACCCTGCTCGCGTTCCTCCAGCGCTACTACCTGCACACCGCCCCGGAGGACCTCGCCGACCGCGACCCGGTCGACATCTTCGGAGCCGCATACAGTCACTACCGGTTGGCCGAGAACCGCCCGCAGGGCACGGCCAACGTGCGGGTCCACACGCCCACCGTGGAAGAGAACGGGTGGACGTGCGCTCATTCGGTGGTCGAAGTCGTCACCGATGACATGCCCTTCCTCGTCGACTCCGTCACCAACGAGCTGACGCGGCAGGGGCGTGGGATCCACGTCGTCATCCATCCGCAGGTCATCGTGCGGCGTGACGTCACCGGCAAGCTCAGCGAGGTGCTCACCCCGCCTCCCACCGGCGAATTGCCGCACGACGCGCACACCGAGTCCTGGATCCATGTCGAGATCGACCGCGAGAGCGACCGCGGCGACCTGAAGCAGATCACCGCCGACCTGCTGCGTGTCCTGTCCGACGTCCGTGAGGCCGTCGAGGACTGGGAGAAGATGCGGGACGCGGCGCTGCGCATGGCCGACGAGATGCCCAAGGAGCCCGTCGCCTCCGATCTGCGCGAGCAGGAGATCGAGGAGGCGCGGGAGCTGCTGCGCTGGCTGGCCGCCGACCACTTCACCTTCCTCGGGTATCGGGAGTACCGGCTGCGGAAGGACGACTCCCTCGTGGCCGTCCCCGGCACCGGGCTCGGCATACTGCGGTCCGACCCGCACCACGCGAGCGACGAGAGCCATCCCGTCAGCCCCTCCTTCGAGCGGCTTCCCGCCGACGCCCGCGCCAAGGCCCGCGAGCACAAGCTGCTCGTGCTGACCAAGGCCAACAGCCGGGCCACCGTGCACCGGCCGTCGTACCTCGACTACGTCGGGGTCAAGAAGTTCGACGAGAACGGCAACGTGGTTGGTGAGCGGCGCTTCCTCGGGCTGTTCTCGTCGGCCGCCTACACCGAGTCCGTGCGCAGGGTTCCGGTCGTCCGCCGCAAGGTCGAGGAGGTCCTGGAGCGCGCCGGGTTCTCGCCCAACAGCCATGACGGGCGCGACCTGCTCCAGATTTTGGAGACGTACCCGCGCGACGACCTCTTCCAGACCCCGGTCGACGAGCTGCAGGCCATCGTCACCTCCGTGCTCTACCTCCAGGAGCGCAGGCGGCTGCGGCTCTACCTGCGCCAGGACGAGTACGGGCGCTACTACTCCGCCCTCGTCTACCTGCCCCGCGACCGGTACACCACGGGCGTACGGCTGCGGATCATCGACATCCTGAAGGAGGAACTCGGCGGCACCAGCGTCGACTTCACCGCCTGGAACACCGAGTCGATCCTCTCCCGGCTGCACTTCGTCGTCCGGGTCCCGCAGGGCACCGAGCTGGCGCAGATGTCCGACGCCGACAAGGACCGCATCGAGGCGCGGCTGGTGGAGGCCGCGCGGTCGTGGGCCGACGGGTTCGGGGAGGCGCTGAACGCCGAGTTCGGCGAGGAGCGCGCCGCCGAGCTGCTGCGCCGCTACGCCAACGCGATCCCGGAGGGCTACAAGGCCGACCACAACCCGCGCTCCGCGGTCGCCGACCTCGCGCAGCTCGAGAAGCTCACCGAGGAGACCGGCTTCTCGCTCAGCCTGTACGAGCCCGTGGGCGCCGCCCCCGAGGAGCGCCGGTTCAAGATCTACCGCAAGGGCGAGTCCATTACCCTGTCGGCCGTGCTGCCGGTCCTCAACCGGCTCGGTGTCGAGGTGATGGACGAGCGGCCGTACGAACTGCGCTGCTCGGACCGGAGTGTGGCGTGGATCTACGACTTCGGGCTGCGCATGCCCCAGCCGAAGAGCGGGAGCGGCGACTACCTCGGTGACGACGGGCGCGAGCGGTTCCAGGACGCCTTCGCCGCGACCTGGACCGGCCAGGCGGAGAACGACGGGTTCAACGCCCTCGTGCTGAGCGCCGGGCTGCACTGGCGTCAGGCGATGGTGCTGCGGGCGTACGCGAAGTACCTGCGGCAGGCGGGCTCGACGTTCAGCCAGGACTACATGGAGGACACCCTCCGCCACAACGTGCACACCACCCGGCTGCTGGTGTCGCTGTTCGAGGCGCGGATGTCGCCGGACCGGCAGCGGGCCGGGCACGAGCTCGTCGACGCGCTCCTCGAAGAGCTCGAAGCGGCTCTCGACCAGGTCGCCTCGCTCGACGAGGACCGGATCCTGCGGTCGTTCCTGACCGTCATCAAGGCGACCCTGAGGACGAACTTCTTCCAGGAGGCGGCGGGCGGCCAGCCGCACGAGTACGTCTCCATGAAGTTCGACCCGCAGATGATCCCCGATCTGCCGGCGCCGCGCCCGGCCTTCGAGATCTGGGTCTACTCGCCGCGGGTGGAAGGCGTGCACCTGCGGTTCGGGAAGGTCGCGCGAGGCGGGCTGCGCTGGTCCGACCGGCGTGAGGACTTCCGCACCGAGATCCTCGGCCTGGTCAAGGCGCAGATGGTGAAGAACACCGTCATCGTGCCGGTCGGCGCAAAGGGCGGTTTCGTCGCCAAGCAGCTGCCCGACCCGGCCGTGGACCGGGACGCGTGGCTGGCGGAGGGCATCCGCAGCTACAAGACCTTCATCTCGGCGCTGCTCGACATCACCGACAACATGGTCGCCGGCGAAGTGGTCCCGCCCGCCGACGTCGTCCGGCACGACGAGGACGACACCTATCTCGTCGTCGCCGCCGACAAGGGCACCGCGACCTTCTCGGACATCGCCAACGGGGTCGCCGAGACCTACAACTTCTGGCTCGGCGACGCCTTCGCCTCCGGCGGCAGCGCCGGCTACGACCACAAGGGCATGGGCATCACCGCCCGCGGTGCCTGGGAGTCCGTCAAGCGGCACTTCCGGGAGCTGGGCGTGAACACGCAGGCCGAGGACTTCACGGTCGTCGGCATCGGTGACATGTCCGGTGACGTGTTCGGCAACGGCATGCTGCTCTCCGAGCACATCCGCCTGGTCGCCGCCTTCGACCACCGGCACATCTTCATCGACCCGAAGCCCGACGCGGCCACCTCCTACGCCGAACGCCGCCGCGTGTTCGAGCTGCCCCGCTCCAGCTGGGCCGACTACGACACGGCGCTCATCTCCGCGGGTGGCGGCGTGTTCCCCCGTACGGCCAAGGCGATCCCGGTCAACGCGCACATCCGCGAGGCCCTCGGCATCGAGGGCAAGGTCGCCAAGATGACGCCGGCCGACCTGATGAAGGCGATCCTCAAGGCGCCGGTGGACCTGCTGTGGAACGGCGGCATCGGTACGTACGTGAAGGCGAGCACCGAAACGCACGCGGACGTCGGCGACAAGGCCAACGACCCGATCCGCGTCGACGGCGCCGACCTGCGCGTCAGGGTCGTCGGCGAGGGCGGCAACCTGGGCCTGACCCAGCTCGGCCGGATCGAGTTCGCGCTGCACGGCGGCAAGATCAACACGGACGCCATCGACAACAGCGCGGGCGTGGACACCTCCGACCACGAGGTGAACATCAAGATCCTGCTCAACGGCCTGGTCGCGGACGGCGACATGACGATCAAGCAGCGCAACAAGCTGCTCGCCGAGATGACCGACGAGGTCGGCCACCTGGTCCTGCGCAACAACTACGCGCAGAACACGGCCATCGCCAACGCGCTCGCCCAGTCCAAGGACATGCTCCACGCCCAGCAGCGGTACCTGCGTCACCTGGTGCGCGAGGGCCTGCTGGACCGGGCGCTGGAGTTCCTGCCCACCGACCGCCAGATCCGCGAACGCCTCGGCGCCGCACAGGGCCTGACCGGACCGGAGACGGCCGTCCTGCTGGCCTACACGAAGATCACGGTCGCCGAGGAGCTGCTGCACACCTCGCTGCCGGACGACCCGTACCTGCGCACCCTGCTGCACGCGTACTTCCCGAGCGCGCTGCGCGAGGCGTTCGGAGAACGCATCGACGGCCACCCGCTGCAGCGCGAGATCACCACGACCGTGCTGGTCAACGACACGGTCAACACGGGCGGTACGACCTACCTGCACCGGCTGCGCGAGGAGACCGGCGCCTCGCTGGAGGAGATCGTGCGGGCGCAGACCGCGGCCCGAGCGATCTTCCGCTCCGGTGTCGTGTGGGACGCGGTGGAAGCGCTCGACAACAAGGTCGAGGCCGCCGTCCAGACCCGGATCCGGCTGCACTCGCGGCGCCTGGTCGAGCGCGGTACGCGCTGGCTGCTCAACAACCGGCCGCAGCCGCTCCAGCTCGCCGAGACCGTCGAGTTCTTCGCCGACCGGGTCGAGCAGGTGTGGTCGCAGCTGCCCAAGCAGCTGCGGGGCGCGGACCTGGAGTGGTACCAGAAGATCTACGACGAGCTGGCGGGCGTCGGCGTGCCGGACGAGGTCGCCACGCGCGTCGCCGGGTTCTCGTCCGCCTTCCCCACGCTCGACATCGTCTCGGTGGCCGATCGCATGGGCCGGGACCCACTGGACGTCGCCGAGGTCTACTACGACCTCGCCGACCGGCTCCACATCACCCAGCTCATGGACCGCATCATCGAGCTGCCCCGCGCCGACCGCTGGCAGTCCATGGCCCGCGCCTCCATCCGTGAGGACCTCTACGCGGCCCACGCGGCCCTGACCGCCGACGTCCTCGCGGTGGGCAACGGCACCTCGACTCCCGAGCAGCGCTTCAAGGCGTGGGAGGAGAAGAACGCGGCGATCCTGGGGCGGGCGCGGACGACTCTGGACGAGATCCAGGGCTCGGAGACGTTCGACCTGGCGAACCTGTCGGTGGCCATGCGGACGATGCGGACGCTGCTGCGGACGCATTCGTAGGCCGTACGAGCAGCAGGGCGCCCCGGGCCGTGGAGGCTCGGGGCGCCCTTGTTCTGCGGGGCTCGTCACGAGGATCCTGTGCGGCTCGTCACGAGGATTCGTCGGGGCCCCACGAGGATGCTGAGAGGCCTCGTCACGAGCGAGGATTCTGAGAGGCCTCGTCAGGAGGAGACCGGCACCTGCGGTTTGGCCTTCGCCTTGTCGGGGCCGCCGGTGAACGCCTCGTACGCCTCCAGGACCTCCTCCGTCGGCCCGTCCATGCGCAGTTCGCCGCGCTCCAGCCACAGCACGCGGTCGCAGGTGTCGCGGATCGACTTGTTGCTGTGGCTGACCAGGAACACCGTGCCCGCGTGCTTGCGCAGCTCACGGATGCGGGTCTCGGAACGCTTCTGGAAGGAACGGTCGCCGGTCGCCAGCGCCTCGTCGATGAGCAGGACGTCGTGGTCCTTGGCGGCGGCGATGGAGAAGCGCAGGCGGGCGGCCATGCCGGAGGAGTAGGTGCGCATGGGGAGGGTGATGAAGTCGCCCTTCTCGTTGATGCCGGAGAAGTCGACGATCTCCTGGTAGCGCTCCTTGACCTGCTCTCGGGACATGCCCATGGCGAGGCCGCCGAGGTAGACGTTGCGCTCGCCGGTCAGGTCGTTCATCAGGGCCGCGTTCACGCCGAGGAGGGAGGGCTGCCCGTCGGTGTGGATGCGGCCGTTCTCCACCGGGAGCAGGCCGGCGACCGCCTTGAGCAGCGTCGACTTGCCCGAGCCGTTGGTACCGATCAGGCCGATCGCCTCGCCGCGGTACGCGACGAACGACACGTTCTTCACGGCGTGCACCGTGCGCACCCCGGCCGCCTTCTCGGCCTTCTTGCGGCGCAGCATGCGGTTGAGGGCGGCGGTCGCCGAGCCGCGGCCGGCGCCGGTGCCGTTGACCCGGTAGACGATGTCGACGCCGTCGGCGACGACGGTGGGGATCTTCTCGCCGTCGTAGATGTTCTCGGTCTTGTCAGCCACGGCCGTACGTCTCCTCAGCCTTCCAGAAGTAGATGAAGCCGCCGACTCCGGCGAGCAGGGCCCAGCCGGTCGCGATCAGCCATACGTGGGCCGGCAGCTGGCTCGCGTGGAAGCTGTCGATCAGCGCGAAGCGCATCAGGTCGATGTAGACGGCGGCCGGGTTGGCCCGGAGCACGGGCGAGACCCAGAACGGCAGGTCGCTGTGCTTGCTGAGCAGGTGATCGAGGCTCCACATCACGCCGGAGACGTACATCCATGTGCGCAGCACGAACGGCATCAGCTGCGCGATGTCCGGCGTCTTCGCGCCCAGCCGCGCCAGGATCATCGCGATGCCCGCGTTGAAGGTGAACTGCAGCGTCAGCGCCGGGATCGCCAGCAGCCAGGACGCCGACACCGGCACGCCGAAGAAGAGCAGGATCACGACCAGGGCGGCCATCGAGAACAACAGCTGCTGGAGCTGCTGGAGGCAGAAGGAGATGGGCAGCGCGGCCCGCGGGAAGTGCAGGGCCCGCACGAGGCCCAGGTTGCCGGAGATCGCCCGGGTGCCCGCCATGATCGAGCTCTGCGTGAACGTCCAGACGAACACGCCCGTCACCAGGAACGGGATGTAGTCCGGCACGCCCTTCTTGGTGCCCATCAGCACACCGAAGATGAAGTAGTAGACCGCCGCGTTCAGCAGCGGGGTCATCACCTGCCAGAGCTGGCCCAGCTTCGCCTGGCTGTACTGCGAGGTGAGCTTGGCGGTCGAGAAGGCGGTGATGAAGTGGCGCCGCGCCCACAGCTGGCTGACGTACTCGCGCAGGGAAGGGCGGGCGCCGCTGACCGAGAGGCCGTAGCGGGCGGCGAGGGCCGCGAGGTCGTCTTCGGCCGGGGCGGTCGCCGTCGTCGGGGGCGGTGTGTGGAGGACCTGGCTCACATCCGCTGCTTTCACTCGGGGGGTGGGGGTGCGTGCGGCTGGGTGGGCCCGTCGCCCGGCGTTTCCTTACGCTTCTCTTCACGTTTTCTTACGTCGGGACGGGACCGTATCGTCGCAACGTGAGCGTAGGCCGAGTTGACGTCGGAACGCAACCGTTTCGTCGTAACGCCCCTATGCTGGACCGCATGACGACGAACGCCGACGAGCCGCAGACGCGTCCGCGCCGCCGGGCCCCAGCGGGTGCCGCCGTACTCCGTGAGGATGTGACGGAGGCCATCCGGGCGGCCGTCTTCGAGGAGCTCGCGGCCGTCGGGTACGCGCGGATGTCCATCGAGGGGATCGCGCGCCGCGCGGGCGTCGGCAAGACCGCGGTGTACCGCCGCTGGCGCTCCAAACTGCACCTCGTCCTCGACGTCGTCTCGGCGCTCGCGGTGATGGGCCTGCCGGCGCCGGACACCGGCTCGCTCGAGGGCGACCTGCGGATGCTGTACGAGGTGACCTCCCGCGCCCTGCGCCACCCCGTGGCCTCGCAGGTCATCCCCGACCTCCAGGCCGAGGCGGCGCGCAACCCGGAGATCGCCGAGGCCATGCAGAAGACCCTGCGGGAGGGTCAGGAGGGCGTCGCCAGCAAGATCGTGGCGGCGGCACGGCAGCGCGGCGAGGTCCGTGAGGGGCTCGACGAGGACCTGGCCCTGGACCTGATCTCGGGGCCGCTGTACTGGCGGTCGGTGGTGATCCGCAGCCCGAAGCTCCCGAAGGGGTACTTGGGAGGGCTGGCGCGGGGCACCGCGGAGGCGCTCAAGGCGCTGTGAGCGGGCCTCGCCGGGAACGGCCCGCCGGACCCGTAGGAACATGGGTGCCATGAGACTCGTGATCGCTGAGGACAACGCGCTGTTGCGGGAGGGCCTCGTCCTCCTGCTGACGTCTGCCGGGCACGAGGTGGCGGCCGTCGTCGGCACCGGGCCCGAGGTGCTGCCCGCGCTGCTGGAGCACCGGCCGGACGTGGCGGTGCTGGATGTGCGGATGCCGCCCGGTTTCCGTGACGAGGGTCTGCGTGCCGCGCTCGCCGCGCGGAAGGAGATGCCCGGTCTGCCGGTGCTGGTGCTCTCGCAGTACGTGGAGGAGTCGTACGCCGCCGAGCTGCTGGGCGGGGGGAGCAGTGGGGTGGGTTATCTGCTCAAGGACCGGGTGGGGCGGGTCGATGAGTTCCTCGATGCGCTGGAGCGGGTCGCGGCCGGGGGGACGGCCCTTGATCCGGAGGTGGTGACGGAGTTGCTGACCCGGCGCCGGGACACCCCGCTCGACTCGCTGACGCCGCGCGAGAGTGAGGTGCTGAAGCTGATGGCGGAGGGGCACGACAACGCCACCATCGCGAAGACCCTGGTCGTCACGGAACGGGCGGTCCACAAGCACATCGGGAACGTGTTCCTGAAGCTGGGGCTGCCCCAGAGCGACAGCGGGCACCGCCGGGTGCTGGCCGTCCTGACGTACCTGAACAACGTCTAGGGCCCTGTCCGGCGGATCATGCCGCAGACGCGGGGCCTGGCACGCCGGTCTGCGGCGTTGTCGTCGGTTGCCGACTCCCCCACTCTCGACTTCGCTCGAGCGGGGGGACCCCCATCGCGTCGACGCTCTCCTCCGCCTTGCAGCTCGACGCACCAGGCCCCGCTCACCTGCGTCGATGAGGCGCCGCGGATTTCCTGCGACTTGATCCGCCGGACAGGCCCTAGTCGGCCCCAGCGGCAAGCGTCGGCGTCCGGGGGGCGGCCCGCAGTGCGGGGAGTTCCGGGGCGACGACCTCGCTCCGGCCACCCTCGGTCCACCGGACCAGGCCGTCCCGCCGGAGCCGGGACAGTGCCCGGCTCACCGGGACGCGGAGCCGGGACAGTGCCCGGTTCACCGGGACGCGGGTGACGCCCAGCAGGTCGGCCGGTTCGCGCCGACCGCCGGGCAGGGCGACGACCGTGCCGACCGGCCGCTCAGCTGCCGTCCGCTCCAGGAGCCAGGCCGCGAGTCGGGCCTCGCACGGGCAGTGCCGGTGTCCGTCAGCCGGTCCTGCTGGGGACGGCCCTGGGGCGACGACAGCGGCGCGCTCCGATCGTGGGCGTCCAGGTGCTCAACCGGCCGGCGAGTTCAGTGAGTCCGGTGTGCGCGGGGCCCGATTCGCGCGAGTGCCGACCCGCTCGTGAGCCGTGGGCGGCGCCGGTGACGGCACAGGCGGCGCCGCCCACGGCCGCGGCTAGCCGCGGGCAGCCTCCGGGTGCAGTCGTACCCAGCCCTCCCACGCGGAAATGATCATGTCCTGGACGTCGTGCTTGGCCTTCCAGCCCAGTTCGGCGGCGGCTCGGTCGGCGGAGGCGACGACGCGGGCCGGGTCGCCGGGGCGGCGGGGGCTGACCGTCGGGGGACGGTCGTAGCCGGTGAGGGCGTTGATGCGGTCGATCATCTCGCGGACCGAAACCCCTTCCCCGCGGCCGATGTTGAGGGTGAGGGCACGACCGGGGGAGGCCTGGAGGGCGCGGGCCGCCGCGACATGGGCCTCGGCGAGGTCGACGACGTGGATGTAGTCGCGTACGCACGTCCCGTCCGGCGTCTCGTAGTCGTCGCCGAAGATGCGCGGGGGCGCGTGGTCCGTGAGCTTCTCGAAGACCATGGGGATGAGGTTGGAGACGCCGGCGTCCGCGAGTTCGGGGCGCGCCGCGCCCGCCACGTTGAAGTAGCGCAGCGACGCCGTGGACAGTCCCGTCGCCCGGCCCGTCGCCCTGACCAGCCACTCGCCGGCCAGCTTCGTCTCGCCGTACGGCGACATGGGGGCGCAGGGCGTCTCCTCCGTCACCAGGCCGCCGTGGCGTTCGGTGTCCGGCATGCCGTACACGGCCGCGGAGGAGGAGAAGACGAAGGACGGCACAGTCGCCTCCGACACGGCCTCCAGGAGGACACGCAGGCCCTCGACGTTCTCCCGGTAGTAGTGCAGCGGCAGGTCCACCGACTCGCCCACCTGCTTCTTCGCCGCCAGATGGACGACACCGGTGACCTCGTGGTCGGCGAGAGTGCGGGCGAGGCGCTCGCCGTCCAGGGTCGAGCCCACCACCAGCGGTACGTCCTCGGGGATGCGGCCGGCGGTGCCGGTGGACAGGTCGTCGTACACCACCGTCCGTTCGCCCGCCTCGGTCATCGCCCGTACGACATGCGCCCCGATGTAACCGGCGCCGCCGGTGATCAGCCAGGTCATGTGCGGCCGTCCCCTCGTCAGTTGGCCTTGGTGGTCCGTGTCGCGTCTGCGTGTCGTGTGCGATTCGGCTCCCGTCATCAGTGAAGCAGGCGGCGGAGTCCGGCGCGGGCAAGTGTGATGACTCCGCGTGGAGTGTCGGCGACTCCCCGTGCCGGGCCGGGCGTCCGGGCTACCGTCGGTCCGGCCTCTCCTCCAGCGCCGCCGAATCCAGTGTCGACGTGAGCTGGTCGAGGCGTTCGCGCAGCTCGCGGAGTTCGTCGAGGTCGAAGCCGGTCGCCTGGAAGATCCGGCGCGGCACCTGGAGGGCGGGCTCGCGCATCGCGGCGCCCTTGTCGGTCAGCCGCACCTCCACGGAGCGCTCGTCGCGGGTGCTGCGCTCCCGTCGGACGAGGCCGGCCGCCTCCAGGCGCTTGAGCAGTGGCGACAGCGTGCCGGAGTCGAGGCGCAGGTGTTCGCCGAGCTTCTTCACGGGCGTCTCGCCCTGCTCCCACAGGACCAGCATCACCAGGTACTGCGGGTAGGTCAGCCCGAGATCCTTGAGGATCACGCGGTAGACGCCGTTGAACGCACGCGAGGCGGCGTGCAGGGAGAAGCAGATCTGGCCGTCGAGGCGCAGCCAGTCATCTTCCGGGGCTGATGGGGCAGCTGATGCGCTGGAGGGGGTCGGCGTGCGGGTCATGTCTCCAGGATAGCTCTTGCGAGCCATTCAATTGTGCACAACTGAATTGTGTGCTCTACTAGTGGTCGTACGGCGGCCGGACAGGCCGCCGAGACGTGACTCGAGAGGGATGGATTTCCATGGACGCGCTCTACACCGCTGTCGCCACCGCCACGCACGGCCGGGACGGCCGTGCCGTCTCCTCCGACGGCACCCTGGACCTCGCGCTGGGCATCCCGGTGGAGATGGGCGGCAACGGGCAGGGCACCAACCCGGAGCAGCTGTTCGCCGCCGGTTACGCCGCCTGCTTCGGCAGCGCCCTCGGCCTGGTCGGCCGTCAGGCCAAGGTCGACGTCAGCGACGCCGCCGTCACCGCCGAGGTCGGCATAGGCAAGCAGGGCGAGGGCTTCGGCCTCAAGGTCACCCTCCGCGTCGAGCTGCCCGACACCGTGGACGAGGCGGCCGGCCGCAAGCTGGTCGAGCAGGCCCACCAGGTCTGCCCCTACTCCAACGCCACCCGCGGCAACATCGAGGTCGACCTCGTCATCGAGTAATCCCCGGTCGGACACACAGAGCCGCACCCGACCCGCGCCGGCACGTGCCCCGTCCGCCCGCTCCACGCCATCACCAGGTGGGGCGGACGACGGCGGTGCGCTCGGCGCGGGTCGACGTCTGGGCGAGGCCGGCGCGGACGTCCGCGAGCCGCCTCGCCCACGCCCGCTCGTCGAGGGCCGCGTCCGGCCCGTTACGGGCGCCGCGTCCGGGCGAGCGGGGCACCTGCCAGTACGCCGGCGACATCACCCGCCAGAACGGGAACTGGACGACCTGGTACGGGTGGGGCGCCGGACCCGGCGGCTCGTCACCCCAGCGAGTGAGCCCGTTCGGAGCGGTCCTGCGTGGGCAGGGCCACCGGCTCCCGGACGAAACGCTCCAGCAGCAGCGGCACCCCCATCACCGGCAGCAGCCACGCCAGCACCATCAGCCGGTCGCCCCAGATGTTGATGTCCGGGTGCCCGGCCTGTGTGAGGACCCCGGTGAAGGCAGCCGCCACCAGGAACCCGCCGAACGCCCGGCGGTGCCCCCGCAGAGCGCCCCACGCCCCCGCCGCCAGGGCCGCCACGAACAGCGGCTGCCACAGCTGCCGGCGCAGCCACTCCGTCCAGAAGTTGGCCTCGAGGCGCAGGAACTCCGGCCACGGCCGGGTCCGGTCGGGGCGGGTGAAGTGGTTGGCGAGCAGATCCTGGAGGCTCTCGGACGCGGACGGGTAGCGCAGCACCTTCGCCAGCAGCAGCGTCCCGACCACCGCACAACAGCCCACGCCCGCAAGCGCCACGGCCCCACGCCCCACATCCCGATCCCGCTCCCGCCCCCGCCGCCTCACGCCGACCACCAGCCCCGCCCCCGCCAGACACAACCCCAGAAACAGCGCCTGCGAGTGCTTCACCGTGAACAGTGCCGCCAGCGAGCCGCCCACCAGCACCAGACCGGCCCGCGTCCGATGCCCGTGCAGCACCAGCGCGCACCCCCACACCGCCGCCAGCGTCAGTGCCAGCAGCAGGCCCTCGGTCATCGGCCGCATGGCGGTCGTGCCGCACGGCAGCACGTAGTACAGCGCCTGACCGGTCAGCGCGAGCGGTACCGGCACGGACAGGGTGCGCAGGATCAGGAACGCCAGGACGCCGCCCGCGACGGTGATGACGACACTCGCCGCCCACACCCCCCAGATCACGCCCAGCACGGTGACGAACGGCAGCAGGAACACCGGGTATCCGGGCCGCGCCTCGAAGATCCGCAGGAACCGCTCGGAACTGAACGGCGCGGTGTGCCCGCCCGTCTGCCCCGCCCGCATCCGCGCGTCCACCTCCCGCCAGGCCGTGGCCCGGCACTCCGTCCTGACCTGCCGACGCGGGTCCGGCGCTCGGAAGCGCACGACGTCCACCTTCTGCCGGCGGTACGCCGTCGACGCCCGGCCCGTGCAGGCGTACTCGATGGTGGCGGCCGCCGCCTCCCGCTTGCTGTCGCCGCGCAGGTCCAGGGCGTACGACAGGTAGTTCTTGGTGTCGGGGGTGTCCCGGCCGGTGACGTTCGCGAGCTGGAGCACGGCGAACACCGCGGCCAGCACCAGCACCCAGGTGCGCGGCCTCATGAGCACGCCGCCAGGTCACGGCCCGCGGCGGCCCCCGACACCGCCCGGCCCACCGCCGGTCCGGGCGGCACCCACCCGTACGCCCCGGGGAAGCCGGTCGCTGCGCCGATCGGGATCGCGGTCAGCCGGCCCACGACCTCGCCGACCTGACGGCCGGGCCGTCCTGCCGGGCGCCACGTGGACGGCCGGGTCGGGGTAGGCCGCGAAGGACTGGAGGGCATACCAACTCCCCGGAGCGAAACGGCATTCAGACGCGATCGACGACGGCCCGCGGAACGCCTGCCCGCGGTTCGAAGTCCTGCGGAACGACGGTCTGAGGAACGCCTGCCCGCGGTTCGAAGTCCTGCGGAACGACGGCCTGCGGAAAGCCTGTCCGCGATTCGAAGCCCTGCGGAACGGCGGTCTGAGGAACGCCTGCCCGCGGTTCGAAGTCCTGCGGATCAACGGTCGGCGGACCGGCCGGCCGCGGCACGCCGGCCGGCGGGGTGTGCCCGAGAGCCGCCGCCGCGGACGGCACGGGGTGACGCTTGTCGAGCGGCACGACCGGCGGCAGGTCCGTCTCCCCCAGCACCACATGGCGTACGACCCGCTCGGCGGCGCGCCCGTCGTCGTACGGGCAGAACCGCTCGCGGAACGCCGACCGCAGCTGTGCGGAGCGTGAGCCGCGCCAGTGGCCGGTGGCGAAGATGTCGATCAGCTCGTCCTCGCTGCGCGCGACCGCGCCCGGCGCGAAGGACCGCAGGTCGAAGTAGGTGCCGCGGGCCGCCTCGTACGCCTCCTGGTCGTCCGCGAGCAGCACGATCGGCCGGTCGAGGTTGGCGTAGTCGAACATGATCGACGAGTAGTCCGTGACCAGGACGTCGGAGGCGAGGCAGAGCTGCTCGACGCTCGGGTGGTCGGTGACGTCGATGACCCTTTCCGCCGGTCCGGCCGTCAGGGGCTCGCCGTACGCGTGATGGGCGCGGGCCAGGACGACGTACCGGGGACCGAGACTGCGTAGGACCCGCTCCAGGTCGAGGGCCGGGTGCTGGCTGCGGAGGTGGTCGCGGTGGGTCGGCGCGTACAGGATCGCGACCGAGCCCTCCGGGATGCCGAACGTCTGGCGCAGCCGGGACACGTCCGCTGAGGTCGCCCGCTGGAAGACGTCGTTGCGGGGCTGGCCGTACTCGAGCGTGCCGTAGCGGCCGGGGAACACCCGCTCCCAGGTCAGGGTGGAGTGGCGGTTGGCGGACAGGACGTGGTCCCAGGTGTCGACGCCCCGCAGCAACTCCGCGAAGTCCGTGTCGCGGGCGGCCGCCGGGCGCTCCTGGAGGTCGAGGCCCTTGTGCCCCAGCGGGGTGCCGTGCTGTGTCTGGAGGAGGATCTGGCCGGAGCGCTTGACCAGGCGCCGGTCGAAGTCGACGTTGCCGACCAGGTACTTGGAGCGGGCGAGAGCCGTCCAGTAGGCGGCCGTACCGGGCCTGACGCGACGCGTCGCGGACGGGATCGTGTGGTGGTGCTCGGGGCGGGCGACCCAGGACGTGCGGATGTGCGGGGCGTGCGTACGGAACGCGTTCTCCAGGGCGCCCGGATTGCAGCCGTGACCGCGGCCGTCGTACGCCGTGAAGACGGCGCGGTCGGCGCGCAGCGGGAGGCGGCGCTGGACGCGGTAATGCAGCCGGAGCGCGCCCATGCGCAGGGTCTTCAGCAGGCGCGTCAGGGCCTTGACCGTACGGCGGCGCAGGACCGACGCCCGCTGCAGGGTGCGGAACGTGCGGTGCAGGCCCAGCCGGACGAGGGTGTGCCGCAGCCGGGAGCGCAGCGGGACCGGATGGCCGGGGGCGTGGTGGCGACGGCAGTGGGTGCGGGCCCGGCGCAGGAACTCGGCCCGCGCTTCGCGCGGCAGCCGGTCGCGGTGGGCGAAGACCGCCGTCACGTGGTTGAGCATGCGGCGGAACAACACCGGTCGCCAGCGCGCCAGTTCGGGCCGCTGCTCGACGAACGCGAAGACACGGTCGTACTGCTCGAAGAGATCGAAGTGGCGGCGGCTGGTGGTACGGGTGATGCTGCCCCGCCGGCGCTGCCGGTAGTGCACGCAGACCCGGTCGAGGATGGCGATCGACTCGGCGGCCATGAGGACCGGGTACGTCCACGGGACGTCCTCGTAGAAGCCGGACGGGAAGGTGAAGCCCTCGCGCTCGACGAACTCCCGGCGGTACGTCTTGTTCCACACGACCGTCAACAGCTTGAGCAGGCCAGGGCGGTCCTCCAGACCGAAGGACGCCGGGCCGCGTTCGGTGAGATGGATCGCGGCCTGGTTGCGGACGGTCCGGCCCGACCAGTCGGCGCGGGCGTAGTCGTGGACCAGGACGTCCGGCTCGCCGGTCTCCTTCAGGCGGTCGGCGATCGCCCGCAGCGCGTGCGGGGTGAGGGTGTCGTCGCCGTCCAGGAAGAGCAGGTAGTCGCCGGTCGCCACGCGCAGTCCGGCGTTGCGGGCGGCGCCCAGGCCCTGGTTCTTCGGCAGCCGCACCGGCCGCACGCGGGGGTCACGGGCCGTGAACTCGTCGATGATCGCGCCGCAGGCGTCCGGCGAGCCGTCGTCGACCGCGATCAGTTCCAGATCCGGATACGACTGGGAGAGCACTGAATCCAGGCATTCGTGCAGGTAGGCCTGAACCTTGTACGCGGGGACGATGACACTGAACCTGGGCATGGGGGACATCCATGGGTCGTCGCGGGCGTTCTGCCCGGGAACGGCCGATGAGGTGATTTGGTTACGAAGTGTTACGGCATGTGGGGGACGGTGGGTGGACGAAGGGGGCGGACCGGTGTGGTCCGCCCCCTGAAGTGACTTTCCGTGCTGCCTACTTGACCGCGCCCGCCATCACGCCCGACACGAACTGCCGCTGGAACGCGAAGAACACGGCCAGCGGGATCACCATGGAGATGAACGCGCCGGGTGCCAGGACGTCGATGTTGTTGCCGAACTGGCGGACCTGCGTCTGCAGCGCGACCGTGATCGGCTGGCTGCCGGAGTCGGAGAACACCAGCGCGATCAGCATGTCGTTCCACACCCACAGGAACTGGAAGATGCCCAGGCTCGCGATCGCCGGTGCGCCCAGCGGCATCACGACCCGGGCGAACAGGCGCAGTTCACCGGCGCCGTCCAGCCGGGCCGCCTCCAGCAGCTCCCGGGGGATCTCCGCGAAGAAGTTCCGCAGCAGGAACACCGCGAAGGGCAGTCCGAAGCCCGTGTGGAAGAGGACCACGCCGAAGATCGAGCCGAACAGACCGAGCTTGCCGAAGAGTTCGGCGATCGGGATCAGCGCCACCTGCACCGGCACGACCAACAGGCCGACCACGCCCAGGAACCACCAGTCGCGGCCCGGGAACTCCATCCACGCGAACGCGTAACCCGCGAGGGCGCCGATGACGACGACCAGGACCGTCGCCGGGACCGTGATCAGCACGGTGTTCACGAGCGAGTTGGTGATGTCGCTGTTCTGCAGGAGCTTGTCGTAGCTCTCGAAGGTGAGTTGGGACGGCTCGGCGAAGACGTTCCACCAGCCGTTGGCGGTCATCTCCTCCGGCGGGCGCAGCGAGGAGATCAGCAGGCCGATCGTCGGCACCAGCCAGAACAGGCCGACGATGATGAGGAACACGCGCATCAGACCGCCGCCGACGCCCTCCGCGAGGCGTGCGCCGAGGGACCGTTTGGCCTTCACGCTCTCGACCGGCTCTGTTTTGCCGACCCTGTCCGCATGTGTGGTCATCGCCGCACCTCCCGCCTGAGCCTGCGGATGTTGAACCACATCACCGGGATGACGAGGAGGAGCAGGAACACCGAGATGGCGCTCGCGATGCCCGGCTGGTCCTCGGAGAAGCCCTTGCGGTACAGCTCCAGCGCCAGGACGTTCGCGTCGTCCTGCGAGGAGCCCGGGGCGATGATGAAGACCAGGTCGAAGATCTTCAGGACGTTGATCATCAGGGTGACGGCGACAACCGCGAGGACGGGCGCGAGCAGCGGGACCGTGACCCGCCGGAACACCTGCCACTCGTTCGCACCGTCCACGCGGGCCGCTTCCAGGAGCTCACGGGGCATGCCGGCCAGCCCGGCCGCGATCAGCACCATCGCGAAACCCGCCCACATCCAGATGTACGACCCGATGATCGCGGGCGTGACCAGCGAGGGGCCGAGCCAGTCCAGGCCGTTGTACGCCTCCGCGAAGTTGCTCGCGGGGAGCCTCAGCCGGGCCCCGTCGGCTTTCTCGGACAAGGTGAACGTGCCGTCGTCGGCGGCCTTCGTGGACTCCACGACCTTGCCGTCCTTGACCGCTTCGATCTTCATGCCGGGGTAGCCGACCTCGGTCGGGTCGGGCGCGCCGAGCGTGCCGACCCCCTTGCCGCGGGTGAAGTCCTGCCAGGTCGTGCCGGTGATCTTCCCCGGTTCGGCCTGCGGCGCCACGGCCTTCTTCGCGTCGCCGGGCATCTGGTCGGGTGCGACGCCCACGAGGGGCAGCGTGACGGTGTCGCCGGCGCGGACCGTCGCCTTGGTGACGAAGCTCCCCCCTTGCGCTATCAGTGGCGAATCGCGGCCCGGGTGCGCCTTCGGGAACGCGGACGCCTCGGCGAACGTGTCGTGCACGCCCACCCACACCGCGTTCGCCACGCCCTTGTCCGGGTCCTGGTCGTAGACGAGGCGGAAGATGATGCCCGCCGCCAGCATCGAGATCGCCATCGGCATGAAGACGACCAGCTTGAACGCCGTGCCCCAGCTCACCCGTTCGGTCAGCACCGCGAAGATCAGGCCGAGCGCGGTGGCGATGGTCGGGGCGAACACCACCCAGATGACGTTGTTCTTCAGGGCGGTGCGGATGCCCTCGTCGGTGAACAGTGCCTCGTAGTTGTCGAATCCGGCGAGGCCGTTGCCGGACTGGTCGTAGAAGCTGCGGACGACCGAGTACCCGATCGGGTAGACCACGAGCGCGCCCAGCAGCACGAGAGCGGGCAGCAGGAACAGCGCGGCCACGCTCTTGCGGGTGCCGGTCACGCTCTTGCGCGACTTGGGTGCGGCAGGGGGCGGGGTGCCCCCTGCCGCTGTGGCAGACGTCATCGCGTCAGCCGCCGTAGGCCGCCGCCGCGTCGGCCTCCAGTTTCTGCTGGGTGCCGGCGATGTCCGTCGGGTTCTTCAGGAAGTCCTGCAGCGCCTTCCACTCGCCCTTGCCGGGCGTGCCGCCGAAGGCCTGCGGGGCCTGGTCGGACATGTCGAAGCGGAAGTCGTCACCGGCCGCGATCAGCGCCTTGGCCATCTTCTGCTGCACCGCGTTCGGATATGCCGAGTCCGGCACGTTCTTGTTCGGCGAGAGGTAGCCGCCGAGCTTCGCCTGGACGGTCGCCGCGTCCGGGGAGGCGAGGAAGGTGGCCAGCGCCTGCGCCGCCTTGGAGTCCTTCAGGATCACCGCCGCGTCACCGCCGGAGACCACGGGCGCGATGTCGCCCACCGCCGGGAACGGGAACACCTTCGCGTCCGTGCCGACCTTCGCACCGGCCTGGACGATGTTGACCTGCGAGAAGTCGCCCTCGTAGACCATGCCCGCCTTGGGCTGGTCACCGCCGGTGAAGACCTGCGTCACCGAGGCCGGGAAGTCCGTCTGCAGTGCGCCGGTCGCGCCGCCCGCGACATAGTCCTTCTTGCCCCAGACCTGCGCCAGCGTGGTCAGCGCGTCCTTCACGGACGGGTCCGTCCACTTGATCTCGTGCTTGGCGAGCTGGTCGTACTTCTCCGGGCCCGCCTGGGAGAGATAGACGTTCTCGAACCAGTCGGTCAGGGTCCAGCCGTCCGCGCCACCGACCGAGAACGGCGTGACGCCGGAGTCGTAGACGGTCTGCGCGGTGGTCAAGAGCTCGGCCCAGGTCTTGGGCTCGGTGGCCCCCGCGTTCTCGAAGACCTTGGCGTTGTACCAGATCAGCGACTTGTTGGCGGCCTTGTAGTAGACGCCGTACTGCTTGCCGTCGACCTTGCCGATGTCCTGCCAGCCCTGGGAGTAGTTCTTCTGCAGTTCCTTCAGGCCGTCGGCACCGAGGGGCTTGGCCCACTTCTTGTCGACGGCCTGCTTGATGGCGCCCGGCTGCGGGAGCATCGCGACGTCCGGCGGCTGGCCGCCCGCGATCTTCGAGCCGAGGAAGTTGACGATCGGGTCCTGGGCGGGCACGAAGGTCACCTTTGCGCCCGTCCGCTTCTCGAACTCCGAAAGTACCTTCTTGAAGTTGGCCTGCTCGGCACCGGTCCAGACGGCGGCCACCTCCAGGCTCTGTCCGTCCAGGTTGGGAAGGGCGACGCTGGTGCCGGTCTCCTTGGTGGTGGTGTCGCTGTCGCTGCCCTTGTCGTCGTCGCTGCCGCAGGCGGTGAGCGAGAGTGCGAGCGCTCCCGCCAGAAGGGTGGCTGCGGCTTTCGCGGCCCTGTTGTTCCGGTTCGTACTGCTCGTGCTACGCATCACTGCCCCGTTCTTCGTGCCTCATCGAACGTTCGAGCGCTGTCCCGTGGATCTGGTCTACGCCTGACGGGTTGGGGGCGGCAAGAGCGCATCGCGTGTCAAGCCGGGGATCGTGACCCCCTCGTGACCAGGTGCGGGCGGTTGTGGCTCGCGTCCGCCGGGGGCGGCTGCCCCCGGACCCCCGCTATCGGCGTGAACGGCCTTGTCCTCAAGCGCCGGACGGGCTGAAGTTGTGCCGAACCGGCGCTACAGGAGTGACGGCACCTCGATCGCCGCGACTTCGCGGGCCGCCCGCTCCAGCGCACTGGCGAGCAGGGCAAGGTCCGTCGGGCCGTTGCCCAGCTCACGCACCGGGCGTCGGGTCGGAGGGTCGCCCATCCGGTCCCACTCCAGGGGGACGACCGTCGGCCGGAGGGTCGCCGTGCGCGGGATGCGGCCCGTGACGCGGCCTCCCTGGAAGGGGGTCACCCGGCCGTCCGACCAGGTCAGGCGGCCACGCCCGGGGGCGGGTTCGTCGGGACCCGGGGTCGGGGTGTCCAGCGTGACGCGAAGGGTGGCCAGACGTGCGGGGTCCGACTGGGCCGTACGGCCGCCGCTGCCGGCCGCGGCCACCAGGTGGACCCCGAGCCGCTCGCCGTCGCGGGCCACGGCCTCCAGGGCGCGTATCACCGAACCCGCCGCAGGCCTGCCCGGTGAGCCCAGCGCGGGGGAGACCAGCGCGTCCAGGTCGTCGACGACCACGACGAGGCGGGGCAGCGGCACCACGGCCTCCGCCTGCCGCCGGGCGGCCGCCGGACGCAGCCGGATGGTGGAGCTGGACGGGGCGTCCAGGTCCCCGGTGTGCTCTCCGGCGCCGGACACCCCGCGGGCCTTCGCCGTGCGCTGGGTGACTATGCGGCCCGACACCTCGCGCCCGGTGTGCCACTCGACGAAGTCGGACCGCCCGAGCAGCTCCGCGCGCCGCTTCAGCTCGGCGCTCAGCGACTGGGCGAACTCGCGCATGCGCACGGGGTCGTTGGCGGTGAGGTGGGTGGTGACATGCGGTACGTCCGTGCACACACGCAGGCCCTCGCCGTGCCCGCCGGTGTCCGTGCCCACGCTGTCCCGGCCGTCCATCAGCACCACGCTCAGCCGGTCGGGACGCTCGGCGGCGGCCAGCGAGGCGACGACGGCCCGCAGCAGTTCCGTACGTCCGCTGCCCGACGGTCCCTCGATCAGCAGGTGCGGGCCCTCCAGCGCGAGGTCCACGCAGACCGGGCCGCGCGGTCCGGCCCCGAGGACGGCCCAGGCCCGCCCGCCGAGCGACTCCGTGTCGTCGGCCGCGTCCGCCCAGCGGGTCATCAGCGACGCCGGGGTGGCCCGGGCCAGCCCCAGCTCGTCCAGCAGCCTGGCCGCCTGGGGCAGCGGCGCCGACACGCGCGCGTGCCGCTCACCGGCGGTGCCCTCCGCCCGCAACGGTGCCAGCGCACGCGCGAACCGCTCGGCCCAGGCGAGCGAGACGGCGTCCACGGCGGCGACGGTGCCGTGGCCCACCGGGCCGACGGGGGTGGAGGACGTGGCGGTGGCAGTGGTGGGGTCGGCGGGCGTGGCGGAACCGTCCGTCGTGGCCCGCGCCACTCGCATCAGCCGCAGGGCCGTCGCCACGTCGCCGCTGAGCAGGGCCACGGCACCGCACTCGCGGAACGCCGGTGCCGCCGCGCAGGCCGCCTCGTACGTCTCCGTCACCGGTGAGGCGGGCGACGCGGGTGCCGTCTCGGCGAGGCACACGACGTGTATGCCCGCTCGCGGCCCCTCCAGCGTCAGCCGCGCCACCGACTCGCGGACGGCGGCGCCGCCGGGATCGCCGTCCACGACGACCACGGTGTACGGCCCGGGGAAACCGACCCTGGCCTGGTCCGTGTCGTCCTGGGCCCAGGAAGGGCGCCGGCTCGCACCGCGGGGCGGTTGCCGGCGGTCCCCGGAGCCGTTCGCCTCGGAGCCGGGGCCCTCGATGTCGATGTCGCTGCCGCTGTCACCGGCCCCGGTGGCGTCCGCCCGCGGGTCGGTGCTCGTGCGCGTCGGCCTGGGGCCGGGGGCCGGCTCCCTCAGCTGGTCCAGGTGGTCCTCAAGGCGGCGGAGGAGTTCGTCGGTGCGGACCTTGGCCTGTTCGCGGTCGTAGGCGAGGAGGAGACGGCAGTCCTGGCCGTGTCCCGGGCGCAGATGCGGGAGCCAGCCCAGCCAGGACCACTCGGCGGTGCGCTCCGCCGCCGGGCGGGAGCGGTCCGCGCTGATCAGGACGATCTCCAGGGCGTCGGGGGAGTGCAGCGCGGCGAGCTGGGCGACGACCGCGCGGGCCAGCCCGGCGAGCCGCTCGCGCGGTCCGGCCAGCCCCAGTGCCCCGGCCTCACGCAGATCCGCGGTCACCGGCACGGCGGGCAGCAGGCCCGAGCCGTCGGGCGCCGCCCGGTCCGCCGTACCGAGCCGCACCGTGAGTGCTTCCGGGTGGCCCGGTCCGCGCTCCCACAGCCGAGGCCCGGGGCCCAGCGCCGTCAGCAGCAGCGCCGCCGGGTCCGGCCAGGTCTCCGGGGCCTGGGAGGGCGGGGGCGGAGGTGCCGTCCGCGCCGCGGGGGAGACGCTGTCCTCGGTCTCGTCGTACGTCTCGCGTCCCGCCGGCTCCGGTTCGCCACGCCCGCCGGTCAGCCGCCGCGCCCACGCCGAGAGCCCGCCGCGTTTACGCAGGCCGGGCGGTACGTCGGTCCCTCGCAGGGGCGTTCCTTTGCGGCGGCCGGCGCCGGGGGACGGGGCGGCGGCGGGGTCCGTGCCGTCGATCGCCTCGCCGGGGCCGGGGCTCTGGGCGGCGCCCTGGGGGTACCGGGTGTCGTCGCTCACATGGGTGCCCTGCTCGGCGGCCCCGGACGGGCCCGCGTGGGTCCGTCCGCCGTTTCCGGAGATCGCGCCGGAGGTGCTGCCCTCCGCACCCACCCCGAACCGCCCGGCGTGGGTCGCCCCGCTGCCGCCGGAGTCCTCCCGAGGGACGGCGCTCGTCGGGCCGTAGGGCTGGGCCCCCTTGGTCTCGATGTGCGGCGCTCCGCCCTGGCCCGGTACGACGAGCGGTGGTTCGACGGGGTCGTGGCCCTGGGCGCCCGGGGCGCCCGCCGAGGCGCCCCAGCCGGACGGGCCGTACGCGTGATGCGTCCTGCCGGAAGGGCCGGACGGGACGGGTGCGCCGTCGGACACGGGCGCCTGGGCGGGTCCGGCCCCGGCGCCGCCGCCGGTGGGCACCCGCACCTGCCCCTCACCGTCGGGAGTCGTCCGCACCCGCGCCCCCGGCCCGCCGGCCGGGGTCAGCCGCAGGGCCGACTCGCCGATCCGCAGCAGCGCGCCCGGGGTGAAGCGGACCTGGCGGGCGCCCACGCGGGTGCCGTCGAGCGAGGTGCCGTTCGTGGAGTCGAGGTCGGCGACCGAGACGCGGCCGTCGGGGTCGACGGTCACCGCGCAGTGCAGGCGGGAGACGTCCGGGTCGTCGAGCGGGACGTCGGCGTCGGCGGAGCGGCCGATGTGGATCCGGCCGCCGTGGAGGAGATGGACCCCGCCCGCGTCCGGGCCCGCGACCACATGGAGCTGGGTCGGCGCGTCGTCCAGCTCGGGATGCGCCTCCGGCTCGCCGGGGGCGCCCAGGGACAGCACGGCGCCGTCGATCAGCGGGGGCTCGCCCAGGGTGCAGCGCTGGGCGTCGAGCCGCTCCGCACCGGCGTACAGCACGACCGGGCCGCCGCCGACCTCCCGGCTCCGCTCCAGCGGGGTTCCCGCGTCCGCGGGGACCGCCGAGGCGAGCGCCGACGCCACCGCGGCCAGAGCCGTGCCCGCGGGCGCGGTGACCAGCACGTCGCAGCTCGCGGCGCGGCCCTGGGCGCGGTCGGGCGGGCCCAGCGGGTCTACGACGGTCAGCCGGATCTGCATCGCCGTCAGCGGTCCCTTCTGCGCGGGCACCCGGGACGAGGACGAAGCCGCTCCGCGGTCCCACGCCACGGACTTCCCCCACCACCACGAGCACGTCGGCCAGTACTGGAGGCATCCTCGCACCTGCCACTGACAACGCGCCCGCCGCCCATCGTCAAATGATCTTGATTGGTCGGCTCTGCCCGCAAAAGTGCCTGACCAGTGCCCGACCCGTGACCACTTGAGATCGCTCACGCGCGGCTGTGGCAACCAACGGGATCGAGTCGAGCGTCTTTCCTTCGAACGTGCACGGCGAGCGGTACGTAAGACGCACAGAAAGACGACACCGCGATGCTCCGGACCACGGCACTACAGTGGGTCGGAACACCCATAGCACGCCGGACACCGGTGTAGGTGCCAGGTAAGCAAGCAGGTAAGCCAGCAACAGGGAGCGCATGACGTGCGGCCGGTAGGCAGCAAGTACTTCCTCGAGGAGCCGCTCGGACGCGGCGCCACGGGGACCGTCTGGCGAGCCCGCCAGCGCGAGACCGCGGGAGCCGAGGCGGCCGTACAGGGCCAGCCCGGCGAGACCGTCGCGATCAAGGTCCTCAAGGAGGAACTCGCGAGCGATCCCGACATCGTGATGCGGTTCCTGCGGGAGCGCTCCGTCCTGCTCCGCCTGACCCACCCGAACATCGTGCGGGTGCGCGACCTGGTCGTCGAGGGCGATCTGCTCGCCCTGGTCATGGACCTCGTCGAGGGCCCCGACCTGCACCGCTACCTGCGCGAGAACGGCCCCTTCACGCCCGTCGGCGCCGCCCTGCTCACCGCCCAGATCGCCGACGCGCTCGCCGCCAGCCACGCCGACGGTGTCGTCCACCGCGACCTGAAGCCGGCGAACGTCCTGCTCAAGCAGTACGGCGGCCAGATGCACCCGATGCTGACCGACTTCGGCATCGCGCGCCTCGCCGACTCGCCCGGCCTCACCCGCACCCACGAGTTCGTCGGCACGCCCGCGTACATCGCGCCCGAGTCCGCCGAGGGCCGCCCGCAGACCTCCGCCGTCGACATCTACGGCGCCGGCATCCTGATGTACGAGCTGGTCACCGGCCGTCCCCCGTTCGGCGGAGGCTCGGCCCTCGAAGTTCTCCACCAGCACCTCAGCGCCGAACCGCGCCGCCCGTCCACGGTCCCCGACCCCCTCTGGACGGTCATCGAGCGCTGCCTGCGCAAGAGCCCCGGCGAGCGCCCCGGCGCCGAGAACCTCGCGCGCGCCCTGCGCACCGTCGCCGAGGGCATCGGCGTGCACGCGAACTCCGCGCAGATCGCCGCCGCCGAGGCCGTCGGCGCGCTGCTGGCACCCGACCCGGCCCCTGCGGCCGTCCCGGGCGCGGCCGGCGCCGCCGACCCGACGCAGGTGCTGCAGCACGGTGCGGGCGCCTACGACCCGAACGCCTACGACCCGAACGCCGCGACCAGCGTCATGCCGCACACCGGCGGCCCGGGGGCGCCTCTGGGCGCCGCCGACCCCACCGCCGTCATGCCGCAGCACCAGCCGGGCGGGCAGCAGGGCCGGCAGCCCGGCCAGCCCGAGGACCCGCACCCCTGGCAGAACCAGCTGCGCGCGGCCCGCGACCGCAACGAACAGACGCAGGTCCAGTACCTCGACCCCAGCCAGGACCCGCTGCGCCGACGCCCCCAGCGGCCGGTCGCCCGGCCGCAACAGCAGCAGCCACGCCCCCAGCAGCAGCGGCCCCCGCAGCCCGGTGGCTACGGCAACCCGCAGCAGCAACAGCCGCAGCAGTACGCCCCGCAGCAGCAACCCCAGCAACCCCAGCGCCGTCAGCAGCCGCAGCCGCAGCGGTACGCGCCGCCCCCGCAGCCGGAGCCCCAGCGACCCGCGCGTGAGCCCCGTGAGCCGCGGCAGCGCAGCGCCAACCCGATGAAGATCCCCGGACTCGGCTGCCTCAAGGGCTGCCTGTTCACGATCGTCATCCTGTTCGTGGCGGGCTGGCTGGTCTGGGAACTGAGCCCGCTGCAGGAGTGGATCGGCACGGGCAAGAGCTACTGGCAGCAGATCGGCGACATGTTCGACACGGTTTCCGGATGGATCGGGGACCTGAGCGGGAGCTCCTCCGGCCAGTAACGACTCCGGAACCGGAGTGACTCTGGGGATTTGTCGACACCCAGCGGGTGATTTCCGTCTCGGCGGTGAAGGTTGGCTCTTCCGGCGCGTAGCTTTATCGGCAACACGCGTCTGTAGGAGCAGCCTTGGCACGGAAGATCGGCAGCCGGTACACCGCTCACCAGATCCTGGGGCGGGGCAGCGCCGGCACGGTGTGGCTGGGCGAGGGACCCGAGGGCCCCGTCGCCGTCAAGCTGCTGCGCGAGGACCTCGCGTCCGACCAGGAACTCGTCGGACGCTTCGTGCAGGAGCGCACGGCCCTGCTCGGCCTGGAGCACCCCCACGTGGTCTCGGTGCGCGACCTGGTCGTCGACGGCAACGACCTCGCGCTGGTCATGGACCTCGTCCGGGGCACCGACCTGCGCACCCGGCTCGACCGGGAGAAGCGGCTCGCGCCCGAGGCGGCCGTCGCGATCGTCGCGGACGTCGCGGACGGGCTGGCGGCGGCGCACGCGGCCGGGGTGGTCCACCGGGACGTCAAGCCGGAGAACGTGCTCCTGGACATGCAGGGCCCGCTGGGCCCCGGCGGGTCCCATCCGGCGCTGCTGACGGACTTCGGCGTGGCCAAGCTCATCGACTCCCCGCGCCGGACCCGCGCCACGAAGATCATCGGCACGCCGGACTACCTGGCGCCGGAGATCGTGGAGGGCCTGCCGCCGAGGGCCTCGGTGGACATCTACGCACTGGCCACGGTCCTGTACGAGCTGCTGGCGGGCTTCACGCCGTTCGGCGGGGGACACCCCGGTGCCGTACTGCGCCGCCACGTCACGGAGACGGTCGTCCCCCTGCCCGGGATCCCGGACGAGCTCTGGCAGCTGATCGTGCAGTGCCTGGCCAAGGCGCCGGCCTCCCGGCTGCGGGCCTCCGAGCTGGGCGCCCGGCTGCGGGAGCTGCTGCCGATGCTGGCGGGCATGCCGCCGCTGGACGTGGACGAGCCGGACACCGAGTCCGAGGAGGAGCAGGGCGAGACCCCGCCCTCGGACGAGCCGGTGTCCCCCACGCCGGTACGGCGGCGGGGCGCGGTGCCGCTGGTACCGGGCGCGAAGCCGGCCGACTCCAACCGGGACACGCACACGTCGATGCGGGTTCCGGCGCCGGACGAGCTGGCCGGGGGCGCGCGGGGCACCGCCCGTGCGCCAAGGGCCGCGGGCGCCCCCCGGCCCGGTTCTGCCCGGCACCGGGCGGCCACGCGGCGGCGGCGTGTCGTGCTGGGCGTCGCTGCGGTGGTCCTGGTCGCCGCGGCCGGCGTCGGCACCTGGGCGGCCACCTCGGGCGACGACCCCGGCACGCCCCCGGACAGTCAGAACTCGTCCCCGGCGACACCCTGACGCCCAGGGCGCTCCGCCCCCTGGACCCCGGCCACCTCGCCTTTCGACCCACCGAGACGGGTGGCTGCCGGGCTGAGGCCGGGGGTCGGGGGGCGGAGCCCCCAGTCGACGGCCGCACCGGCGCCCCCCGCTTGGCGGAGCCGTTAGGCTGGAGGCGTGGCAGTCGTCGATGTATCCGAAGAGCTCAAGTCCCTCTCCTCGACCATGGAGTCGATCGAGGCCGTTCTGGACCTCGACAAGCTGAGGGCAGACATCGCCGTGCTCGAGGAGCAGGCGGCCGCGCCGTCCCTGTGGGACAACCCGGACGAGGCGCAGAAGGTCACCAGCAAGCTCTCCCACCTCCAGGCCGAGGTCAGGAAGGCGGAGACGCTGCGCGGACGGATCGACGATCTCTCCGTGCTGTTCGAGATGGCCGAGGAGGAGGACGACCCGGACACCAAGGCCGAGGCCGAGTCCGAGCTCGTCGCCGTCAAGAAGGCACTGGACGAGATGGAGGTCCGCACGCTGCTCAGCGGTGAGTACGACGCCCGCGAGGCGCTCGTGAACATCCGCGCGGAGGCCGGTGGCGTCGACGCCGCCGACTTCGCCGAGAAGCTTCAGCGGATGTACCTGCGCTGGGCCGAGCAGCACGGCTACAAGACCGAGATCTACGAGACGTCGTACGCCGAGGAGGCCGGCATCAAGTCGACCACCTTCGCCGTGCAGATCCCGTACGCCTACGGCACCCTCTCCGTCGAGCAGGGCACGCACCGGCTCGTGCGCATCTCGCCCTTCGACAACCAGGGGCGGCGTCAGACCTCCTTCGCGGGCGTGGAGATCCTTCCCGTGGTCGAGCAGACCGACCACATCGAGATCGACGAGTCCGAGCTGCGGGTGGACGTGTACCGGTCGTCCGGACCGGGCGGCCAGGGCGTGAACACCACCGACTCCGCGGTGCGGCTCACCCACCTCCCCACCGGCATCGTCGTCTCCTGTCAGAACGAGCGGTCGCAGATCCAGAACAAGGCGACCGCGATGAACGTGCTCCAGGCCAAGCTCCTCGAGCGGCGCCGCCAGGAGGAGCAGGCCAAGATGAACGCCCTCAAGGGCGACGGCGGCAACTCCTGGGGCAACCAGATGCGTTCGTACGTCCTGCACCCGTACCAGATGGTCAAGGATCTGCGCACCGAGTTCGAGGTCGGAAACCCCGAGGCCGTGTTCAACGGCGAGATCGACGGGTTCCTGGAAGCCGGAATTCGCTGGCGCAAGCAGCAGGAGAAGTAAGTTTGTCGACAAGGCAACTGCCGCCCCTCCGGCGGCAGTTGCCTTTTGCGTGCCCGGATGTGTGCCCGATGTCTGGGTTTTACATCACACTCACACACTTCAATGTCCGGCATTGATCGCTTAGTTGGACAATGCGCGCGCAATGGCCTTGACGTTGCTTTGAAAAATGGGAAGGGTAAAGCGTGGCATGCGTATCTCTGGGGCGCATGTGAACCGGGGGGCCCAAGTGCAGCTACCTCCTCCGTCGATCACGGCCCCCGAGCGCCGCCTCACTGACGATGAGCTACTGGGGGTAGCAACCAGATGACCAAGAAGACGCGGATCCGGATCGCGCGGATAGCCGCTGGTGCCGTGATCGCGGCCGGCGCCTCGCTGACCGCCGCCGGCGCCGCTTCCGCGCTGGAGATCGGCGTGACCGTGGACGAGAGCGGTGTCGGCGTGAACGTCGACCCCGGCCTCGGCGACGAGACGCCTCCGGCCCCGACGGACCCGGGCATCCCGACCGAGCCCAACCCGACGGACCCGGGCCTCCCGACCGACCCGGGCATCCCGACCGACCCGGAGCCGACCGCGACGGAGCCCACCGAGCCGACCGAGCCCACCGACGAGCCGACCGAGCCCACCGAGGACCCGACCGACCCGGGCAACGGGAACGGAAACGGCAACGGCAACGGGAACGGAAACGGGAACGGAAACGGCAACGGAACCGGCGGGGGCAATAGCAACACCGACCCCGACGGCGGTTCCGGCGACTCCGCCCAGGAGGAGGGCTCCTCGTCCCTCACCGACACCGGCACGGACACCTCGTCCGACACGTCGGCCCAGGGCAGCGGTGAGCAGCTCGCCGAGACCGGTGCCGCGCAGACCACCTTCCTGGTGATCGGCGCCGCCACGATGATCGCCGGCGGTGTCGGCTTCCGCATCCTGCCGCGCCTGATGAGCGGCCGGGGTGGCGCGGCCGCCTGACGGTAGCCGTCTGTTCACGGACCGTGCGCTCGCCGCACGGTGAAGGGCCCGGAGCGGTCGATCGCTCCGGGCCCTTTCGTATGTCCTGGGACCGCGCCCTACGCGGTCTGGTGCGCCAGCAGCGCAACCGCCGCGATCAGTACCGCCAGCAATGTGATCAGCGCCATGGGGTTCAGACCCGCGAAAAGGTTGTCCTGTTGCAGCCGCTCGCGGTTCGCGCGGCACACATGGCACCGGCCCTCGATCACGGGCGCCGCGCAGTTCGCGCACACCAGCCGGTCGTACGTCATGCGCTCGCCCTCCTAGCACCGGTTCCACGTACACAACGCCTGCGGGAACCCGAACGTTCCCCCTCCACTGTGCCAGGTTCCCCGCGATTCAGCGCGGGGTCCCGTGGAGCCGTGGCAGGCACAAAACGCACATCTGTCACGCAACCCCAACCGGTGCCTGCGCTTGCGCACCCGGTTCGCGTATGGTCACGCTCATCTACCCCCGGCTACCCGTGGTGCATCCGTGATCCGATTCGACAACGTATCCAAGGTCTACCCCAAGCAGACCCGCCCCGCACTCAGGGATGTCTCCCTGGAAGTGGAGAAGGGCGAGTTCGTGTTCCTGGTGGGGTCCTCCGGCTCCGGAAAGTCCACTTTCCTGCGGCTGGTCCTCCGCGAGGAGCGGGCCAGCCACGGTCAGGTGCACGTCCTGGGCAAGGACCTCGCGCGCCTCACCAACTGGAAGGTGCCGCAGATGCGGCGACAGTTGGGGACGGTGTTCCAGGACTTCCGGCTCCTGCCGAACAAGACGGTCGCCGAGAACGTGGCCTTCGCGCAGGAGGTCATCGGCAAGTCGAAGGGCGAGATCCGCAAGTCCGTGCCGCAGGTGCTCGACCTCGTCGGGCTCGGCGGCAAGGAGGACCGGATGCCCGGCGAGCTGTCCGGTGGTGAGCAGCAGCGTGTGGCCATCGCGCGAGCCTTCGTCAACCGTCCCAAGCTGCTCATCGCCGACGAGCCCACCGGCAACCTCGACCCGCAGACCTCGGTCGGCATCATGAAGCTGCTCGACCGGATCAACCGGACCGGCACGACCGTGCTGATGGCTACGCACGACCAGAACATCGTGGACCAGATGCGCAAGCGCGTCATCGAGCTGGAGAAGGGCCGCCTCGTCCGCGACCAGGCACGCGGCGTCTACGGCTACCAGCACTGACCGCTGTCTGACGACCGTCCACGGAAAGGCCTGAAGAACACGCCATGCGCGCCCAGTTCGTTCTGTCGGAGATCGGTGTCGGTCTCCGCCGCAACCTGACGATGACCTTCGCGGTCATCGTCTCCGTCGCCCTGTCGCTCGCCCTGTTCGGCGGGTCGCTCCTGATGAGCGACCAGGTCAACACCATGAAGGGCTACTGGTACGACAAGGTCAACGTCTCGGTCTTCCTCTGCAACAAGAGCGACGCCGAGTCCGATCCGAACTGCGCCAAGGGCGCGGTCACCGAGGACCAGAAGAAGGACATCCTCTCCGACCTCGACAAGATGACGTCGGTCGTGCAGAAGGTGACCTACGAGTCGCAGGACCAGGCGTACAAGCACTACAAGGAGCAGTTCGGCGACTCCCCGCTGGCCAGCTCCCTCACGCCGGACCAGATGCAGGAGTCGTACCGCATCAAGCTGAAGGACCCGGAGAAGTACCAGGTCATCGCGACCGCCTTCGACGGCCGTGACGGCGTGCAGTCGGTGCAGGACCAGAAGGGGATCCTCGACAACCTCTTCGGGCTGCTGAACGGCATGAACTGGGCCGCGCGCGCGGTGATGGCCCTCATGCTGGTCGTCGCGCTGATGCTGATCGTCAACACCGTGCGCGTCTCGGCGTTCAGCCGGCGGCGCGAGACCGGGATCATGCGCCTGGTCGGCGCCTCGGGCTTCTACATCCAGGCGCCGTTCATCATGGAGGCCGCGGTCGCCGGACTCATCGGCGGGACGGTCGCGTGCGGCTTCCTGGTGGTCGCCCGGTACTTCCTCATCGACCACGGCCTGGCCCTGTCCGAGAAGCTGAACCTGATCAACTTCATCGGCTGGGACGCCGTGTTGACGAAGCTGCCGCTCATCCTGGCGACGAGTCTGCTGATGCCCGCGCTGGCCGCGTTCTTCGCGTTGCGCAAGTACTTGAAGGTGTGACGCATGCCAAGAGGGCCGTACGGTCAACCGACCGTGCGGCCCTTCGCGTTGTCCTAGACTCACCCGCATGTCAGGCCGAGACCTGTTCTGTCAGCCCCGTCGCATCCGCCGCGGGGCCGCCCTGACATTGGTCTTCACGAGCGTCCTCGTCGCCGGCGCCGCGACCGGCTCCTTCCCCGAAGTCGACGGCCGCGACCGGAAATTGTCCTCCGACCCGACCATCGCGGCCGCCGCGGCGGGCCGCCACGAGGACGTGGAGAAGGCCGCCGAGAAGGCCATGGCCGACGGCGAGTCCCCCATGGAGGCCGCCGAACGCGCGGTCAGCCGCAGCGGGGACCGCTGGGGCGCGGTCTACTCCCAGGGAGAGTACGAGGAGTTCGAGGAGGCCCTCGACGGCCGGTACACCGGCGTCGGCCTGTGGGCCCGGCGCGAGCGGGACGGCCGTATCGAGGTGACCAATGTGCGGTCCGGGTCGCCCGCGGCCGCCGCCGGTATCCACAAGGGCGACCGGCTGCGCAGCGTCGACGGCAGGAAGGTCGACGGGCGGCCCGTCACCGAGGTCGTCTCGTTACTGCGCGGCGACGCCACGGACGCGGTTGCCGGTACGACCGTCCGCCTGGGCCTGGAACGCGGCACGCGCGCGTGGAGCGAGACACTGCGCCGGGCCCGCCTCTCCACGGACGACGTGACCGTCCACACACCGGCCGACGGCATCACGGTGATCAGGATCACCGCCTTCACCAAGGGGGCCGGCGACAAGGTCCGCACCGCCGTACGGCGGGCCCCGGCCGGCGCCGGGATCGTCCTCGACCTGCGCGGCAACTCCGGCGGCCTGGTCACCGAGGCCGTCACCGCCGCCTCCGCCTTCCTCGACGGCGGCCTCGTGGCCACGTACGACGTCGAGGGCGAGCAGCGCGCCCTGCACGCCGAGTCCGGCGGCGACACCACCCGACCCCTGGTCGCGCTCGTCGACGGCGGCACCATGAGCGCGGCCGAACTCCTCACCGGAGCCCTGCAGGACCGCGGCCGCGCGGTCGTCGTGGGCTCCCGCACCTTCGGGAAGGGCTCGGTCCAGATGCCGAGCCGGCTGCCCGGCGGCTCCGTCGCCGAGCTGACCGTCGGGCACTACCGCACCCCCTCCGGGCGCGGGGTAGACGGGCACGGCATCACGCCCGACCTGGAGGCGGACCGGCAGGTGCTGGAGCGGGCGGAGACCGTGCTGAGCGGCCTCGGCCGGTAGCAGGTGGCGCGCGCGGTAATCCGCTTCCCGTGGACCCCGTCCGTAGTGCGAAAATGGACGACACTATGAGCAAGGGAATGTACGTACCGAAGGAGTCCCAGCCCAAGCAGGGCTCAGGGCCCGCGAAGGCCAAGGACGGCAAGCGCAAGATCGTCGCCCAGAACAAGAAGGCGCGGCACGACTACGCGATCATCGACGTCTACGAGGCCGGGCTGGTGCTCAGCGGCACCGAGGTGAAGTCGCTGCGCCAGGGACGCGCCTCGCTGACCGACGGCTTCGTCCAGATCGACGGGAACGAGGCGTGGCTGCACAACGCCCACATCCCCGAGTACAGCCAGGGCACCTGGACCAACCACTCCGTGCGCCGCAAGCGCAAGCTGCTCCTGCACCGCGAGGAGATCGACAAGCTGGAGGCCAAGTCCCAGGAGACGGGTCACACGATCGTGCCCCTGGCCCTGTACTTCAAGGACGGCCGGGCCAAGGCCGAGATCGCCCTCGCGCGCGGCAAGAAGGAGTACGACAAGCGCCAGACCCTCCGTGAGAAGCAGGACCGGCGGGAGTCGGACCGTGCGATCGCGGCGGTGAAGCGGAAGGAGCGGGCCCAGTAGGGCGAGCCGCGGGGAATACGGTGGCATCGTCGTGCGTTGTTCACGTACGATGGCACTGCACCTCACAGCGGGTGCGTGCTCCTCTCCGGTCTCCGGAGGGGATTGAAAAAACAACATGGGGATGATCGGTTTCGACAGCGGCTGTCGAAGCAGGGGAAGCGTGTCGAGGAAGCGGCAATGATCTCGTTAACCATATGTCGCAACCAATAATCGCCAATTCCAAGAGCGATTCCCGCGCCTTCGCCCTCGCTGCCTAATAAGCAGTGAGTGAAGGCCCTTACGGGTGTCAGACCGGGGATGTTCCCGACCCGGACCCTGGCATAATCTAGGGAACTAAACCATCGAGCCCGGTCACGGGGTTCGATGGGAAATCAAACAGTGACTGGGCCCGTCGGCGACTTGTTCGTGTGATCGCCGGGGCCGAGAAAATCACAGCGAACTGCACACGGAGAAGCCCTGATTCTGCACCGTTGGACGCGGGTTCGATTCCCGCCATCTCCACTCGCCCGCGCCTGAGCGGGTACCCCATGTGGGCACAGGCCCCGTTGCTTCCGAGCGGCGGGGCCTTTGTCGTGCCCGGGCCGGGCCGGGCCGGTCATCTTCAGCACGGTTGCGAAACACTTGTGAATACTCCCTTCACAGGAGTCCCACAGAGTGGTTACCGTTCGGTAGTGCTGTAGGCGGAGCTGACCACTCCACTGCCGCGCACGTCAACCAGCGACCGGGGGGACACCGTCGCTACGGGGAGGGCTCATCGTCATGCCGCGATTCCGGCTGCCCAGGCACGCTCGGCCGGGCTCGTACGTTCCGCGACCGGCCTGACGCCTTCGAGCCGTACCGGCTCCTGCCGTACGGATTCCTGACCGCCTCATGGCGCCTCCACGTCTTCGGACGGGCACTCCCGCCTGCCCTCCCCATGAAGAACGGATGCTCTCTTGCGTTCCAGACCAGGGCCCTTCGCGCCCTTGAAGCGAAAAACGGGGCACCTCCGGAGGCTTGTTCCGTCGGTACTCGCGCTCGCCGTGCTGACCACCGTCGCGGGGCAGCCGGATGCGATCGACGACCGGACCCTCGACGCCAGCCCGGTGGCCGACAGTTACGACGGCTTCGACACCAAGGCCGCCGAGCAGCTCCGCCAGGACCAGTGCCTGATGGCCGACGTGCTGCGCATGGGCGGTCCGGGCATGTTCAGGACCGCGCAGGACGCGCTCAACCAGACCCCGGACAAGTTGCACACCGCGGCCAACCGTGAGCGCTGGACCGACACCCCGCTGGCGAAGGCCTTCGAGGCGGACCGGGCCACCGCCAGCAAGGAGGGGGAAGCGCTCGACGCCTACACGGAGGTCTGGAAGAAGCCGCTCGACGGACTGAGCACCCCGGCCGGGTTCACCGTGACCGGGTTCCACTGGCCGCCGGGCACCACCGGGACGGGCCCGGGCTTCTTCGAGCAGACCGGTCTGAGCAAGTGGATCTGGGACCGGTTCTGGAAGAGCGAGGAGGACTTCTACGAGGACCCGACCCCGCTCGCCGACGAGGCCACCCTCAAGGCGGTCAAGGACCTCGGCACCCCGCTCTACGGCAACGACCCCGACCCGTCGCTCCCCGGTCAGGAGTGGCAGCGGGCGCGCGCCGAACACCAGGCCTGGGACGGCCTGGTGAACTGGTCCCTGGAGCCCACGGGCGCGGACAACGCCCGTGTCTTCCTGGGCTCCGGCGGCTTCCCGCGCACCGCGCCCGAGCCGGGCAGCGTCGAACACCGCATCGCCGTCGAGGACCTGAAGACCCGGTTCGCCTCCTGCGCCTGGCGCGGGCCGGTCGACCCGAACAAGGTTCTCGGCAAGGAGGTCGCCGACGCCTCCGCCGAGTGGCAGCAGGAGATCTCCTCGCAGGCCACCCAGCGCAACCAGATCCTCACCGCCAACGTCGGCGCCACCAAGGCCCTCGCGACCGGCTCCAAGGCGCTGGGCGAGATGCTGGGCCACTCGTGGATCGCCGACCGGCTGGCCCGCTGGCAGGACTACTGGTCCGCCGGCGGACCCGGCTGGATCGGCGACAGCCCCATGGCCATCCACGCGCACGGCGCCGCCGACAAGTGCCTCGAAGTGGGCGCCTCCGGCAAGACCAACGGCTTGCCCGTGCAGATCTACACCTGCAACGGCAGCGCGGGCCAGAAGTGGTCGATCCGCGGCGGCGCGCTGGTCAACGTCAACTCCGGCAAGTGCCTGGACATCAAGAGCTCCGGCACCGCGAACGGCACGACGCTGCAGATCTGGACGTGCAACGACTCCGCCGCCCAGAAGTGGGAGTACACCACCCACGCGACCACGCGCCTGTACAACCCGGGCACCGGCAACTGCCTGGACCTCGCGACCTACGTCAACGGCCGTGACACGCGGATGTGGGACTGCAAGGGCACCGACCCGCAGAAGTTCGACATCACGCCGGCCGGTCACAACGGCACCGACGACATCGACTACCCGACGAAGGCCCAGTTCGACAAGGCGAAGAAGGGCGTCACGGACGCCCAGGCCGCGTCGAAGAAGCAGCTCGACCTGCTCAAGGCCCAGGCCACGGCCGCGAAGACGGCCGCCACCACCACGGACACCGCCACGCAGGCCGCCTACGCGGTCGCCGACAAGGCCGGTGCTCCCCGGGGTCGTGGTCTGCTCGTCGGACAGCAGAAGGCACAGGTCACCAAGGCGTCGTCGGCCGCGCTGGAGGCGTTGTCGAAGGCCGGTGACACCGCGTACGCGGCCACCCGAGCCTCGGTCGGGGACAGCGCCACCATCGCCGCCCGCGCGCTGACGCAGGCCGCCGCGTCCAAGGCGGCGTTCCGCACGGCCGCCGCCAACGAGGCCAGGGCGCAGGCGAAGGCCGCCGCCGACGCGGCCGCCGTACAGGCACAGACCGCCAAGACCGCCCGTGACACCGCCAAGCTCAAGCTCGCCGAGACGCTGAAGGCCGAGGCGGACGCGAAGTCCGCGGCCGCCACCGCGCACGCCGAGCGGCTCGCGGCGGAGGCGGAGGAGGCCACGGCGAAGGCGGAGAAGGCGACCGCCGCGCAGAAGCAGGCCGAGGCCGCCCAGCACAAGGAGAACGCCCAGGGCTACGCGAAGACCGCCACCGAGGCCAAGGGCCGGGCGGAGACCGCCGAGTCCACCGCCCGGACCAAGCGCCAGGACGCCGAGGCCGCCCGGGACCGGGCGAAGGGCAAGCGCGACGACGCGTGGGACGCCGAGAGCAAGTCGAACGCCGCCCGCGCCAAGGCCAACGCCAAGGACGCCTACGCCGAGGCCCACGCGTCGGACGCCGACGCCAAGGAGTCCCGGGCCGCGGCCGACGCGAAGAAGCAGGCCGACGCGTCCAAGGCCGAGGCCGTCAAGGCGGTCGCGGGAGCGGCGGACGCCGCCGGTCACGCGTACACCACCGCCCAGGCGGCGCAGGACGCCGGCAACTCGGCGCAGCAGGTCGCCGCTCCCGCGAACGACGCGATCCAGCTCGGCTCCCCGTACGTCACCACCGACTCCGCCGCCGGACTCGTCGTCCTGACCGGGCAGTCGTCGAAGACGATCGCCGAGCAGCAGCAGGCCGTGGCCGAGGCGCACGCCGCCAACGCCCAGAAGAACGCCACGCAGGCACAGAGCCTCGCGAACGCGGCGACCGGTGACGCCAAGGCCGCCTACACGCTGGCCGCCGAGGCCGCCGGATTCGCGGCCGACGCCCGCAAGTCGGCCAAGGAGGCGCTGGGTTACGCCGCCGAGGCGGCCAAGTACGCGGCGGACGCGCAGAAGTCGCTGGCCCGCACCATCGAGTACAACCGCCAGGCCACCGAGGACGCGGCCGCCGCCGACAAGGCGGCAGGCCGGGCCGAGGGCTACGCGGCCGACGCCCGCGCCTCCGCCGACCAGGCGGCCCTGGACGCGGAGGCCGCCCGCACGGCGGCATCCGAGGCCGAGCAGGCGGCGAAGGACGCCCGCGCGGCGGCCGACCGTGCCGACGTCGAGGCCACCGCGGCCGAGGAGGCGGCGAAGGACGCGAAGAAGTACGCGGACTCGGCGCAAGCGGCGGCCGACCAGGCCGGCCGCGAGGACGCGAACAAGCAGGTCCAGACGGGTGCGGGAACCGGGGTCGGCGGGGTCTTCTCCGTCATCGACGACCTCAAGCAGAAGGGGGACCCGCAGCGTCTGCCCGACGACTGCTCGCGCCTTCCGTGCGACCTGGTCTACAAGGTCACGTTCGACGCGGTCGTCAGCTACTACCTGTGCGCCAACCCGGACGTGCCCGCCACCGAGTCCGGCTGCCCCGCCGAGGACACGTTCTTCCTCACCACGAAGACGTTCCCGGGCCTGTCCAAGACGGTCAAGCTGTCGTCCTGGGACGCGACCAAGCAACTGTGGACGGGCCTCTTCGAGGCACTCATCAGCGACTTCACCGGTTGCTACCACAAGATCACCAGCGCCGATGACGGGGGCAGCTACGGCGACTGTGCCTGGGCAGCGTCCAACTTCATCCCGGGCAAGGCCTACGGCCTGATCGCCGACGCGATCCGGGCCCTGAACGCCGCCATGCGCCGCGGGGACGGTGTTGCCGACGCGCTGAAGGCGCTGAGGAAGCTGGACGTCGACCCGGACACCCTCGCCGACATCGAGCGGACGGTGGACGCGTTCGAGGAGACGCGGACGGCCTGCCGGATCAACAGCTTCCCCGGCGGCACCGAAGTGGTCCTGGCCGACGGCAGCCGCAAGCCGATCCGGGAGGTGCGCCTGGGTGACCTGCTGCTGGCCACCGACCCCGACGCCGGAACCACGCGGGGCGAGCCGGTCACGCGTACGTTCTCCCACCCCGCCGCCGATCTGCTGGAGATCACCCTGGCGGACGGGGGCCGGCTCACGAGCACACCGGGTCACCAGCTCTTCGTCGTCGACCGCGGCTGGACCCTCGCCTCGGACCTGCGCACCGGCGACCGGCTGCGCGTGCCGGACGGTGCCCTGCGTACCGTGGCCGCGCTGCGCGACCGGAACGAGTCCAAGCCCCGGACCGTGTACGACCTGACCGTGTCCGGTCTGCACACGTTCTACGCCGTGGCGGGCAGCACCCCGGTCCTGGTCCACAACTGCAACGACCTCGCGGGTGACGAGTCGGTGTTCCGCGACCAGGCGCACACCCTCAGAGACCATGTGCGCCCGGACGCGGAAAAGGCGAAGGAGTTGGCCGAAGCGAAGACGATCGCCCGCGGCCAAGAGACGCCGAACAGCGTGTGGGAGAACCAGGCGAAGGCACAGGAGGTGGTCGACGCCGCGCTGAATGACTCTGCCAAGAAGATCAGCAACTGGCTCCGGAAGAACGAGACGAACGAGCTGTCCTGGTCGGGCACCCACGGGCCAAAGGACTCCCCCCTGGGCACGGTGTACTGGAGGAACGGGGACAAGAAAGCTTCCACCAACCAGTTCTTCATCAAGATCGTGAGATCGCCGGTGAAGCACAAGGCCGGCTACTACGTGCAGACCTGCTACCCGAAGTAAGGAGGTGACGGACAGTGCAGCGCTTCACCGAGTTCGACTTCGGCGTCTCGTGGGTGATGGGCTTCTTCCACCAGGACTGGAGCTACGAAGGGGACACGGCGGCCGAGGTCGTCGCGCACCACTTCCCCAAGGAGGCCGACGAGGAGGTCCTGGCCGTCCGCCGCGACGCCCGGACGCTCGTCGACCACCTTCCCTCGGAGACGCTCGAGGTGCTGTGGACGGCCGGAGCGGAGTATCTGCCTAGCTTCGAGCGGATCACCGGATCCGAGTGGACGCGGACGGTCATCGCCCTGTGCGACGCCCGGCTGTCCGCGAAGGCGGACGTACGCCCGCTGACCGGAGCCGACACCGAGGACGGTTCGGCTCACCGGGACGCGGTCGTCGCCGAGATCGGGCAGGCGTCGTTCCTGGACGCCGAGGTGCGTGAGGCGCTCGTCGAGTGCGCTCACCGCTGCACTCCGGACCTGGCGTTCCGGGTGCTGCTGAGGGCCACGACCAACGCCCGCGGCGCGGCACTGTCCCCCGATCAGTACAAGAGGATGGAGACCATCGGATCGGCTCTCCACTACGGCGAGTACGTGGTGGACGGCGTCCGGTACCTGGTCGAGGAGCCCTAGCGGCTCTCCGGCCACGGAACGCGTGAAAGGGGCCCGCACTCACCCGAGTGCGGGCCCCCATGCGTGTCCCGTCCCTTTGTGGTGTGCCACCCCATATCGAGGGGCAGTTCACGCTTCTACGGTCCCTCTCCATGACACACACCAGGACACGCCCCCGAGCCGCAGACCGCCGCCCTCTCCTCCTCGCGACCCTCGTGGCCGCCCTTCTCGCCGCCTTCCTCACGCCGGGCCGGGCCGAGGCCGCCTCCCTCCAGGAGGTGACCGGGTTCGGCGCCAACCCCGGTGCTCTGCGCATGTTCCGGTACGTGCCCGACGGGCTGCCCGCCGGCCGGCCCGTCGTCGTCGCGCTGCACGGGTGCACCCAGAACGCCTCCGGCTACGGCACCGGCAGCGGGTGGATCCAGCTCGCCGACCGCTGGGGCTTCTCCCTCGTGCTGCCGCAGCAGCAGACCGCCAACAACGCCTCCTCCTGCTTCGACTGGTTCCAGAGCGGGGACATGCAGCGCGGGCAGGGCGAGGCCGCGTCCATCGCGCAGATGGCCGACCGGCAGCTCGCCGACGTCACCGGCGACGCCTCGCGCGTCTATGTCACCGGGCTGTCCGCCGGGGGCGGTATGACGGCCGTGATGATGGCGGCGTACCCGGAGAAGTTCGCCGGTGGTGGGATCGTCGCCGGGCTGCCGTACGGGTGCGCGCAGGCCGCCGGGTCGCCGTACGTCTGCATGTACGTCGGCGCCACCCAGACCGCGGGGCAGTGGGGTGATCGTGTGCGCGCCGCGCGGCCCGGGTACGCCGGCCCCCGGCCCACGCTGATCGCCTTCCAGGGGACGGCCGACTACACCGTGAAGCCCGTCAACATGACGGACCTGGTCGAGCAGTGGACCGAGGTGCACGGGACCGACCAGGCGGCCGACCTGAGCGACACGGTCGCCGGGTATCCGCACCGGGTCTTCCGGGACGCGGGCGGAAAGGCCGTCGTGGAGACCTACGGCATCACGGGCATGGGGCACGGGCAGCCCGTCGATCCGGGCAGCGGGAGCGAGCAGTGCGGGAGCGCCGGGGCCCACGTCCTCGACGTGAACCTGTGCGCCGCGTACCGGCTCGGACGGGCCTGGGGTCTCGGCTGACTCGCAGGACCTCCTCGCAGGTCACGCCGTACGCCGTCCCGTGCTCGCCCGTTCCGTGAGCCGCGGCGGCAGCAGCGTGGCCTCCGGTACGGCCGTGCCGCCCAGCTTCTCCATCAGGAGCTCCACCGCCCGCTCGCCGACCTCGGCGGACGGCAGGGCGACGGAGGTCACCGGAACGCGCACCGACTCGGCGAGTTCGTCGGGGCAGATGGCGGTGACGGAGAGGTCGCCGGGGACGCGCAGGCCGAGCTGCTCGAAGGCGTCGATCAGCGGCTCAAGCAAGGGCTCGTTGTGGACGACGACACCCGTCAACGCGGGCTGTTCGCGCAGGAGTTGCTCGGCGACCGTGCGGGCGGCTCCGGACGCGGCCTCGCAGGGGTGGACGGAGGAGGCGAGGCCGTACCGGTCGGCGGCGGCGGTGAAGCCCTGGACCACGCGCTGGGCGAACGCGGTCTGACGGACGTACACCTCCGGCGGCGACCCGACCAGGGCCACCACCCGATGTCCCAGCCCGGCCAGATGCTCCACGCACGCCTCCCCGGCGGCTTTGAAGTCGAGGTCGATGCAGGTCAGGCCCTCGGAGGAGGCGGGGAAGCCGATCATCACCGACGGCCGTTCCAGGGTCCGCAGCAGCGGCAGCCGGGGGTCGTGCAGCTGTACGTCCATGAGGATCAGCGCGTCCACCAACGCCGTGTCGGCCACCCGGCGCAGGCCGTCCTCGCCCTCCTCCTGGGTGAGCAGCAGGACGTCGTGGTCGTACCGGCGGGCCGTGGTCACGACCGACACCGCGAACTGCATGACCACCGGGACGTGGATGCCGGCCCGCAGCGGCACCACCAGCGCCAGCACGTTCGACCTGCTGCTGGCCAGCGCCCGGGCACCCGCGTGCGGGCGGTAGCCCAGCTCGCGGATGGCCTCCTCCACCCGGCGCTTGGTCTCGTCGGAGATGGGCCGCTTGCCGCTGAGGGCGTAGGAGACCGTGCTGGGGGAGACCCCGGCCTGCCGCGCCACGTCCGTGATCTTCACCATCAGGCCCACTCCACCGTGAGGAACCCGGTCCCGGCCCGCGCCCGCACCTCGCGCTCGCCCACGGCAAGCCCCCAGGGCGCGGCGGGATCACTGCACGACGCCCGCAGCAGGTCCCCTTCGCGTACGACGGTGAAGGTCACGTCCCCGACCCGTACCGTCACCTGGGCGCCCCGCTCCAGGCCGTACGCCCGCAGGGTGACCCCGTCGGCGTGGTCGTAGTCGGGCCGGTCGGCCACCGCGCCCACCGGGATCACCGCGCCGGGCCGCACGAGGAGCGGCACGCTCGAGAAGTCGTGGCGCTCGCGCACCCAGCGCGGCCCCGTCACCGTCTCCCCGGTCACGAAGTGGGTCCAGGTGCCCTCGGGGACGTAGTAGGAGACGTCCCCCTCGTCGGAGAACACCGGCGCGACCAGCAGGTCGGGGCCGAGCATGTACTGCCGTTCCAGATGCGCGCACCCCGGATCGTCCGGGAACTCCAGGACCATCGCCCGCATCACCGGCACACCCTCGGTGTGGGCGACGCGCGCGGCCTCGTACAGATACGGCATGAGCCGCAGCTTCAGCCCGGTGAAGTGCCGCAGCACGTCGACCGACTCGTCGTCGAACAGCCACGGCACGCGGTACGAGGAGCTGCCGTGCAGGCGGCTGTGGGAGGACAGCAGCCCGAAGGCCAGCCACCGTTTGAAGAGCGCCGGGGTCGGCGTGCCTTCGAAGCCGCCGATGTCGTGGCTCCAGAAGCCGAAGCCGGACATTCCCAGCGAGAGGCCGCCGCGCAGGGACTCGGCCATCGACTCGTAGGTCGCCTCGCAGTCGCCGCCCCAGTGGACGGGGAACTTCTGGCTCCCGGCCGTCGCCGAGCGGGCGAAGACGACCGCCTCCTCCTCGCCCCGGTGCTTGCGCAGCACGTCGAAGACCGTGCGGTTGTAGAGGTACGTGTAGTAGTTGTGCATCCGCTCCGGGTCGGAGCCGTCGGACCAGGCCACGTCGAGGGGTACCCGCTCGCCGAAGTCGGTCTTGAAGCAGTCGACGCCCTGGGCGAGCAGCCCTTCCAGCTTGGACGCGTACCACTCGCGGGCCGCCGGGCTGGTGAAGTCCACGAACGCCATGCCCGGCTGCCAGTGGTCCCACTGCCAGACGCTTCCGTCCGGCCGCTTGAGGAGATGTCCGAGCGCCTTGCCCTCCGCGAACAGCGGGGAGCGCTGGGCGATGTACGGGTTGATCCACACGGACACCCGCAGACCCCGCTCCCTCAGCCGGGCCAGCATGCCCTCCGGGTCCGGGAACACCCGGGGGTCCCACCGGAAGTCGCACCAGTTGTGCTCGCGCATCCAGAAGCAGTCGAAGTGGAAGACGGAGAGGGGGAGTTCGCGTTCCCGCATGCCCTCGATGAAGGAGGTCACGGTCTCCTCGTCGTACGACGTCGTGAAGGACGTCGACAGCCACAGGCCGAACGACCAGGCGGGCGGGAGGGCCGGGCGGCCGGTGAGGGCCGTGTACTTGCGGAGGATGTCCTTCGGGGTCGGCCCGTGGATGACGTAGTACGTCAGCTCCTGGGTCTCCGCGCTGAACTGGACCCTCGACACCGCCTCCGAGCCGACCTCGAAGGAGACCTTTCCGGGGTGGTCGACGAAGACGCCGTAACCGGCGTCGGTGAGGTAGAGCGGCACGTTCTTGTAGGCCTGCTCGGTGGTGGTGCCGCCGTCGGCGTTCCAGATGTCGACGACCTGGCCGTTCTTCACCAGCGGGCCGAACCGCTCACCCAGGCCGTACACGGACGTGCCGACGCCGAGGCGCAGCTGTTCGCGCAGGTAGTGGGCGCCGGATCCGTCCCGCATGATGCCCATGCTCTTGGTGCCGCTGCTGGTGAGGACCCTGCCGTGGGCGAGGAAGTCGACCTGCCAGGGGCCGGAGCGGGCGAACCTGACCGACAGGGCGCCGGAGGTCAGGGTCGCGTGCTCGTCGTCGTACGACGTCTGCGCACCGCACTCCTGTTTCGCCAGCTCGAATTCGGGCGCGTCCGGCCGCTCGCCCCGGAAGTGGGTGAAGGTGACGCCGATGACGTCCGGCATGGGGGAGTGTGCGCTGATCGTCATGACCGGTCCCGTCATCAGGTCGCCGCGGCTGCGGATGGGCCGGGACGGCGCGTGGATCTCCAGGACGCCGTCCGCCGCGGTGACGTCGAGGACCTCGGCGGGATGGTCCGCGACGACGCCCTCGCGCAGCAGCCAGTAGCCGTCGGTGAACTTCATGTGGGGGTTCCTTACTTCACGGCACCGACGGCGATGCCGCGGGTGAGGGTTCGCTGGAAGACGAGGAAGAAGACGAGGGCGGGCAGGACGCCGAGGAGGGCGGCCGCGTTGGTCATGGTGGCGTCCATCAGGCGTTGGCCCTGGAGGACGCCGAGGGCCACCGACACGGTCTGGTTGTCGTTGGAGATCAGCATGACCAGGGGGAGCAGGAACTCGTTCCAGGTCCAGATGAAGAAGAAGACCAGGAGGACGCCGATGGTGGGGCGGCTGACGGGGACGACGATCCGCCACAGCACCTGCCACTTGTTCGCACCGTCGATGCGGGCGGCCTCGATGATCTCGCGGGGGAACTGACCGAGCACCGAGGAGAGCAGATACGTGCCGAAGGCCGCCTGGATCACCGTGAACACGATGATCACGCTGAGCCTGGTGTCGTAGAGACCGGCCTCCTTGCTCAGGTAGTAGATCGGGTAGACCAGCGCCTCCTGCGGCAGCATGTTCGCGAGGACGAAGAAGGCCAGGACCCAGGTACGGCCCTTGATACGGCCGATGCCGATCGCGTACGCGTTGAGGACCGACAGGACGACCGCCAGCACGGCCACGGCGCCGCTGATCAGCACCGAGTTGACCAGCTTCCGGCCGAAGTCGACGCGTTCCCAGAAGTCCTCGATGCCGTCGAGGTAGAGGCCCTCGGGAAGACTGAGGGGTCCGTTCTGGGCGTACTCGGCGGGGGACTTGAACGCGTTGATCGCGACGATCGCGAACGGCACGACCATGAAGAGGGCCGCGATGCACAGGGCCACGAGCACCGGGTAGCGGCGGAGGGCGGTCGTCATGCGCGGGTCCCTTCCGCGGCGTCCTCGGCGCGGGTCTGGAGCTTGAGGCCGATCAGGGAGAGCGCCAGGATGATCACGGTCAGCACGGTGGAGATCGCGGCGCCGTAGCCGACCTGGGTCTTCTCGAAGAACGTGGTGAAGGAGAAGTAGGAGGGCACGTTGGTCGCCCCGCCCGGGCCGCCCTTCGTCAGGACGTACACCGCGCCGAAGACCTTGAGCGCGGCGATCGAGCACCAGGTGAGGACGACGTAGATCTCCGGGCGGATCTGCGGCAGCGTGATGTGCCAGAAGCGGCGCCACCAGCCGGCGCCGTCCAGCTCGGCCGCCTCGTACAGCTGGGGGTCGACGCGTTGCAGGCCCGCCATGAAGACGACCAGCGGGAAGCCGAGCTGGACCCAGACCATCACGCCCATGACGCTGTAGAGGGCGAGGTCGGGGTCGCCGAGCCAGTCCTGCTGCCAGGACGACAGGCCCACGGACGCGAGGACTTCGTTGAGGGTGCCGTTGTCCGGCGCGAGGATCCAGCTCCAGACGATGCCGGCGACCGCGATCGGCAGCACCTGGGGGAGGTAGAAACAGGCGCGGAGGACCGCCGTGATCCTGCTGCCGAAGTGCTTGCCGACGTAGTCGAACAGGGCGGCGGCGAGGACGAGCCCGATCATCGTCGGGGCGGCCGCCATCGCGACGACCATGAACAGGCTGTGCCGGAAGGACGCCCAGAACTCGGAGTCGTCCAGCAGCTCCCGGTAGTTGGCGAGCCCGGTCCAGTCGGGGGCGCCCACACCCTCCCAGTCGGTGAAGCTCACGCCCGTGTTCATCAGGAACGGGACGACGATGACGGCCAGGAAGGCGAGGACGCCCGGGAGCAGGAACAGGGCGTACGAGTCGCGGGGACGCCGGCGCGGGTGGCGGGTGCGGTCCTGCTTGCCGGTCACCCGCGCGCCGCGTTCGACGGTGACCGTCATTGCTTCGGCGCGTCCTTGTCGTACGCCTTCTGCAACGCGTCCAGGTAGTCGTCCGCTTTCGCGCTGCCCGTCATCAGCTTCTGCGTCTCGGAGACGAGGACGTCGTAGAAGCCGGCGATCGGCCAGTCGGGGTAGAAGGCGAGGCCGTCGCGCTGGGAGAGGGTGTTGAAGTTGCCGATGAGGGTCTTGGACTTGGGGTCGGTGATGGCGCTCGCGTCCGCCGCGACCGGGACGCCGCCCTTGTTGCCGAGCAGGTTCTGGATCTTCTTCGACATGGTGATGTCGATGAAGTCGTAGGCGAGGTCCTTGTTATCGGCGCCCTTGGGGACGACCCAGAGGTTGCCGCCGGAGCCGAGAGTGAGGTTCGAGCCGGGCCACAGGAAGGTGCCCCAGTCGAACTTCGCCTCGTCCTGGAAGCGGCCGTACCACCAGCTGCCGGAGAACAGGATCGGGGACTTGCCCTGGAGGAAGGAGACGCCGGTCTGCTCGGCGTTCGCGCCGGTGGACGACTTGCTGACGTAGCCCTTCCTCACCCAGTCGGCGAAGGTCTCGGCGGCGTAGGTCCAGGCGGCGTCGTGGAAGTCGACCTTGCCCTTGTACAGCTCGAACGCGTCGACCCAGGCGCGGTCCGCCTTCGACAGCGCCAGCTGGTAGAGGTACTGGTGGGCCGGGTACTCGGCGCCGCCGTTGGCGAGGGGGGTGATGCCGGCGGCGGCGAACTTGTCCATCGCGGCGGTCAGTTCGTCGAACGTCTTCGGCTCGGCGATCCCGTGCTCGGCGAAGAGGTCCTTGTTGAAGAAGACCATCGTGTACTCGGCGTAGTTGGGCACGCCGTACCACTTGCCGGAGCCCATCACGCCGCTCGTGTCGTAGAGGCTGGTGGTACGGACGCCCGCGCCGATCTTCTTGTCCCAGCCGCGCTTCGTCGCCTCGGCGGTGAGGTCCGTGAGGAGCCCCTGCCGGGAGAGCAGGCCCGCCGTCGCGTTGCCCTTGTTGTACTCCATGAGGTCGGGCGCGTCGGAGGAGTTGAGGACCATCTGCGCGGTCTTCTGCATCTGGGCGAAGCTTTTCTCCTCGTACTTCACCTTCACGCCCGGGTGCTTGGCCTCGAACTCCTTGACCGCCTCCGCCCAGGCCTGGCCCATCGCGCTGTTCGGGGCCTCGTAGTGCCAGAGCTTGAGCGTCTTTCCGTCGGAGGAGCCACTGTCCGATCCTCCGCAGGAGGTCAGGAGCAGGGCCCCGCTCAGAGCCGCCGCGGCCAGGGCCGTCACACGCCTTCGTGCCGTCAACATCCAGTTTCTCCAGGGGGGTCGGAGTCGGCTGGGTCCCGGGCGTCACGCAGGGTCCGTCGAATCGGTTCGATGCGTGACGTCGAAGCGCTTCGACGGGCGAAGGTATGTGCGGGCTGTGGGGGCGTCAATGGGTCGCGCCGGAATTGCGGCTCGGGTTCGAACGGTCGAACGCCTCAGGTGTTCCTGGGGGGTGGGCGGGGAGGGGCGTCAGAGGTTCCCGGTCTTCCACGGCGGCGCGTCGGCCGTATCCGAGCCTCGGGCGGGGAACGTCTCGTGTGTTCAGGGGCTCACAGCAACCGGCGTCAGTCGTTCCTCGCCGGGACGGTGAGGGAGATCATGAGGGCCACAGCCGCCGCTGCGACCGGCACCCCGAACCCCGCCGGGGGCGAGGCGTGTTCCGCCAGCCGGCCGCCGAGGGCGCTGCCGGCGGCGATCCCGCCGAGCAGGCCGGTCACCGCGAGGGTCATGCCCTCGTTGATACGGCCCTCCGGCGTGCGTTCCTGGACCAGGGTCATGCCGGTGATCATCGTCGGGGCCGTCGCCATCCCGGCGACCAGCAGCGCGCCCGCCAGGGCGAGGAGTGACCCGGTCAGAGCGGCGGCGAGCAACGGCAGCGTGAGCAGCGCGGTCATGGCGGCGACGCACCACGGGTAGCGGTTCGCCGCGGGTCCGGCCGGCTTCACCGCCCCGTACAGCAGGCCCGCCGCGCACGAACCGGCCGCCTGGAGGGCGAGCACCGCGCCGGCCGCCGAGCGGTGTCCCTGTGCGTCCGCGTAGGCGATGGTGACGACCTCCATCGCCCCGAACACCACGCCCATGGCGAGACACACGGACAGCAGCCGGGGCATGCCGGGCGCGCGGAACAGGGCCGTGGCCCTCGTCGGCGCCCGCCGCGTCACCGGGGGTTCCGTGGCGCGCTGCGCGGCGAACAGCAGCATGCCCGTCACCAGCAGCACCACGCCCGCGAGCGTGCCCGCCTCCGGGAAGAACGTCCCGCACAGGAAGGCCGCGAGCACCGGGCCCAGCATGAAGCACAGCTCGTCCACGGCCTGTTCGAAGGAGTTCGCGGTGTGCAGCGCCTCGTGGTCGTCCTTCAGCAGGTGGGCCCAGCGGGCGCGGGACATGCCGCCGAGGTTGGGGGTCGTGGCGGTGGCGGCGTAGGAGGCGAAGAGGGTCCAGGCGGGGGCTCCGTGCCGTACGCACAGCAGCAGTGAGAGCGAGCCCAGGGCGGCGAGCAGGGTGGCGGGCACGGCGATCCGCGCCTGTCCGTACCGGTCGACGAGCCGCGCGGTCCACGGGGCGACCACCGCGGTCGCCGCGAGGCCGGTCGCGACGACGGCTCCGGCGAGGGCGTACGAGCCCCGCGCACCGGCGATCATGACGACCGCGCTCACACCGAACATGCCCATCGGGACGCGGGCCAGCAGGTTCCCGACGGTGAAGGCGCGGGTGCCGGGGACGGTGAACAGGCGGCGGTAGGGGCCGGGGTGTTCGGTCGTACGGGGGCTGAAGTCGACGGCGACGAGGGTGTCGGCGGTGACGGTGAAGAGGGGGGTGTTCCTTGGGGTCGGTCGCGGCATGGGTCCACCGTCGCCCGCGGCCGATCAAGGGGTCCAACACCTTCTCCGCACCCATTGACGCACCCCTGTTGTGAATGGGCCGTACCGATTGACGCGCCCCCGTTGTAAGTTCCCGCAATGCCCGCCACCGGCCATCACCTCGACCCCCGTCTTCTCCGCGCCTTCCTCGCCGTCGCCGAGGAGCTGCACTTCACACGCGCCGCGGCCCGGCTCTACGTCGCCCAGCAGGCGCTCAGCCGGGACGTGCGGCGCCTGGAGCGGGACCTCGGCGCCGAGTTGTTCGTCCGGACCACCCGGCAGGTGACCCTGACGGCCGACGGCGAGCGGCTGGTGCCGTACGCCCGCCGGGCGCTCCAGGCGCAGGACGAGCTGCTCGCCGCCTTCGGGCAGGCCCGGCCCCTGCTCGTGGACCTGAACTCGCCGGGTCTGGCCACCGGCCGCCGGGTCCTGCACCGGGCCCGGGAACTCGCCCCCGAGCTGGAGCTGATGGCCCGCTACGAGAGCGGCCTGACCCATGCCGCGGTCGAGCTGCTCGCGGGACGGCTGGACGCCTCCTTCGGGCGGTTCGCCGGCCTCGACCCGGCGCTGCGGTCGGGCCTGGACCACCAGCCCGTGCGCTACGAGCCCATGGCGGTCCTCCTGCCCGAGGACCACCCGCTGGCGGCGCTGGAGGAGGTGCCGCTCGACGCGCTCGCGGGTGAGTGCGTGTACGCCGGTGCCGGCAACCCGCGTACGCCGGAGTGGACGGACCTCGCGCGCCGGCTGTTCGCGGGGCGCGGCATCGAGGTCGCGCCGCCCGCGCCCCTCGCCGTCGGGGACGAGGAGTTCCAGCGGATCATGGCGAAGACGCGGAACCCGATCCTCGTTGTGGTGGATTTTCCGGCCATGCCGGTGACTGTTTTGCGTCCCTTGGTCGATCCCGTTCCTTTGTCACCCGTGTCGCTGGTGTGGCGGAAGGGGCTGGTACACCCGGGATTCGACGCACTGCGCCGGGCTGTGGTCGAACTCTCTGTCGAGCAGGGATGGCTGCGCCGACCTGTGGGGGGATGGATTCCAGCCACTGACGTGCACCTGATGAGTGTCAACAATTGAGCACCTGGCAAGCACAGAACCTCCTTGTGCGCTACATTCTTGGCCTGAGCACAGTGTGATAAAGGGGGCGCTCGGACCGGGTGGGGGCTCGGTTCCGACGACGGGTGCTCGAGTCGTACGCGCACCCGGAACTGTCCCGTGGGGGGATGTGCGTGCACGTGAAGAAGTGGCGGGAAGACGCCCAACCGGAATGGCCCGAGGTCACATCGACCGAAGAGCTCTCGGTTGCGGGGGAAAGCGCTCAGGCGTTCCCGGAGACCATCGGAGCCGGATTCCCGAGACGAACCGGAATCCCGGGCGGGGCCGACCGCGCCCCCGTCGAAGCCGACGCGACCGCGAAACCCGGCAGAGCCGGAAGGTCGCTCGCGGACGCCCTCGGGACCGACGGAACCGACGCCCCGCCGTCGACGCCCGAGACCTGGAGCCGTCCGGAGGCCGCCGCCCGGACCACCGCCGTCCGGGACCCCTGGGAGGAGACCGGCGCGTCAGGTTCAGGCCAAGGGTCTGGCGACGGCAGTGACCCCGCCAACGATCCGCACGAGGTGACCGTCCAACTCGACGGCATCGGGCAGCAGTTGGAGGACCTGCTGGTACGGCAGGCCAAGGGCGGCAAGCCCGACGCAGCTCCGGCCGCCGGCCAGGACGGCTCCGACGGGCCCGTGTTCGTCGACGAGTCGGGGCGCCGCAGCCGCCGGTACCGCCGTATCGGCATCGCCGCCGGCACGGCCTGCGCGGTCTACGCCGTCGTCATCGTCGCCACACTGCTGTCCGGCAACTCCAACGCGCCCTGGCTGCCCGTGCCGGGCCAGCAGGAGGCCCAGCCGGCCGGCAAAATCGACACCTCGCCGCTGCCCGCCGAGTCGGCGCCGCCCTCCGGTACGGCCGGCGTCTCGCCGGGTCCCACTCCGACGGCCGGCAACGGCACGGCCCCGGCCCCGGGCGCCAGTGCCACCGCACCCGGCGCCGGCACGAGCCCCGGCAAGCCCGGCGCGTCCGCCGACGCCTCGCCGAGCCCGACGGCCACCGTCCCGGGCCCGGGCACCAAGCCGACCAAGCCCAACTCGACGCCGACGACGGACCCGCCGGTCACCACCCCGCCGCCCGACCCGACACCGACGGACCCCGGCCCCACGGCCACCCCGACCGAGACCACGGGCCCCGGCGACACCGGCGGACCCGGCACCGGCACGGTGGCCGACGGACCCAGCGATCCCACTCCGATCGCCACGGAGCCGAACGACACCGGGCCCGCACCGTCGCCGTCGCCGTCGGCGCAGACCGTCTGAGGGGCGGCGCCGGGACGTTCTCTTCGCGAGGGCCTCTCGGCACGCCCCGTCTCCCGGTGCACGCCCCGCTCGTGTGCACCTCCTTCTGATGCACCTCCTTCTGATGCACATCCACCCGATGGCATCCCCGTCCCCGGAGCACAACCTCTGATGGCAACCCGCACCCGCCGTCCCGGGGCCGCGACCGGAGCCGCCAACGGCTCCCGGCGTCGCCGCCTGCCCATGCGCCTGCTGCTGCCCGTGCTGTTCCTCGCCGCGCTGATGGCGATGCTGATGCTGCGCGGCTACGTGCACAGCGAGATCCTCGCGGACCACCGCATCCAGGCCGAGGCCTCCGCCGACCAGGTGCCCGAGGGGATCATCGACGGCGGCCCCGTCATCGACACCCGCAGCCAACGCACCACCAGCCTCAAGGTGCCCGACCACCACATGGTCCTCACCTTCGACGACGGCCCGGACCCGATCTGGACCCCCAAGGTCCTCGACGTGCTCAAGAAGCACCAGGCGCACGCCGTCTTCTTCGTCACCGGCACCATGACCTCGCGCTACCCGGACCTGGTCAGGCGCATCGTGGCCGAGGGCCACGAGATCGGTCTGCACACCTTCAACCACCCCGACCTCTCCCTCCAGTCGAAGAAGCGCATCGACTGGGAGCTGTCCCAGAACCAGCTCGCGATCACCGGTGCCGCCGGCATCCGCACCTCGCTCTTCCGGCCGCCCTACTCCTCGTACGCCGCGTCCATGGACAACAGGTCCTGGCCGGTGACCCAGTACATCGGCAGCCGCGGCTACATCACCGTCGTCACCAGCGTCGACAGCGAGGACTGGCGCAAGCCGGGCGCCGCGCGGATCATCCGCAACGTCACGCCCAAGGGCGGCAAGGGCGCGGTCGTCCTGATGCACGACTCCGGCGGCGACCGCCACCAGACGGTCGAGGCGCTGGACCGGTTCCTGCCGCAGATGAAGGCCAAGGGCTACACGTTCGACAACCTCACCGAGGCGCTCGACGCCCCCAGCGCGCACACCGAGGCCACCGGCGTCGACCTGTGGAAGGGCAAGGCCTGGGTCTTCCTGGTGCAGGCCTCGGACAACATCACGGCCGTCCTGGTGGTCGGCCTCGCGGTCATCGGCTTCCTGGTCATCGCCCGCTTCGGCCTGATGCTGCTGCTCTCCGTCCTCCACGCCCGCCGGGTGCGCCGCCGCGACTTCCGCTGGGGGCCGCCGATCACCGAACCGGTGTCGGTGCTGGTCCCGGCGTACAACGAGGCCAAGTGCATCGAGAACACCGTCCGCTCCCTGATGGAGAGCGACCACCCCGTCGAGATCATCGTCATCGACGACGGCTCCAGCGACGGCACGGCACGCATCGTGGAGAACCTGAACCTGCCGGGCGTCCGCGTGGTCCGTCAGCTCAACGCGGGCAAGCCCGCCGCCCTCAACCGGGGTGTGGCGAACGCCCGGCACGACCTCGTCGTGATGATGGACGGCGACACCGTCTTCGAACCGTCCACCGTCCGAGAACTCGTCCAGCCCTTCGGCGACCCCCGCGTCGGCGCGGTCGCCGGCAACGCGAAGGTCGGCAACAAGGACACCCTGATCGGCGCCTGGCAGCACATCGAGTACGTGATGGGCTTCAACCTGGACCGCCGTATGTACGACGTCCTGCAGTGCATGCCCACCATCCCGGGCGCGGTCGGCGCCTTCCGCCGCACGGCCCTGGAACGGGTCGGCGGCATGAGCGACGACACGCTCGCCGAGGACACCGACATCACCATGGCCATCCACCGCGACGGCTGGCGGGTGGTCTACGCCGAGAACGCCCGCGCCTGGACCGAGGCCCCGGAGTCCGTGCAGCAGCTGTGGTCCCAGCGCTACCGGTGGTCGTACGGCACCATGCAGGCGATCTGGAAGCACCGCCGTGCCGTCTTCGACCGTGGCCCCTCGGGCCGCTTCGGCCGGGTCGGGCTCCCGCTCGTGTCCCTGTTCATGGTCCTGGCCCCGCTGCTGGCCCCGCTGATCGACGTGTTCCTCGTCTACGGCCTGGTCTTCGGCCCCACCGAGAAGACGATCGTGGCCTGGTTCGGCGTCCTGGCCATCCAGCTGGCCTGCGCGACCTACGCCTTCGTCCTCGACCGCGAGCGACTGACCCCGCTGATCTCGCTGCCGTTGCAGCAGATCCTCTACCGCCAGCTGATGTACGTCGTCCTGCTCCAGTCCTGGATCACCGCCCTCACCGGCGGCCGGCTGCGCTGGCAGAAGCTGCGGCGCATGGGCGGGGTGTCGGCCCCGCCGAATGTGCCCGCGCAGGGCCGGCAGGTCACGGAAAAGAGGCCGGTGGGATGAGTACCGCACCCGTGCAGCCCGTCACGCGGGACGAGCCCAAGGCCCCCGAGCGGGCGGCTCCCGTCCGCGACCGCTACTTCGACCTCCTGAGGGCCCTCGCCCTCTTCCGGGTCGTCCTCTACCACCTCATGGGCTGGGCCTGGCTCCCGCTCGTGTTCCCGTCGATGGGCGTGATGTTCGCGCTCGCCGGCAACCTCATGGCCCGCTCCCTGGGAAGCCGCCCCGCCCTCCAGGTCGTACGCGGCCGGATGCGCCGCCTGCTGCCCCCGCTGTGGCTGCTCGGCGCGATCGGCGTGACGGGCATGCTGGCGCAGGGCTGGGGGCCGAGCGACGAGGGGCACCCGGGCTGGTGGTGGCTCCACCTCACCTACTGGATCCTGCCGCTGAGCGACCCGCCGTACGCCGAGGGCCTGTCCGGGGTGCACGGCGTGCTGGGCGAGGACTGGGCGGCGGAACTGGCCGGACCCCTCTGGTACATCCGCGCCTATCTCTGGTTCGTCGTGCTGTCCCCCTTCCTGCTGAAGGCCCTGCGCGCGCTGCCCCTGATGACGATCCTGTCGCCGATCGTCCTGGCGGCGGCCTTCGAGTTCGGCTTCCTCACGCTGCCCGGCGAGCGGTTCCCCTCGGCGCTGACCGACTTCAGCACGTTCGGCGCCTGCTGGATCCTCGGCATGGCCCGCCAGGAGGGCGTCCTGCAGCGGCTTCCCCGCTACGTCGTCCCCTCCGTCGCGCCGGCCATCGCCTGCCTGGGCCTGTGGTACGCCGTGACGCACGGCTTCAAGACGGGCCACGACCTCGACGACATCCCCTTCGCCCAGTCCCTGTGGTCCTTCGCCACGGTGATGCTGCTCCTGCACATCAGTCCGTCCTGGTCCCAGTGGCCGGGCGGACTGCGGCGCTGGGCGCGACCGATCACCCTGCTCAACTCCCGCGCGGTGACGATCTACCTGTGGCACAACACGTGCATCCTCATCGCCGCGACCCTCTGGGACCACCTGTGGAGCGTCGACACCCTGTCGGAGCAGTACTCCGGGCTCCTGGAGAGTCCCTGGCCGGTCCTGGCCCTCGCCTGGCTCCTCATCGGCGCCTGTGTGCTCGCCTTCGGCTGGGTGGAGGACGTGGCGGCGAAACGCCGGCCACAGCTGTGGCCGGACGGGGCGGAGCGGGGCCGTAGCGGCAAGCACCGGTGACCGGCTTCCGTCCTGCCCATTTTCGCTCACATATGAACCGGGTCACATGAGGTTCCGAAACCTCTCATCCCCCCTCCACTCTTGGTGAGAGCAAAGTTCCCTTCCGGTCACCCAGTGCCACAGACCGGAAACGCGCCCTCCCTACCGTCGGGACTCAGCCACTCCCTCGAACCACCCGAGCCCCGGTACACCGTGGAGGCGTCATGACAGCCCCTAGCACAGCCCCCGCACCCCCCAGCAGGGGCGGCCGCTGGATCCAGCAGTGGGATCCGGAGGACGAGACCTTCTGGAAGGAGACCGGAGAGAAGGTCGCCCGCCGCAACCTCTTCTTCTCCGTCCTCTCCGAGCACATCGGGTTCTCGATCTGGACCATGTGGTCCGTGCTGGTGCTCTTCATGGGCCCGGAGTACGGGCTCACGCCGGCGGACAAGTTCCTGCTCACCTCGGTGGTGACCCTGGTCGGAGCCGTCGTCCGGGTCCCCTACACCTTCGCCATCGCGATCTTCGGCGGCCGGAACTGGACCATCGTCTCCGCCGCACTCCTGCTCATCCCCACCGTCGCCGCGTTCACGGTGATGGAACCGGGGACCTCCTTCAACACCCTCCTGCTGATCGGCCTGCTGGCGGGTATCGGCGGCGGCAACTTCGCCTCCTCGATGACCAACATCAACGCCTTCTTCCCCCTTCGTAAGAAGGGCTGGGCGCTCGGCCTGAACGCGGGCGGCGGCAACATCGGAGTGCCGGTCATCCAGCTGGTGGCGCTCGCGATCATCGGTGCGAGCGGCGGCCCCCGGGTACTGCTGGGCATCTACATCCCGCTGATCGTCATCGCCGCCGTCCTCGCCGCGCTCTTCATGGACAACATCGCGTCCGTGAAGAACGACACCGGCGCCGCCAAGGACTCCGCGAGGGACCCGCACACCTGGATCATGTCCTTCCTCTACATCGGCACCTTCGGCTCCTTCATCGGATACAGCTTCGCCTTCGGGCAGGTGCTGACCAACCAGTTCGGCCGGACCCCGCTGGAGGCGGCGTACGTCACCTTCATCGGCCCGCTGCTCGGCTCCCTGATCCGCCCCCTGGGCGGGTGGCTGGCCGACAAGTACGGCGGCGCGAAGATCACGCTGTACAACTACGTCGGCATGGGCGTGGCGACCTCGGTCCTCATCGCCGCCAGCATGGAGAAGTCGCTGGCCCTGTTCACCGTCGCGTTCGTGGTGCTGTTCGTCCTCACCGGCCTCGGCAACGGCTCGACGTTCAAGATGATCCCCGGCATCTTCCAGGCGAAGGCGCTGGCCAAGGGGCTCGAGGGCGAAGCAGCCGCCGCCTACGGGCGTCGCCTCTCCGGTGCCTCCATGGGCCTGATCGGAGCGGTCGGCGCGCTCGGCGGCGTGGGCATCAACCTCGCCTTCCGGCAGTCCTTCCTCTCCTACGGCTCCGGCACCGGCGCATTCGTCGCCTTCCTGGCCTTCTACGCAGCCTGCTTCGTGGTCACCTGGGCCGTATACCTTCGCCGCTCGGCGGCCCGCACCCAGGCCGCGACGACCACCTCGGAGGCAAAGCCCGAGCTCAGCTACGCGAAGGTGTGACGTAACACCAGCGACATGAAGCCGAACCGAGCCTGTCACGAGCCGTTGACAGGCTCGGTCGGCATGCGGGTGCCATCACCTGGTGGTAGATGCAACGACTCGAGTGCGGGAACGAGAGTTATGTACGAGGTACAGCAGCGACCTGACCATGGACCCCTCGCCGGGTTCACCGTGGGAGTGACGGCCGCGCGCCGGGCCGACGAGCTGGGCGCGCTTCTGCAGCGGCGCGGAGCCGCCGTTCTGCACGCCCCTGCCCTGCGGATCGTGCCGCTCGCGGACGACAGCGAACTGCTGGCGGCGACCAAGGAGATCATCGACCAGAGCCCGGACATCGTGGTCGCCACGACCGCGATCGGCTTCCGCGGCTGGATCGAGGCCGCCGACGGCTGGGGCCTGGGCGAGACCCTGCTCGACGGGCTGCGCGAGGTGGAGATCCTCGCGCGCGGCCCGAAGGTCAAGGGCGCGATCCGTGCGGCCGGCCTCACGGAGGAGTGGTCGCCGTCGTCCGAGTCCATGGCCGAGGTGCTCGACCGGCTCCTGGAGGAGGGCGTCGAGGGCCGCCGTATCGCCATCCAACTGCACGGCGAACCACTGCCCGGCTTCGTGGAGTCGCTGCGGGCCGGTGGCGCCGAGGTCCTGGGCATTCCCGTCTACCGGTGGATGCCGCCGGAGGACATCGCGCCGGTGGACCGTCTGCTGGACGCGGCGGTCTCGCGCGGCCTGGACGCGCTCACCTTCACCAGCGCGCCGGCCGCCGCCTCCCTGCTGTCCCGCGCCGAGGACCGTCGCCTGCTGCCCGAGCTGCTCGCCGCCCTCAACCACGACGTCCTGCCCGCCTGCGTCGGCCCGGTCACCGCGCTGCCGCTGCAGGCCCAGGGCATCGACACGGTCCAGCCGGAGCGCTTCCGGCTCGGCCCCCTCGTCCAGCTCCTGTGCCAGGAACTCCCCGGCCGGGCGCGTTCCCTGCCGATCGCCGGGCACCGGGTGGAGATCCGCGGCCACGCGGTCCTGGTCGACGGCGACCTCAAGCCCGTACCGCCGGCCGGCATGTCCCTGATGCGGGCCCTGTCCCGACGCCCGGGCTGGGTGGTCGCCCGCTCCGAACTGCTGCGGGCCCTGCCGGGTGCCGGACGTGACGAGCACGCGGTGGAGACCGCGATGGCCCGGCTGCGTACGGCTCTGGGGGCGCCGAAGCTGATCCAGACCGTGGTGAAGCGCGGCTACCGGCTGGCGCTGGACCCGGCGGCGGACACGAAGTACGCCGACGCGTGACGCGGCGGCGGGGCGATCGCCCCGCCCGCTGTCACGAAGGGACGCCCCACGCCGCTTACCGCCGGTACGAGGGGTTCCGGCCGCACGAGCGGGCAGGCACTGTAAGAGGGAACGGTTCCTCACCGGTGTGACTGCTAGGCGGTGACAGGCACATGGCACTGGGTACGGCCACGGCCGCGTACGAGCTGCGGTTCGATGCCGGGCGGATCTGTCTGGATCTCCTCGCGACCACCCACCCCGACGAACGCCTCGACTCCGTAGGGGTGCTGCGCGCCTGGATCGCCGGTTCGGGACTCGTCCCGGCGAGCACCGAACTGGCGCACGCCGACGCGTCCTGGCTCGTCGGCTTCCGTGAACTGCGCGACTTTATAGGGCAGTTGGTGCCCGGAGGGCTCGCGCCCGAGGAGCGGCCGTACGATCTCGCGCTCGCCCACGTCAATGAGATCGCCCGCGCGGCTCCTCCCGCTCCGCGTGCCGTGACCTGCGAAGACGGCACGCTCGTCCGGGAGTTGGACGGGCCGCCCGAGTGCGCGGCGCTGCTCGGCGCGGTCGCGCGGGACGTCGTGGAACTGCTCACGGATCCGGTCGCGCGGGCGGGACTGCGGCAGTGCGAAGGGGACAACTGCCCGATCGTCTATGTCGACACATCGCGGGGGCGCAGGAGGCGTTGGTGCTCCAGTGAGGTGTGCGGGAACCGCGAACGGGTGGCCCGGCACCGGCGTCGGGCGGCGCTTCCGCGCGCCTGAGTGCCCGTTATGTTGCTTCTGTGGAGCGGCTGTCGAAGTGATTTCGATTACATGCCGTTTACCTTCGGCGGCCCGAGGGCAGTCGGCGTGATCTTGCCACTGTGGCGGAAATGTAAAGATCGCGCGGTGGGTATGTGCGCCCATGTCCGGCCTCGTCACGTCACTCACAAGAAAACTGTCGCCTCCCTTTGAACATCCAACTCTCCGCGTCCGTACCCGTGGACGAGCGACCGACTGGGGGAACCCCCGGACATCGGAGGTGGGCGTGCGCAAGGATTCTGTCGTGGCCAATGAACGTGGATCGAGGGCCCGACATCGCATGTCCCAGCCCTCGGAACCTGATGAGGAGCTCATGCGTGCGCTCTACAGAGAACACGCCGGACCCCTGCTCGCCTATGTGCTCCGCCTTGTCGCGGGAGATCGGCAACGTGCCGAGGACGTCGTGCAGGAGACGCTCATCCGTGCCTGGAAGAACGCCGGCCAGCTCAATCGAGCGACCGGATCGGTACGCCCCTGGCTGGTGACGGTCGCCCGGCGCATCGTCATCGACGGCCACCGCAGCCGGCAGGCCCGGCCGCAGGAGGTCGATCCGTCGCCGCTGGAGGTCATCCCCGCGGAGGACGAGATCGACAAGGCGCTGTGGCTGATGACGTTGTCCGACGCGCTCGACGACCTGACCCCGGCCCACCGGGAGGTGCTCGTCGAGACGTACTTCAAGGGGCGTACGGTCAACGAGGCGGCCGAGACCCTGGGCATACCCAGTGGCACCGTGCGCTCAAGAGTTTTCTACGCACTGCGCTCGATGAAGCTGGCACTGGAGGAGCGGGGGGTGACGGCGTGATGAGTGTGTACGGGGGAAACCAGGGATTCGGTACAGGTGGTGCGGGTATGTCTGGCCCCATGATGGGATCTCCGGGTCCGAACGAGCACGAGACCGTCGGCGCCTACGCCCTCGGCATCCTCGACGACGCCGAAGCCACCGCTTTCGAGGCCCATCTCGCCACCTGCGAATGGTGCGCCCAGCAACTCGACGAGCTCGCCGGGATGGAGCCCATGCTGGCCGCGCTCGCGGACCTGCCTGGCTCCGGCACACCGGCCATCGGCGAGTCGCTGTCCGCCAAGCCCAGCCCGCGGGTGGTGAACAGGCTCGTCGACGAGGTCGCCGAGCGACGCGCCCAGAAGCGCCGCCGCGGCTTCTACATGGTGGCGGCCGCGGCCGCGCTGATCATCGGCGGCCCGATCGTCGCGATGGGCGCGACCGGCGACGACTCCGGCGGTGGCGGCACCAACGGCGTGACCCTCTCGGCGACCCCCGCCAAGGATCTTTTCAACACCATCGACGACAAGGTCACGGCGACGGACCCGTCGACGGGCGTGAGCGCGACCGTGGCCCTGGCGAAGAAGGACTGGGGCACCGAGTCGGTCCTGGAGCTCAAGGGCGTCAAGGGCCCGATCAAGTGCTCCCTGATCTTCATCGGCGAGAACGGCGAGCGGGTGACGGCGTCCAACTGGTCCGTCCCGGCCTGGGGGTACGGCCTCCCGGACGGCAAGACCGAAAAGGCCAAGAACCCGCTCTACATCGTCGGCGGCGCGTCCTTCACCCCGGACCAGATGAAGGGTTTCGAGGTCATGACCCTCGACGGCGACGTGATCGTCAAGGGCAACGTGTGATCGACTGGGCGCGCACATAGCTTCTCGGGGCCCCCTTCGCGTACGGTTGACGGCTGCCCAGCACGTCAGAAGGGGGCCCGGTGGCCGCTCAGGCTCAGCAGGTAATCGCGGTCGACTCGGTTCAGGATTCCGCGCACGATTCCGTGCGGGACCGAGAGATCAGCGTCGAACAGGAACACCTCGACCGGGTGTACCTGCGCCTCGAGGAGAAGATCCACGAGGCCGAGTTCCTCATGAACGACGCGGCCAAGCGCGGCCAGGTCGGAACCCCCGGCGCGCTCGCCGAGCGCGACGCCCAGGTCTTCCGGGCAGGCATCCACCTGAACCGGTTGAACAACGAGTTCGAGGACTTCCTCTTCGGCCGTATCGACCTGCTCCTCGGCAAGGACGGCAAGAAGGGGCCGGACGGCGCCTACACCGCCGTGGAACCGGCGGAGGGCGCGGTCCGCCCGGACAACACCGCCGACATCGCCGAGACCCTGCACATCGGCCGCATCGGCGTCCTCGACCAGGACTACGCCCCGCTCGTCATCGACTGGCGGGCCCCCGCGGCCGCCCCGTTCTACCGCTCCACCCCGGTCGACCCGGGGCGGGTCGTCCGCCGCCGAGTCATCCGCTCCAAGGGGCGCAAGGTGCTCGGCGTCGAGGACGACCTGATGCGCCCCGAGCTGAAGGCCTCCCTCGGCGGCCGCGAACTGGCCGTGATCGGCGACGGCGCCCTGATGGCCGCGCTCGGCCAGGCCCGGACCCACACCATGCGGGACATCGTGGCGTCCATCCAGGCCGAGCAGGACCTGGTGATCCGCGCCCCCGCCGCCTCCGTGACGTACGTCGAGGGCGGCCCGGGCACGGGCAAGACGGCCGTCGCCCTGCACCGGGCCGCCTACCTGCTGTACCAGGACCGGCGGCGGTACGCGGGCGGCATCCTCATCGTCTCCCCGACCCCGCTGCTCGTGGCGTACACCGAGGGCGTCCTCCCCTCCCTCGGCGAGGAGGGCCAGGTCGCCATCCGGGCGATCGGCTCGCTCGTCGACGGGGCCGAGGCCACGCTGTACGACTCGCCGGCGGTGGCGCGGGCGAAGGGCTCGTACCGCATGCTCAAGGTCCTGCGGAAGGCGGCGCGGGGCGCCCTGGAGGCCGGCTCGGGCACCGCCGCGCGCGCCGGTGCCCCCGCCGGACAGCTCACCCTCGACGACACCGATCCGCAGCCGCAGGCTCCCGCCGGCCCGCCCACCCGGCTCCGCGTGGTCGCCTTCGGGCGCCGCCTGGAGCTGGAGGCCGCCGAGCTGGACCGCGTCCGCAACAACGCGCTCAGCGGCACGGCACCCGTGAACATGCTGCGCCCCCGCGCCCGCAAGCTGCTCCTGGACGCCCTGTGGTCGCGCTCCGGCGCGGCCGGCCGGCACACCGACCCGGAGCTGGCCGCCGAGCTGCGCTCCGGCTTCGACGAGGACGTCAGCTCCGAGGACAGCTTCATCGAGTTCCTCGACGCCTGGTGGCCGGAGCTGACCCCCGCGGCCGTGCTCGGCGCCATGACCGACGAGCGGCGCCTGGGCCGCTGGGCCCGGCGGATCCTCAACCCCGGCGAGGTGCGCAGGGTCGCCCGCTCGCTCAGACGCGACGGCCTCTCCGTCCACGACATCGCGATGCTCGACGAACTCCAGTCCATCCTCGGCACCCCGGCCCGCCCCCGCCGCCGTCGCGAGGCCGACCCGCTGGACCAGCTCACCGGCCTGGAGGAGCTGATGCCGGTCCGCGAGGAGACGCAGCGCGAGCGGGCCGAGCGGCTCGCCCAGGAGCGCGTCGAGTACGCCCACGTCATCGTCGACGAGGCCCAGGACCTCACGCCGATGCAGTGGCGGATGGTCGGCCGCCGGGGCCGGCACGCCACCTGGACGGTCGTCGGCGACCCCGCCCAGTCGTCCTGGTCCGACCCCGACGAGGCGGCCCAGGCCCGCGACGAGGCCCTCGGCAGCCGCCCGCGCCGCCGCTTCGAGCTGACCGTGAACTACCGCAACCCGGCCGAGATCGCCGAGCTGGCCGCGAAGGTGCTGGCACTGGCGATGCCGGGCGCCGAGTCCCCGTCGGCGGTGCGCTCCACCGGCGTACAGCCACGGTTCGCCGTCGTACGGGAATCGCTCGGCCAGGCCGTCCGGGCCGAGGCCGCCCGGCTCCTGGACCTCGTCGACGGCACCATCGGCGTCGTCGTCGCCATGAACCGCCGCGAGGAGGCCCGGCGCTGGCTCGCCGGGCTCGGCATGGGGGTCCCCCCGGACGAGCGAAGCCGAGACTGGGGGAGGGTCGTGGCGCTCGGCAGCCTGGAGGCGAAGGGCCTGGAGTACGACGCCACGGTCGTCGTCTCCCCGGCGGAGATCGCGGACGAGTCACCAGCCGGTCTGCGGGTGCTGTACGTGGCGCTGACCCGGGCGACGCAGCAGCTCACGGTGGTGTCGGCGGAGCGGGACGCGCCCGATGCCGACGGCGTTCCGGACCTGCTGAGAGATTGATCCGGATGAACTCTCGGTACGGGAATGGCCTTACGGGATCCGTTTGTTAGCCTGGGTGTGGCACCGGCCCGATCCAAGCCCCCGGGCCCAACCTTCGTCGCTACGAGCGACCACTTGCCGCGAGGCGAGCATGGCGGGTCGGTGCCACTGAACGTCGAAGAGGTCCACGTCGAATGTGACGTGGGCCTCTTTCGCTGTCCTTTCGCTGCGAACACAACGTTCGCAATCCCACCCGGCTACCGCCTACTCGGCGGTAGGTGCGACGATCGGACCGCATCCAGCGGCACAGGTGAAAGCAGAGGAAGTCGGCCATGGCAACGGCGCCCAGCGTCTCCTACTCGATGACGGTCCGGCTGGAGGTGCCCGCGAGCGGAACCGCGGTCTCCCTGCTCACCGGAGCCGTCGAGTCCCACGGAGGCTCGGTCACCGGCCTCGACGTCACTGCTTCCGGGCACGAGAAGCTCCGGATCGACGTCACCATCGCGGCCACCTCCACCGCGCACGCCGAAGAGATCGTCGAGCAGCTGCGCGGCATCGAGGGCGTCACGCTCGGCAAGGTCTCGGACCGTACGTTCCTCATGCACCTCGGTGGCAAGATCGAGATGCAGTCCAAGCACCCGATCCGCAACCGTGACGACCTCTCGATGATCTACACGCCGGGTGTCGCCCGCGTCTGCATGGCCATCGCCGAGAACCCCGAGGACGCCCGCCGCCTCACCATCAAGCGCAACACCGTTGCGGTCGTGACCGACGGCTCGGCGGTCCTGGGCCTCGGCAACATCGGCCCGATGGCCGCCATGCCGGTCATGGAGGGCAAGGCGGCCCTCTTCAAGCGCTTCGCAGACATCGACGCCTGGCCGCTGTGCCTGGACACCCAGGACACCGACGAGATCGTCGCGATCGTCAAGGCGATCGCCCCCGGGTTCGCCGGCATCAACCTCGAGGACATCTCCGCGCCGCGCTGCTTCGAGATCGAGGCCCGGCTGCGTGAGGCCCTCGACATCCCCGTCTTCCACGACGACCAGCACGGCACGGCGATCGTGGTGCTGGCGGCGCTGACGAACGCACTGCGCGTGACCAGCAAGGCCATCGAGAACATCCGGGTCGTCATGTCCGGTGCCGGCGCGGCCGGTACGGCCATCCTCAAGCTGCTGATCGCCGCGGGCCTCAAGAACGCCGTCGTCGCCGACATCCACGGCGTCGTGCACGCGGGCCGCGAGGACCTCGTCGACGCCGCCCCGGGCTCGGCGCTGCGCTGGATCGCCGACAACACCAACCCCGAGGGCCTGACGGGCACGCTGAAGGAAGCCGTGCGGGGCGCGGACGTCTTCATCGGGGTGTCGGCGCCCAACGTGCTCGACGGCGACGACGTGGCCGCGATGGCCGAGGGTGCGATCGTGTTCGCGCTGGCGAATCCGGACCCCGAGGTCGACCCGGCGATCGCCCGTCAGACGGCCGCCGTCGTCGCCACCGGCCGCTCCGACTTCCCGAACCAGATCAACAACGTGCTGGTCTTCCCCGGCGTCTTCCGCGGTCTGCTGGACGCCCAGTCCCGCACGGTGAACACCGACATGATGATCGCGGCGGCGAAGGCCCTCGCGGACGTGGTGACCGAGGACGAGCTGAACCCGAACTACATCGTCCCCAGCGTCTTCAACGACAAGGTCGCGGGCGCGGTGGCCGGGGCGGTGCGGGAAGCCGCGAAGGCGGCGGCCGCGGCCTCCTAGCCGCCGGCGGCCCGCGCGGGCTGTGAGGATCGCCACGGTAGGCCTGACACCGGCGCGTCGTGGAACCCGGCCCTCTCGGCCGACGTTTATCGTGTCGGCCAGGCTTAGCCCTCTTTTCGTGTGACTCCCAAGGGTGTTCTCACGACTCCTAGGGGTGCCGGATTGGCTTTCCCGCCGCAGGTAGGGGCAGGATGCGTCTCTGGGCGCGAGGGTCCGGCGACGGACCCGGGTCCTGGGACTGTCCGAGGGCCCTGGCAGCATCGACTTCGCTGTGCCCAATATGCGGCTCCGCCGCGTGGCACGCCTCAACAGCAAGAAGAACACGGGAGTAACAACATGAACCGCAGTGAGCTGGTGGCCGCGCTGGCCGACCGCGCCGAGGTCACCCGCAAGGACGCCGACGCCGTTCTGGCCGCGTTCGCCGAGACCGTCGGCGAGATCGTCGCCAAGGGCGACGAGAAGGTCACCATCCCCGGCTTCCTGACCTTCGAGCGCACCCACCGTGCCGCTCGCACCGCGCGCAACCCGCAGACCGGCGACCCGATCCAGATCCCGGCCGGCTACAGCGTGAAGGTCTCCGCTGGCAGCAAGCTCAAGGAAGCCGCCAAGGGCAAGTAAGCCTTCGCGTACGCGACGGAACTTGCGTACGAGGCTCAGTAACGCGAATGGGGCGACCACCCGGTCAGGGTGGCCGCCCCATCGTCGTGCCCGGGGCGGCAGTCGCCCCGGGCCGGAGTGGCAGGTGTGCGGTCAGCCGAGCGCCTTGCCGGGCAGTTCCACCTTCGCTCCCAGCGCCACCAGCTTCTCCATGAAGTTCTCGTAGCCACGGTTGATGAGGTCGATGCCGTGGACGCGGGACGTGCCCTGGGCGGCCAGGGCCGCGATGAGGTACGAGAAGCCGCCTCGGAGGTCGGGGATGACCAGGTCGGCGCCCTGGAGCCGGGTGGGGCCGGAGACGACCGCCGAGTGGAGGAAGTTGCGCTGGCCGAAGCGGCAGTTCGAGGCGCCCAGGCACTCGCGGTACAGCTGGATGTGCGCACCCATCTGGTTCAGCGCGGAGGTGAAGCCGAGCCGGGACTCGTAGACCGTCTCGTGGATGATGGACAGGCCCGTGGCCTGCGTCAGGGCCACCACCAGCGGCTGCTGCCAGTCCGTCTGGAAGCCGGGGTGCACGTCCGTTTCGAGGGCGATGGACTTCAGCTGTCCGCCCGGGTGCCAGAAGCGGATGCCCTCGTCGTCGATCTCGAAGGCGCCGCCGACCTTCCGGTAGGTGTTCAGGAACGTCATCATCGAGCGCTGCTGGGCGCCGCGGACGTAGATGTTGCCCTCGGTCGCCAGCGCCGCGGACGCCCAGGAGGCGGCCTCCAGGCGGTCCGGGAGGGCGGCATGGTTGTAGCCGCCGAGCCGGTCCACACCGGTGACGCGGATGGTGCGGTCGGTGTCCATCGCGATGATGGCACCCATTTTCTGCAGGACGCAGATGAGGTCCTCGATCTCCGGCTCCACGGCCGCGTTCGAGAGCTCCGTGACGCCCTCGGCGAGCACCGCGGTGAGCAGTACCTGCTCGGTCGCGCCGACGGACGGGTACGGCAGCGTGATCTTCGTACCCCGAAGCCGCCGCGGCGCCTCCAGGAACTGCCCGTCCGCCCGCTTCTCGATGGTCGCGCCGAACTGGCGCAGCACCTCGAAGTGGAAGTCGATGGGCCGGCCGCCGATGTCGCAGCCGCCGAGGCCGGGGATGAAGGCGTGCCCCAGGCGGTGCAGCAGCGGACCGCAGAGGAGGATCGGGATCCGGCTCGAACCCGCGTGGGCATCGATGTCAGCGACGTTCGCGCTCTCCACATGGGTCGGGTCCATCACCAACTCGCCCGGTTCCTCACCTGGGCGGACCGTCACGCCGTGCAGTTGCAGCAGACCGCGTACGACACGCACGTCACGGATGTCCGGAACGTTGCGCAGTCGACTCGGCTCACTGCCCAGCAGGGCGGCGACCATGGCCTTCGGTACGAGGTTCTTCGCACCACGGACACGGATCTCGCCCTCGAGCGGGGTCCCGCCGTGGACAAGCAGTACGTCGTCATTGCCGTTGACGGTCATGTATCTCGCGTTCCGATGAGTGGGGCAGGGGCCAGAAGGGAAAGGGTAATCGCCGCCCACCCCCCTTCTGTAAGCCCAAGGGCCGCCCAGCTCCGTCATAGCTGTGTCACAACACGAACCGTTCCCCATCGGCCACATGGGGTCACCGGCGCAGGCGTGCGCGTGGGGCGCACCGTTGCGCCCTGAGCTGCATTCACTGCCGTAGGCGCATTGGCTCCCCGCTCGGGGGGAAGATGCGGGATCATGTCTGGCATGACCGAGGTGTCCTCGCTCACAGGGCGGTTGCTCGTGGCAACGCCCGCCCTGGCGGACCCGAACTTCGACCGTGCGGTGGTGCTTCTCCTCGACCACGACGAGGAGGGCTCCCTCGGTGTCGTCCTCAACCGTCCGACCCCGGTGGACGTGGGCGACATCCTGGAGGGCTGGGGGGACCTCGCTGGTGAGCCCGGTGTCGTCTTCCAGGGCGGCCCGGTCTCCCTGGACTCGGCCCTCGGGGTCGCCGTCATCCCGGGCGGCGCGTCCGTGAACGGGGCCCCGCTGGGCTGGCGCCGGGTGCACGGCGCGATCGGCCTGGTCGACCTGGAGGCCCCGCCGGAACTGCTGGCCTCGGCCCTGGGCAGTCTGCGGATCTTCGCCGGTTACGCCGGCTGGGGCCCGGGCCAGCTGGAGGACGAGCTGGGGGAGGGCGCCTGGTACGTCGTCGAGTCGGAACCCGGTGACGTGTCCTCGCCGTCCCCGGAAAGACTCTGGCGCGAGGTTCTGCGCCGCCAGCGCAACGAGCTCGCGATGGTGGCCACCTATCCGGACGACCCTTCGCTCAACTGATGGGTGTGAGCTTCAGTACCCTTGGCTGTTATGAGCACTCTTGAGCCTGAGACCCAGCCGCAGCGCGGGACTGGTACGGGGACCCTCGTAGAGCCGACGCCGCAGGTGTCCCACGGCGACGGTGACCACGAGCGCTTCGCCCACTACGTCCAGAAGGACAAGATCATGGCGAGCGCCCTCGACGGCACTCCCGTCGTGGCGCTGTGCGGCAAGGTCTGGGTGCCGGGCCGCGACCCGAAGAAGTACCCGGTGTGCCCCATGTGCAAGGAGATCTACGAGTCCATGGGCGCCGGCGGTGGCGACGACAAGGGCAAGGGCGGCGGCGACAAGTAGTCCTTCCCGGCTGAGGTTGATGAGGCCCTCGGGGCGCGTTTTGCGCGCCTCGAGGGCCTTTGTCGTCCTTTGTCGTTGCACGGGGTGCGTCGGCTGGTCACAGAGTGGTTGAGACCTCTTGTCGGCGTGTTCATGTAGTACCTAGCCTCCGTGGTGTTGTGCAGAGCGAAACCGTCATTGCATATGCTGCAACGCTCGGAGGATCACTCCATGAAGCTCGCCCCCCGACTCCCCGCTCTTCTCCTCGCCGCTCTCGTCCTCACGGCCTGCACCCCCCAGACGTCCGACAACGCCTCCTCCGACAAGGACGAGGACACGGGCACCCTGCGCGTCTGGCTCTTCCAGGAGGTGGGCAACAAGCCGAAGGAAAAGGTCGTCGACTCCGTCGTCACAGCCTTCGAGAAGGCCCACAAGGGCACCGAGGTCGACGTCGAGTACATCCCGATCGACACCCGCGCCCAGCGCGTCAAGGCCGCCTTCAACGACCCGAAGTCCGCTCCAGACGTCATGGAGTACGGCAACACCGACACGGCCGGCTATGTGAAGGACGGCGGACTCCTCGACATCACCGAGGAGTTCGGCGACTGGAGCGAGGCCAAGGACACCGACCCCACCGCGAAGCAGTCGGTCACCGTGGACGGCAAGCTCTACGGCGCGCCCTTCTACGTCGGCGTCCGCGCCCTGTACTACCGCACCGACGTCTTCGAGGAACTGGGGCTGAAGCTCCCGACGACCATGGCCGAACTGGCGTCCACGGCCCGCGAGATCCGCGCGGCCAGACCCGACCTGTACGGCCTCGTCGTCGGCGGCGCCTACATGTACGGCGCGATGCCCTTCGTCTGGGCCAACGGCGGCGAACTCGCCGCCGGCAAGGGAGGGTCGTACGCCTCCGCCATCGACAGCGCCGCCGCGCAGAAGGGCATCAAGGCGTACACGTCCCTCTTCGGCGACGACAACTGTCCCGCCGCCAAGTGCGCGGGCATGGGCGGCAACGACACGATCACCGCCTTCGCCGCGGGCAAGGCGGCCATGGCGATCGGCGGCGACTTCAGCCACACCGCGGTCGAGGCCGGGAAGGTGAAGGGCAAGTACGCGGTGGTGCCGCTGCCCGGTGTCACCTCCGGCTCGATCGCCCCGGCGTTCGCCGGCGGCAACAACATCGGCGTACTGAAGAGCACTTCGCACCGCACCCTCGCCGTCGACCTGATGGAACAGCTCGCCTCGAAGAAGACGCAGACCGAACTCTTCGACGCCATGGGCTTCCTGCCGACCTTCGGGGACGTACGGCAGCAGGTCGCCGCGAAGGAACCGTTCGTGAAGCCGTTCGTGCAGACCCTGTCCGCCGGCACCAAGTTCGTCCCCGCCTCACCGGCCTGGTCCCAGATCGACTCGTCGCTGGTGCTGCCGACCATGTTCCAGGAGGTCATCAGCGGCAAGAAGGACGTGGCGGCGGCCTCGAAGGACGCGGCGGCCAAGATGAACGACGCGTTCGGCTCCGCCGGGTGACGGCCTCCACTGGCTCGGGGGGCGCGGAGCACTGGCGGGTGCGGGCCGTTCGCGGCTGGTCGCGCAGTGCCCCGCGCCCCTTGGGGGGTGGGAGTGCACCTTGGCTGTACCTCGCCCCCGCTCTCGTCGTCCTCGGTGGGCTGCTCGTCTATCCGATCTACCAGCTCGGGCTGCTCTCGTTCTTCCAGTACACGCAGGCTCAGGTCAGCGGTGGTGAGCCGACCACCTTCAAGGGGTTCGGGAACTACACGGAGCTGTTCTCCGACAGCCAGTTCTGGCAGGTGCTGCTGACGACGGTCCTCTTCGCTGCGGCCTGCGTGGTGTCGACGCTGGCGGTCGGCTGCGCGCTCGCCGTACTCCTCACGCGCGTACGTGCCCTGCCCCGGCTCGTCCTGATGATGGCCGCGCTGGGCGCGTGGGCGACCCCGGCCGTCACCGGCTCCACGGTGTGGCTGCTCCTGTTCGACCCGGACTTCGGGCCCGTGAACCGGGTCCTGGGGCTCGGCGACCACTCATGGACGTACGGGCGCTACAGCGCCTTCTTCCTCGTCCTGCTCGAAGTGGTGTGGTGTTCCTTCCCGTTCGTGATGGTCACGGTGTACGCCGGCATCCGCGCCGTCCCGGGCGAGGTGCTGGAGGCCGCCGCCCTGGACGGCGCCTCGCAGTGGCGCGTCTGGCGGTCCGTCCTCGCCCCGATGCTCCGGCCGATCCTGACCGTCGTCACCATCCAGTCGGTCATCTGGGACTTCAAGGTCTTCACCCAGATCTACGTCATGACGAACGGCGGCGGCATCGCCGGTCAGAACCTCGTCCTGAACGTGTACGCCTACCAGCAGGCCTTCGCGTCCTCGCAGTACGGCCTCGGCTCCGCGATCGGCGTGGTGATGCTGCTGATCCTGCTCGCCGTCACGCTCGTGTACCTGCGGCTGCTGCGCCGGCAGGGGGAGGAACTGTGAGTCTTCTTCGTCTTCGGGTGCGGCGCCCGTGGCGGCTGGCCGCCGAGGCGTCGGCGTTGCTGATCGCGGTCGTCGTCGCCTTCCCCCTCTACTGGATGGTGCTCAGCGCCTTCAAACCGGCCGGGGAGATCGAGTCGACCGAGCCCAGGCCCTGGACGCTCGCGCCCTCCCTCGACTCGTTCCGGCGCGTCTTCCAACAGCAGGAATTCGGCCGTTACTTCCTCAACAGCCTTGTCGTCGCGTGCAGTGTCGTGATCATCTCGGCACTGATCGCGTTTCTCGCGGCGACCGCCGTGACCCGATTCCGGTTCCGCTTCCGGACCACCTTGCTGATCATGTTTCTGGTGGCTCAGATGGTGCCCGTGGAGGCCCTGACGATCCCCTTGTTCTTCCTCATGCGGGACTTCGGCCAGCTGAACACGCTGGGTTCGCTGATCCTGCCGCACATCGCCTTCTCGCTGCCCTTCGCGATCTGGATGCTGCGCGGTTTTGTGAAAGCCGTACCGGAGGCGCTGGAGGAGGCCGCGTACATCGACGGGGCGAGCCGCGCGCGATTCCTGTGGCAGATCCTTTTTCCGCTGGTCTTCCCCGGTCTCGTGGCCACGAGCGTGTTTTCCTTCATCTCGGCCTGGAACGACTTCCTGTTCGCCAAGTCCTTCATCATCAGCGACACCTCGCAGTCGACCCTGCCGATGGCGTTGCTCGTCTTCTACAAGCCGGACGACCCCGACTGGGGTGGTGTGATGGCCGCCTCCACGGTGATGACCATTCCGGTACTGATCTTCTTCGTACTCGTACAGCGACGGCTGGTCTCCGGGCTGGGCGGAGCGGTTAAGGACTGACGACATGGGCTTCGAGGATCTGATTCCGGCTCCCGGCCGGGGCTGGTGGGTGCCGCCGACCCAGGGGGCGTTTCCGCTGGACGCGGAGACCGTGCTGCACGCGGAGCCCGGCACGGAGCGGGTCGCGCACTGGCTGCGCGGCACGCTGGGCGCCGCCACCGGCCTGCCGTTCGCCGAGGGCCGGGGCGACAACGGCATCGTGCTGCGCGTGGATGCGCGGATGGCGCCGGAGGCGTACCGCCTCGTCGTCGACGGATACGCGATCCGCATCGACGGCGGAAGCGCGGCCGGCGTCTTCTGGGGTGCGCAGACCTTCCGCCAGCTGATGGGCCCGGACGCCTACCGGCGGGCACCGATCGAGGCGGCACGCCGGGAGTGGCTCGTGCCGGCGGTCGTGATCGAGGACGCCCCCCGTTTCCGTTGGCGCGGCCTCATGCTCGACGTGGCCCGGCACTTCATGCCCAAGGACGGTGTCCTGCGCTACCTCGATCTGATGGCGGCGCACAAACTCAACGTCTTCCACTTCCACTTGACGGACGACCAGGGATGGCGCGTCGAGATCAAGCGGTACCCGAAGCTGACCGGGACCGGATCCTGGCGGGCGCGCACGAAATTCGGTCACCGGGCCTCACCGCTGTGGGAGGAGAAGCCGCACGGTGGCTACTACACCCAGGACGACATCCGGGAGATCGTCGCCTACGCCGCCGAGCGGCATATCTCCGTCGTCCCCGAAATCGACGTACCCGGCCACTCGCAGGCCGCCATCGCCGCATACCCGGAACTCGGCAACACCGACGTCATCGACACGACCTCCCTCACGGTCTGGGACAGCTGGGGCATCTCCGAGAACGTACTCGCCCCCACTGACAACACCCTGCGCTTCTACGAGGGGGTGTTCGAGGAACTCCTCGATCTCTTCCCGTCCGAGTTCGTCCACGTCGGCGGCGACGAATGCCTCAAGGACCAGTGGCGGCGCTCGCCCGTCGCACAGGCCCGTATCGAGGAACTAGGCCTCGCGGACGAGGACGAGTTGCAGTCCTGGTTCATCGGGCACTTCGACAAGTGGCTCTCCGCGCGCGGGCGCCGGCTCATCGGCTGGGACGAGATCCTCGAGGGCGGGCTGGCCGAAGGGGCGGCGGTCTCGTCCTGGCGGGGCTACGAGGGCGGCATCGCGGCGGCCCGCGCGGGCCACGACGTCGTCATGTGCCCCGAACAGCAGGTGTACCTGGACCACCGGCAGGACGCGGGTGCGGACGAGCCGGTCCCCATCGGCTACGTCCGCACCCTGGAGGACGTCTATCGGTTCGAGCCCGTTCCACCGGAGTTGACGCCCGAGGAGGCCGGGCACGTGCTCGGCGCGCAGGCCAACGTGTGGACCGAGGTGATGGAGGACCACGCCCGCGTGGACTATCAGACGTTCCCCCGCCTCGCGGCCTTCGCCGAGGTCGCCTGGAGCGCCCTGCCCGCCCCGGCGGAACGGGACTTCGCCGACTTCGAGCGTCGGATGGCCGTCCACTACCGGCGCCTCGACGCCCTGGGAGTCGCCTACCGGCCGCCGACGGGGCCCCTGCCGTGGCAGCGGCGGCCCGGAGTGCTCGGCCGCCCTGTCGACGGGCCGCCCCCGAACAGGTAAGGGGGAAAACCCGCAAGAGTCACCGAAGAGTGTCAATCCGTGCGCACCGGTGATGCCGTGCGAAAACGGACCATCTCCCTGGTGAGGTGGGCGAATGCCTCCTAGCGGACCCCCGCGTTCGGGTCCTGCGAAGATGTGCCAGAGTTGCCACGTCCGCCCTGTCAGCACGTACCGTACGGCAACACAGGTGGGACCAGGTGGGGCAGCGGGAAGGGGCAGCCGGTTTTGACCACGCACGCACCGCAGGCGGCGCAGGCCGTGACGCTGCCCACGACGCTGGACGAGGCCGTGGCGGCCCTGGCCGCCATGCCCGCCGCCGTGCCCGTGGCGGGCGGCACCGATCTGATGGCCGCCGTCAACTCCGGGCAGCTCAGGCCCGCCGCACTGGTGGGACTCGGCCGGATCAGCGAGATCCGTGGCTGGCAGTACCAGGACGGCCACGCCCTGCTCGGCGCCGGCCTCACGCACGCACGCATGGGCCGCCCCGACTTCGCCGCCCTCATCCCGGCGCTCGCGGCCTCCGCGCGCGCCGCCGGCCCACCGCAGATCCGCAACGCGGGCACCCTGGGCGGCAACATCGCCTCGGCGTCCCCCACCGGGGACGCGCTTCCGGTGCTGGCCGCCCTGGAGGCGACGCTGATCATCGCGGGCCAGGGTGGAGCCCGCCGGGAGATCCCGGTGTCGCACCTGCTGGCGGGCATGGAGATGCTGCGCGCCGGTGAGCTCATCGGCTTCGTGCGCGTGCCCCTGCTGCACGCCCCCCAGGTCTTCCTGAAGGCGACCGGCCGCACCGGCCCGGGCCGGGCCCTCGCGTCCGTCGCCCTGGTCCTCGACCCCGCCCGGCGCGGCGTCAGGTGCGCGGTGGGCGCCATAGCGCCGATGCCGCTCAGGCCCCTGGACGCCGAGCAGTGGGTTGCCCGGCTGATCGACTGGGACAACAACCGCGCGATCGTCCCGGAGGCGCTCAGCGCCTTCGGCGAGTACGTCGCCGCGGCCTGCATCCCCGAACCGGGCCCGGCCGAGGACGGCTCCGCACAACAGCTTCCGCCCGCCGTCCAGCACCTGCGGCGCACCGTCGCCACGCTGGCTCGACGAGCACTGGGGAGGGCACTGTCGTGACCGACGACCAGCACGGAGAGGGCATGCCCCGGGGCGCGGGCCGCTGGGACCCGCTGCCCCAGGGCGACTACGACGACAGCGCCACCGCCTTCGTGAAACTCCCCGAAGGCGGCGTCGACGCCCTCCTGGCCTCCGCCGACCCGCTCGCCGCGCCCGGTCACGGCTACGTGCCGCCGCAGATAACGGTCACGCCGGCCACCACCGCGGGCACCGACCCGGCGTCGACGGGCTCGTGGGCGATGCCCGCCGAGGGTGTCCGGTGGCCGGACCCGAACGCCGTGTCCCAGGACGCCGGGAACGACCGGTTCACCTACGAGCAGGGCGCCACGGGGCAGTGGAACTTCGACGAGACGGCAGCTCCGGCGCCGGGTCACGACGTGACCGGGCAGTGGTCGATTCCCGTCGCCGGCGGGGATATCCCGGACGAATCGGGCGAGTTCACCACGTCGTCCCTGGTCGAGCAGTGGGGTGGAACACCGCCGGCCACCCTGCCGGGCGGCGCGTCCGCGCCCTGGGCGACGGAGGCCGCGGGTCAGCCCTGGGACCAGCAGCCGCCCGCGGCGGCCGAACCGCCGGCGGAGGCGGGGCACGCGCACGAGCAGCCCGCCGCGTACCCCTTGCCGCCCGCCGCGCACGCCCCCCACGAAGGCGGCCGCGCGCCGGACGCGCACGCGTCGGAGGGGTTCGCGCCGGACGCGCCCGCCCCCGCCGAGCCCGGACCGGCCGGACACGACCACGAGCGGCCCCGCTCGCACGCGCCCGAGCCGCCCGCGGAGCCGCCGTACGCCGAGCCGCTCGCCGAACTCGCCCCAGCCGCCTCACAGACCGCTCACGAGGGCGGCGAGGCGTCGGCCGCCGAGGCGCCCGAGGAGGCCCAGGGGGCCGCTGAGGTCGTTGAGGGGGCCGCGGAGCCGCCCGCCGAGGCGGACGCCGGCGAGGAGTCCGCCGTGGCCGCGGAGACTCCTGACGACGAGATCACGCGCCCGCCCTCCGGCGAGGAACACCCCCTCGCCTCCTACGTCCTGCGCGTCAACGGCGTGGACCGCCCCGTCACCGACGCGTGGATCGGCGAGTCCCTGCTCTACGTGCTGCGCGAGCGGCTCGGTCTCGCGGGAGCCAAGGACGGCTGCTCGCAGGGCGAGTGCGGGGCCTGCAACGTCCAGGTCGACGGACGGCTCGTCGCCTCCTGCCTGGTGCCCGCCGTCACCGCGGCCGGCAGCGAGGTCCGTACGGTCGAGGGCCTGGCCGTCGACGGACAGCCCTCGGACGTGCAGCGGGCGCTCGCCAGGTGCGGCGCGGTGCAGTGCGGTTTCTGCGTGCCGGGCATGGCGATGACCCTGCACGACCTCCTGGAGGGCAACCCGGCGCCGAACGAGATGGAGACCCGCCAGGCGCTGTGCGGCAACCTGTGCCGGTGCTCCGGCTACCGGGGTGTCGTGGAAGCCGTCAAGGAGGTCGTCGCGGAACGCGAGTCGCATTCCGCCGCGGACGCTGAGACGGACGCGGGCGAAGCACGTATTCCGCACCAGGCGGGTCCGGGAGCCGGCGGCGTCAACCCGTCGGCGTTCGAACCGGCCGAACGGCATGACCATTCGTACGGCAACGGACAGGGACAGGACGGAGGCCAGGCGTGAGCAACGAAGCCGCCACCGCGACCACCGCCGCGGAGGCAGCCCCCGCCCCCGAGCCGATCCCGCACGGCCTCGGAGCCGCACTGCGCGCCGCCGACGCCCGTGCGAAGACCGAGGGCACCTTCCCCTACGCGGCCGACCTGTGGGCCGAGGGCCTGCTGTGGGCGGCCGTACTGCGTTCACCGCACCCGCACGCGCGCATCGTGTCCATCGACACCACCCACGCGCGCGAGATGCCCGGCGTACGAGCCGTGGTCACCCACGAGGACGTGCCCGGCAGCCCGGTCCACGGCCGCGGCAAGGCCGACCGCCCGGTGTTCGCCTCCGAGGTCGTACGCCACCACGGCGAGCCCATCGCCGCCGTCGCCGCCGACCACCCCGACACCGCGCGCATGGCGGCGGCCGCCGTCATCGTCGAGTACGAGGTCCTCGACCCGGTCACCGACCCCGAGCGGGCCTTCGAGGCCGAGCCCCTGCACCCCGACGGCAACCTGATCCGGCACATCCCGCTGCGCCACGGCGACCCGGACGCGGTCGGCGACATCGTCGTGGAGGGCCTGTACCGCATCGGCCGCCAGGACCCCGCCCCGATCGGCGCCGAGGCCGGCCTCGCCGTGCCGCGCCCGGACGGCGGCGTCGAGCTGTACGTGGCCTCCACGGACCCGCACACGGACCGCGACACGGCCGCCGCCTGCTACGGCCTGGAGCCGGAGCGCGTGAAGGTCGTCGTCACCGGCGTGCCCGGTGCCACCGCCGACCGCGAGGACCAGGGCTTCCAACTGCCGCTCGGCCTCCTGGCGTTGACGACCGGCTGCCCGGTGAAACTCACCGCGACGCGCGAGGAGTCCTTCCTCGGGCACACCCACCGGCACCCCACCCTGCTGAGATACCGGCACCACGCCGATGCCGAGGGCAGACTGGTGAAGGTCGAGGCGCAGATCCTCCTGGACGCGGGCGCCTACGCGGACACCTCGTCGGAGGCGCTGGCCGCCGCGGTCTCGTTCGCCTGCGGGCCGTACGTCGTCCCGAACGCCTTCATCGAGGGCTGGGCCGTTCGCACCAACAACCCGCCCTCCGGCCACGTACGCGGTGAGGGCGCCATGCAGGTGTGCGCCGCCTACGAGGCGCAGATGGACAAGCTCGCGAAGAAGCTGGGCGTGGACCCGGCGGAGCTGCGCCTGCAGAACGCGATGGCCACGGGAGACGTCCTTCCGACGGGCCAGACGGTCACCTGCCCGGCGCCGGTCGCCGAACTGCTGCAGGCCGTACGGGACTTCCCCCTGCCCACGCTCCCCAAGGACACCCCCGAGGACGAGTGGCTGCTGCCCGGCGGCTTCGAGGGCGCGGGCGAACCGGGCGCCGTGCGCCGCGGCGTCGGCTACGGCCTGGGCATGGTGCACATGCTGGGCGCGGAGGGCGCGGACGAGGTCTCCACGGCCACGGTCCGGGTCCAGGACGGCGTGGCGACGGTGTTGTGCGCGGCGGTCGAGACGGGGCAGGGCTTCACCACCCTGGCCCGGCAGATCGTCCAGGAGACCCTCGGTATCGACGAGGTCCATGTCGCCCCGGTCGACACCGACCAGCCGCCGGCCGGTCCGGGCTGCCGCGGCCGCCACACCTGGGTGTCGGGCGGCGCGGTGGAGCGGGCGGCGAAGATGGTCCGCACCCAGCTTCTGCAGCCCCTGGCGCACAAGTTCGGCATGTCCACCGAGCTGCTCCAGATCACCGACGGCAAGATCACGTCGTACGACGGCGTCCTGTCGACCACCGTCACCGAGGCGATGGACGGCAAGGAACTGTGGGCGACCGCCCAGTGCCGCCCGCATCCCACCGAGCCGCTGGACGAGGCGGGACAGGGCGATGCCTTCGTGGGCCTCGCGTTCTGCGCGATCCGCGCGGTGGTGGACGTCGACATCGAACTCGGCTCGGTACGCGTGGTGGAACTGGCGCTCGCCCAGGACGTCGGCCGGATCCTGAACCCGACCCAGCTGGTGGCCCGGATCGAGGGGGGCGTCACGCAGGGCGTGGGCATCGCCCTCACGGAGAACCTGCGCAGCGCGCGCGGGCTGATCCGCCACCCCGACCTCACCGGGTACGCCCTGCCGACGGCTTTGGACGCGCCGGAGATCCGGATCGTGAAGCTGGTCGAGGAACGTGACGTGGTCGCCCCCTTCGGGGCGAAGGCGGTCAGCGCGGTGCCGGTGGTGACGTCCCCCGCCGCGATCGCCTCCGCGGTCCGCGCCGCGACGGGCCGCCCGGTCAACCGACTCCCCATCCGGCCGCAGGCCGCGGTGGTGACGGCACAGTGAGCACACCGCGGCCGGGGGCCGGCGAGCAGCCGCGCTACGAACCGACGCCGAGTGTGGGCAAGCTGGCGATGTGGGTCCTGCTCTTCGTGCTCGCGGCGATCGTCGTGGTGCTGGGCGGCGTCTACCTCGTGTGATGCGCGGGGTCGTACTGATCACCGGGGTGATGGCGGCCGGGAAGTCGACGGTCGCGCAGGCACTGGCGGAGAGACTGCCGAGGGCGGCCCATGTCCGGGGTGATGCGTTCCGGCGGATGATCGTGTCCGGGCGTGCGGAGTACGAGCCCGGCGTCGGCGGCGAGGGTGAGGCCCAACTCCGGCTGCGGTACCGGCTGTCGGCGGCGACCGCGGACGCGTACGCGGAAGCCGGGTTCACGGCTGTGGTGCAGGACGTGGTGCTGGGCGCGGACCTTGCGGCGTATGTCCGGCTGGTGCGCACCCGTCCGTTGCACGTGATCGTCCTGGCGCCGAGCCCGGGGGCCGTCGCGGCCCGGGAGGCGGGCCGGGCGAAGACGGGTTACGGGGCCTGGACGGTCGGGGAGCTGGACGGGGTGCTGCGGGCGGAGACGCCGCGCATCGGCCTGTGGGTGGACTCCTCGGGGCTGACGGTGGGGGAGACCGTGGCGGAGATCCTGACCGGATGGGAACGGGCGAGGGTGGTCTGACGTCTCCTGAGTCGGGGGGTGTTCGGTCCGGGGGCGTTGTCAGTGGCGGCGCGTAGTGTTCTGAGCAGTGGGGGACGGCTGGGACGGCCACCGGAATCGGTCGGCTGTGCGTGCCCTGCGCGGGGACTGTTGAGAGATGCACATGCGGGGGAACACATGAGCACGACCGACGCCGGCCCGGCGACGATCACGCTGACCGAGGCCGAGCTGGATCCGTACGTCACACACGCGTCGACGCGCCGCTGGCTGACGGGGCCCGGACTGCCGGGTGACAGCGCCCTGTTCACCTTCGCGGAACTGCGCCGGGAGGGGCTGCGGACGGTGGGGGACTCGACCGGCGACATGGACCGTCCGGCGTCGGACCTGTGCGACCAGCTGGTGATAGGCGGGCTGTTGGGCCCCGGTGGCCTGGAGACGGAGTCGGTCCTGCTGGACGGCGTGACCGGTGAGATCTCCACGACGCACTTCCTCCACGACCGCCCCGGCCTGATGGGCCGTCGCCCGCTCGCGCCCTCGCTGGAGCGGCTGGTGAGGTTCGCGACGGCGACGGACGAACTGGCCGCGCTGCGGGGACAGTTCGCGTCGTACGCCGGTCGCTTCGGGCCGAAGACCGTGGCGGAGGCGTCGCGTCAGCTGCTGGCCGTGTTCAAGGAGGGGACGGGCGGCGAGGTGCCGCCGTTCTGGAAACTGGCCGCCCTGATCCGGCCCCTGTCCCTGGTCGCGGGACCGGGCACACTGTCCGGGCTCGCCCTGGATCTCCCGGCCCGCCTCCTCGACCAGGAGTTCGGCCGCGGCAAGGTCGCCCGCTTCGAGGACGTCGACTTCCCCGCGACCCTCACCCACGAACCGACCCGCCGCTTCCTGCGCGAGACGGGCCTGCCCGAGGACGCCTTCCTCTTCCACCTCGACACGGACATGCCGCTGGCGACACTGGCCGAGCACTACGCCGAGGACCCCTCCGTGGAACTCCCGGACAGGGCCGCCCACTTGATACGCCTGGGCGACCTCGTCGAGGACAACAGCCTCGTGATCGACGGCGAGACGGGCGCGGTCCTGAACTGGAGCGAGCCCGAGGCGACGCTCCACCCTCTCAACACGGACATCTCCACCCTGGGCTTCACCCTCTGGCTGCTCCACCGCGAGCGAGCCATCGACGAGGACCCCTCCCACGGCCTGACCGCGGAGACCCGCGACCAACTGGCCGCGACGATGATCCAGGTCCTGTCGACCGTCGACCCGACGGGTACGACGACGCAGCCGGGCCGGCACTACTGGACGGAGCGGTTCCGGGGCGAGGCGGGCGGGGCGCTGTGACCGACTTCGCGCCCCGCGCGATACCGCGCCAGAGGCCGTAGCGGGATTCGAACCCACGTAACTCGCTTTGCAGGCGAGCCCCTCAACCACTCGGGCATACGGCCGTGTCGGTGGAGCGTGGTGCTCCGTTCCGGACTTGTGAGACGACCGTACGGCGGGGTGGGGAGGGGTCTCAAGGGAATCGCGGGCGCTGCAACGGGACTGCCACACGCCGTTCATGAAAGAGCGGTGCGTGGCGGTGGTCGTACGACCAAGGTCTCGGGTCCGGCCCTTCTCCCGACAGGGGTCAAACGCCTCTGTGGCCCTTACGCTGGCGACCATGACCGTTTTGGAGCCACGTGACAACGACGTCGTGGACAGCCCTGACCTGCCCTCCGTCGACGAGACGGTGCTGAGTCGGCCCTACCGGGCGCTCAGTGTCGGGATCGTCTCCGTCGTGCTGCTCATCGCCTTCGAGGCGACCGCGGTCGGTACGGCGATGCCCGTTGCCGCACGGGAGCTGGACGGGGTGTCGTTGTACGCGTTCGCGTTCTCCGGGTACTTCACGACCTCTCTGTTCGGGATGGTGCTCTCCGGGCAGTGGTCCGACCGGAGAGGGCCGGTCGGTCCGTTGACCGCCGGCATCGGGGCCTTCGCCGCGGGGCTGCTGCTGTCCGGGACGGCGGGGGTGATGTGGCTGTTCATCCTCGGCCGGGCGGTGCAGGGGCTCGGCGGCGGGCTGGTGATCGTCGCGTTGTACGTCGTGGTGGGGCGGGCCTATCCCGAGCGGTTGCGACCCGCGATCATGGCGGCGTTCGCGGCCAGCTGGGTGGTGCCGTCGATCGTGGGCCCGCTCGCCTCGGGGGCGGTGACCGAGCATCTGGGGTGGCGGTGGGTGTTCGTCGGGGTTCCGGTCCTGGTGGTGTTTCCGTTGGCGCTCGCGCTGCCGCAGATACGGCGGCGGGCCTCCGGGGCGGTGGAGAGGGGCGCGGGGAGCGGTTCGGTCGATCGGCGTCGCATTCGGCTCGCCCTCGGGATCTCGTTCGGCGCCGGACTGCTCCAGTACGCGGCCCAGGATCTGCGGCCCCTCTCCCTCCTCCCTGCTGCCGCCGGCGTCGCGCTGCTCGTGCCGGCCGTTCTCGGGCTGTTTCCGCGCGGCACGTACCGGGCGGCGCGCGGGCTGCCCTCCGTCGTGCTGTTGCGGGGCGTCGCGGCGGGGTCCTTCATCGCCGCCGAGTCGTTCGTGCCGCTGATGCTGGTCACGCAGCGCGGCTTGTCGCCGACGATGGCCGGGTTCTCGCTCGCGGCGGGCGGGGGGACCTGGGCGTTGGGGTCGTGGGTGCAGTCGCGGCAGCGGTTGGAGCCGTACCGGGAGTGTCTGATGACGGCGGGGATGGTGCTGGTCGCTGCCGCGATCGCCGCCGCGCCGAGCGTGCTGATCCCGGCTGTGCCCGCCTGGACCGTCGCCGTGGCCTGGGCTTTCGGCTGCTTCGGGATGGGGCTGGTGATCTCCTCCACCAGCGTGCTCCTGCTCCACCTCTCCGCCCCCGAGGAGGCCGGCACCAACTCCGCAGCCCTCCAGATGTCCGACGGCCTGTCCAACGTGATCCTGCTGGCGATCGGCGGCGCGGCGTTCGCGGCCCTGGGGGGAGGGACGGTGAGCCACGCGGCCACGGAGGCGTCCGGGTCCCACCCGGCGGCCTTCGCCGCGGTGTTCCTGCCGATGGCGGGGGTGGCGTTGGTGGGGGCCTGGGTGACCACGCGGGTGCGGGAGCGCTGAGCCGTAATGCGCTCGCCGGTTCCCGGGCGCACTCCTATCCTGGCCGGCATGCACGAGTTCCCCCTCCCCCTCCCGCCCGACGTACGGCAGGACCTCGACGACCTCGCGGACGCCACCGGGCGCCTCCCCGAGGACATCGCGCGGGAGGCCGTACGGCGATATCTGGACGACGAGGCCCGGCGCGTGCGCGCCGCCGGGGAGCGGCTCGCCTCGGCGCACGCCGATCTGCTGAAGAGGCTCGGCGAATGACGCGGCACCTCACCGTCGCGGAGGTCACCGCACTCGCCGAGGTCGCGTTCGGCGGGCGGACGCCCGAGGCCAGGGAGTCCGGGCTGCTCGCCTCCGCCGTGCACCGGCCACGCGCCCGCATGTTCGGTACGGCGGCGTACGACGACCTGTACGAGCAGGCCGCCGCCCTCCTCCACGCGATCACCACCAACCATCCCCTCGTCGACGGCAACAAGCGCACCGCCTGGCTCGCCGCCGCGACCTTCCTCGCGGTCAACGGAGTCGATCTCGAGGACTGCGACCAGGCCACCGCGTACGACCTGGTCATCGATGTCGCCTCCGGGGACGAGAGCGAGGTCTCCGTGATCGCGGGGCGGCTGCGACTGCTGTGACGTGGGTCCCACCCATGGGCCACCCGGGCTTGTCCGCGCGTTGACACCACCGGGCCGCCGGTAGGGTGGCCCGGTTGTCATACGCAGCCGAGCCGTCCGACCGGATTTTCGCCGAGCCGCCCGACCCACAAAACGGAGACCGTGACTACCACCGCCGCCTCCTCCCACCACCTTTCCCCCGCCTTCCCCGGCCGCGCCCCCTGGGGCACCGCCGGCAAGCTGCGCGCCTGGCAGCAGGGTGCGATGGAGAGATACGTCCAGGAGCAGCCGCGTGACTTCCTGGCCGTCGCGACGCCCGGCGCCGGTAAGACGACGTTCGCGCTGACGCTGGCGTCCTGGCTGCTGCACCACCACGTCGTGCAGCAGATAACCGTGGTCGCGCCGACCGAGCACCTGAAGAAGCAGTGGGCCGAGGCGGCCGCCCGGATCGGGATCAAGCTGGACCCGGAGTACAGCGCGGGCCCGCTCGGCAAGGACTACCAGGGTGTCGCGGTCACGTACGCCGGTGTCGGCGTGCGGCCCATGCTGCACCGCAACCGGGTCGAGCAGCGCAAGACCCTCGTCATCCTCGACGAGATCCACCACGCCGGTGACTCCAAGTCGTGGGGCGAGGCGTGTCTGGAGGCCTTCGAACCGGCGACGCGGCGGCTCGCGCTCACCGGTACGCCCTTCCGGTCGGACACCAATCCCATTCCCTTCGTGGCGTACGAGGAGGGGAACGACGGGATTCGGCGGTCCGCGGCGGACTACACGTACGGGTACGGCTCGGCTCTGTCCGACGGGGTCGTGCGGCCCGTCATCTTCCTGTCCTACAGCGGCAACATGCGGTGGCGCACCAAGGCCGGTGACGAGATCGCCGCCCGGCTCGGCGAGCCCATGACCAAGGATGCGATCAGCCAGGCATGGCGTACGGCCCTGGATCCGCGCGGCGAGTGGATGCCCAGCGTGCTGCGGGCCGCCGACCAGCGGCTGACCGAGGTCAGGAAGGCCATCCCGGACGCCGGTGCCCTCGTCATCGCCTCCGACCAGGACTCCGCCCGGGCCTACGCCAAGCTGATCCGGGAGATCACGGGCGACAAGGCGACGCTCGTGCTGTCCGACGACGCCGGGGCGTCCAGCAGGATCGACGAGTTCAGCAGCAGCAACGACCGGTGGATGGTCGCGGTACGGATGGTGTCCGAGGGCGTCGACGTCCCGCGCCTCGCCGTCGGTGTGTACGCCACCACCATCTCGACCCCCCTCTTCTTCGCGCAGGCCGTCGGGCGTTTCGTGCGGTCCCGTCGGCGCGGCGAGACCGCCTCCGTCTTCCTCCCGACCGTCCCCGACCTCCTCACCTTCGCCAACGAGATGGAGGTGGAGCGGGACCACGCCCTCGACAAGCCCAAGAAGGAGGGCGAGGAGGACCCGTACGCCGAGTCCGAGAAGGAGATGGAGGAGGCGAACAAGGAGCAGGACGAGGACACCGGCGAGCAGGAACAGTTCGCCTTCGAGGCGTTGGAGTCCGAGGCCGTCTTCGACCGCGTCCTCTACGACGGCGCCGAGTTCGGCATGCAGGCCCACCCGGGAAGCGCCGAGGAGCAGGACTACCTCGGGATTCCGGGACTGCTGGAGCCCGACCAGGTGCAGCTCCTCCTCCAGAAGCGGCAGGCCCGGCAGATCGCGCACAGCCGCAAGAAGCCGGACGAGGAGGCCGACCTGCTGGAGCTGCCCGCGGAGCGGCGTCCGGTGGTCTCGCACAAGGAGATGATGGAGCTGCGCAAGCAGCTCAACACGATGGTCGGCGCGTACGTCCATCAGAGCGGCAAGCCTCATGGAGTGATCCACACCGAGCTGCGGCGGGTGTGCGGCGGGCCGCCCAGCGCCGAGGCCACGGCCGGGCAGCTGCGGCAGCGGATCGCCAAGGTGCAGGAGTGGGCCACGCGGATGCGGTGAGGCCGGACGTGCTGCCTCCTCGGCACGTCGGCGTGCTCACCTCGGGCCGGCCGTTGCCGCTCGCCTCGGGCAGATCGGACGCACTCGCTCGGTGCGGGCGTGAGCTGCGGCGTGTGCGCTCTGTGCGGGTGTGGTGCACGCCGGGTGTTGCGCGCCGGACGTATGCGGGCAAAAGGAAGCAGTCCCCATCGACCGGTGCCCGGATTCTGGACGTAGCCTTCCGCTCAGCGAACCGCCTTCGCTACTGTCCGGCTACGCACACGCCCCGTGGCAGCGCCGCCGCGGAGCGCAGCCGTGAAGCGACGCGGTCCGGCAACTGGCCGGGCCGCCGGCCGATCGGCGGCCTCTGAAGCGCGTCGCCGACGGGACTCGGTGACGCATCTGACCAGCCAGGGGGCTGCCGACCTCACCACTTGGAGGAGTGGGCGTCGTGACCGCGGAGACCTCTCAGACGCTCGACCGGGGACTGCGGGTCCTCAAGCTGCTGGCCGATACGGACCACGGGCTGACCGTCACCGAGCTATCCAACAAACTGGGCGTGAACCGGACCGTTGTGTACCGGTTGCTCGCCACGCTGGAGCAGCACGCGCTCGTACGGCGTGACCTGGGCGGTCGCGCCCGGGTCGGGCTCGGCGTGCTGCGGCTGGGCCGCCAGGTGCATCCGCTGGTACGTGAGGCGGCGCTGCCGGCCTTGCGATCGCTGGCGGAGGACATAGGAGCGACCGCGCATCTCACGCTGGTGGACGGGGCGGAGGCGTTGGCCGTCGCCGTGGTCGAGCCGACGTGGACGGACTACCACGTGGCGTACCGGGCCGGGTTCCGGCATCCGCTGGACCGGGGGGCTGCCGGGCGGGCGATCCTCGCCGCGCGGCAGCAGGCCGTGGACGACGCCGGATACACCTTGACCCACGGGGAGTTGGAGGCGGGAGCCAGTGGGGCTGCCGCGCCTTTGATCGGGGTCACGGGGGTGGAGGGCAGCGTCGGAGTGGTGATGCTGGCCGACGCGGTGCCGGAACGGGTGGGGCCGCGGGTGGTGGATGCGGCGCGGGAGGTTGCGGAGGCTTTGCGCTGACGTGCGGTGACGTGCGGGTGCGGGTGCGGGTGCGGGTGCTGGTGCTGGCGGTGGGTGGGTTCGCTCGCCGGCGCTTGCGGGGTGCCGCTGCGCCCACCCGTGCCGCCCCAGCGGCACGACTGCCCGCAGCTACGCAGGCGGCTGCCTGCGCTCACCTGTGCCGTCCCGGCGGTACGAGTGCCCACAGCTACGCGGGCGGCTGCCTGCGCTCACCTGTGCCGTCCCGGCGGTACGAGTGCCCGCAGCTACGCGGGCGCCGGGTCGGGGGAGCTGACCGGCCCCGGGCCGGAAATGGCCGTCGCGTTAGATTGACTCCGTGCTCTCTCGCCTCACGCGCCCCCGGGCCGTCGCCGTCTGCGCCCTGCCCGTCGTGGCCCTGCTCGCCACGGCGGCCTTCGCGCCGCTGCCGTTCTCGCTGACGCAGCCCGGGATGACGGCGAACGTCCTCGGTGAGAACGAGGGCACCCCGGTGATCACGATCTCCGGCGCCCCGATCCGCGACACGTCCGGTCAGCTCCGCATGACGACCATCGAGGCGACCAATCCGGACACCGACGTCTCCCTCGGTGACGTGCTCGACGCCTGGTTCGCCACGGACCGGGCCGTCATGCCGCGCGACGCGGTCTATCCGAGCGGCCAGAGCGTCAAGGAGATCGAGCAGCACAACACCGAGCAGATGAAGGAGTCCCAGGACGCCGCGACCGAGGCCGCCCTGAACTACCTGGATCTGGCCGACAGGGACATCAAGGTCACCCTGAGGCTCGCCGACGTCGGCGGCCCCAGCGCCGGTCTGCTGTTCAGCCTCGGCGTCATCGACAAGCTGGACGGCGACGGCGGCGGGGGCGACCTCACGGGCGGCCGCACCATCGCGGGTACGGGCACGATCGACGCGAACGGCGAGGTCGGCGCGGTCGGGGGAGTGGCCCTGAAGACGCAGGCCGCGCGACGGGACGGGGCGACGGTGTTCCTGGTGCCGAAGGACGAGTGCTCGGACGCGAAGTCCGAACTGCCCAAGGGCCTCCGCCTGATCCCCGTGACCACCCTGAAGGGCGCGGTGAACGCGCTGACGGCACTGGAGAGCGGGAAGGGCTCCGTACCGAGCTGCTGATCGGGGGGCGTACCCGCTTACCCCTCCTTGACGAGGGCGTACCCGCTCACCCCTCCTTGACGAACCCCTCCTTCGTCAGCCAGTCCAACGCCACCTGGTGGGGGTCCTCCCCGCCGACGTCCACCTTCGCGTTCAGCTCCTGGGCCACGGCGTTGTCCAGCTTCTTCGTGATCGGGTCGAGGACCTCGGCGATGGCGGGCCACTTCTTCAGGGACTTCGTGTTGATCTCGGGGGCCGCGTTGTAGTTGGGGAAGAACCTCTTGTCGTCCCGCATCACCGCGAGGTTCATGGACCTGATGCGGCCGTCGGTGGTGAAGACCTCGCCGTAGACGCAACCGCCCTCGGCGGCCTGGGTGTAGATGATCCCGGTGTCCATCTGCGTGATGTTCCCGGCGGGGACGTTCATTCCGTACGCCTTGCGCATGCCCGGCAGCCCGTCCGCGCGGTTGGCGAACTCGCTCTCCACGCACAGGGTCACCGCGCCGGGGTCCTTCTTGGACAGGGCGGCCACGTCCGAGAGGGTCCTCGTGCCGTACTTCCTGTGGTTGGCCTGGTTCATCGCGAGGGCGTAGGTGTTGTTGAGGGACGCCGGGGTCAGCCAGGTCAGGCCGTTCTCCAGGTCGGCGTCGCGGACCGCTCGCCACTGCTCCTGCGGGTCGGTGACGGGGTCGCTGTTGCCGAGGTACGTGATCCAGGCGGTGCCCGTGTACTCGTACATACCGTCCGCGTCACCGGCCTTGACCGCCTCCCGGGCGCCGATGGAACCCTGGATGCCGGTGCGGTCGAGCACCTCCGCGCCGGCCGCCTCGAAGGCGATGCCCATGATCGCGCCGAGGATGAGCTGCTCGGTGAACTCCTTCGACGTCACGGTGAGATCGGCGCCCTCGAGCGGCAGTCCCTGGCCGATCGAGCCCGGCCGCACGTCGTCGACCATCGGGGAACCGCTGGTCAGGCCGCAGGCACTCGCCGACACCAGTATCCCGGCCAGCAGCAGACAGGTACGGCCTCTCATGTCCCCACCTCCAACCCGCGCGGCCGCAGGAGCAGTTCGGCCAGCGACGCCAGCCAGTCGACCAGCAGGGCGAGGGCGACGGTGAGGATCGAACCCAGGACCAGCACCGGCATCCGCTGGTTGGTGATGCCGGTGGTGATCAGGACGCCCAGGCCGCCGCCTCCGCCGAAGGTCGCCAGGGTCGCCGTACCGACGTTGAGGACCAGGGCCGTGCGGACGCCCGCGAGGATCAGCGGGACGGCGAGCGGCAGCTCCACCTTCGCGAGCACCCCCGTGGGGGACATGCCGATGCCGCGGGCCGCCTCCAGCAGTGTCGGGTCGTTCGCCTTCAGTCCGGCGATCGTGTTCGACAGCACCGGGAGCAGGGCGTAGACGGTGATGCCGATCAGGGCGGCCTTCTGGCCCGTGCCGAGCCAGATGACCAGCAGGGCGAGCAGGCCGATCGCCGGGGTCGCCTGGCCCATGTTGGCGAACGCCATCGCCACCGGGGCCGCCTTCCGGAACGTCCTGCGGGTCAGGAGGATCCCCAGCGGGATAGCGATGATCAGCACGAAGAACGTCGAGATCGCCGTGAGTTCGATCTGCTGCCACAGCGCCTTCGACACCTGGCCGCCCGACAGCGCGTTCTCGGAGATCGGGTCGAGGTCCGCCTGCCGGAACCACAGCCAGGTCGCCAGCAGCACGGCGACGAGGACGGCGGGCAGGAACGTCAGCTTCTGCCAGGTGACGCGGGGCTTCAGGGGGCCGGGCGCCGGCGGAGGGGCTTCGGCTTCGACCTCTTCCCGGCCGTCTTCGTCCAGCTCGGGGGTGGTCACGCCTTGGCCCCCCCTCCGGCGCCCTCCTGCTCGGCGTGGGTCTGGGCGGCCCGCAGCTCCTCCAGGGCGTGCCGGTGTTCCATCGCCTCCAGCCGGTCCGCCTCCAGCAGGTCGTGCACGGAGTTCATCAGCGTCTCCACGTCGACCACGCCCGTGTACTCGCCGCGCCGCCCGGTGACCGCGACCCGCCCCGAGCTGTCGGTGAGCACCGCCTCCAGCGCGTCCCGCAGGGTGGCGTCCCTGGTCACCGTGTCGCTCACCAGCGTCCCGGCCCGGGCCAGCGAGCCCTTGGCACGCATCAGGTCGCCGCGCCTGAGCCACTTGTAGGGCCGGCCCCGCTTGTCGAGCAGCAGGATCTCGCTCGTGACGCTGGAGCGGAGTCTGCCGAAGATCTCCTGGAGCGGGTCGTCGACGGCCACCGTCGGGTAGTCGGTGATCTCCACGTTCCGTACGCGGGTGAGGTTGAGCCGCTTGAGGGCCGCCCCCGCGCCCACGAACCCGGAGACGAAGTCGTCCGCCGGGTTGGTCAGGATCGCTTCCGGGGTGTCGAACTGGGCGATGTGCGAGCGTTCGCGCAACACGGCGATTCGGTCACCGATCTTGATCGCCTCGTCGAAGTCGTGCGTGACGAAGACGATCGTCTTGTGCAGTTCGTGCTGGAGCCGGATCAGCTCGTCCTGGAGGTGGTCGCGGGTGATCGGGTCGACCGCGCCGAACGGTTCGTCCATCAGCAGCACGGGCGGATCGGCGGCGAGCGCCCGCGCCACGCCCACGCGTTGCTGCTGACCGCCGGAGAGCTGTCGGGGGTAGCGGCCGTGGAACTCGCCGGGGTCGAGTCCGACCAGGTCGAGCATCTCCTCGACCCGGTTCCGGATCCGTGCCTTCGGCCAGCCGATCATCCTCGGTACGAGCGCGATGTTCTGGGCGACGGTCATGTGCGGGAAGAGGCCGGAGGCCTGGATCGCGTACCCGACCTTCCGGCGCAGCTTCACCGGGTCCATGTCGGTGACGTCCTCGCCGTTGATGCGGATCCGGCCGCCGGTCGGCTCGATCAATCTGTTGATCATCTTGAGGGTCGTGGACTTGCCGCATCCCGACGGGCCGACGAAGACGACGATCTCGCCCGCCTTGATCTCCATGTTGACGTTGTCGACGGCAGGGCTGGGGTTGCCGGGATACCGCTTGGTGAGGTTCTCCAGCTCGATGGTGGCGCCGGTCGTCGCCCCGCTCGTGGATGTCTCAGACACGGATCCCCCTGGAAATGGTCAGCCGTCCGACCAGGACGTACGCGGCGTCGAAGAGCAGGGCCAGGATGATGATCCCCAGCGTGCCCGCGAGCACCTGGTTGAGCGCGTTCTTGCTGCCGAGGGAACCGAGACCACGGAAGATCACGTTGCCGAGGCCGGGTCCGGAGGCGTAGGCGGCGATCGCCGCGATGCCCATCAGCATCTGCGTCGAGACCCGGATCCCGGTCAGGATCGGGGGCCAGGCCAGCGGCAGCTCGACCCGCACCAGCCGCATCGGCCGGGACATGCCGATGCCCTTCGCCGCGTCCACCAGCGAGGGGTCGACCCCGCGCAGGCCGACGATCGAGTTGCGCACGATCGGCAGCAGCCCGTACAGCGTCAGGGCGATCACCGTGGGCGGAACGCCCAGGCCGACGATCGGGATCAGCAGACCGATCATCGCGAGCGACGGGACGGTCAGAATGCCCGAGGTGGTGGTCGTCGCGAGGGCGCCCGCCCACTCGCTCCGGTAGGTGACGACGCCGATCAGGACCCCGAGGAGCGTCGCCACGACCATGCACTGGAAGACGGCGCTCGCGTGCTGGTAGGCGTCCGTGAGCAGCTGCTGGTGCCGGTTGCCGAGGTACTCCCAGAAGTTCACCAGCGCTCACCTCAGGTCGCCGTCATGATCGCTCCCGGTCCTCCGCCGCCTGCTCCACCAGCGGGATGATCCGCAGCGGAACGGGGTTCTCCATGACGATCGCGGTGGAGGCCCGGACGATCCCATCAAAACCGACAACCCGGTCGATGACCCGCTGAAGATCGGCGTTGGAGCGGGCCACCAGTCGGCACAGCATGTCCCCGCTGCCGGTGGTGGTGTGCAACTCCAGTACCTCCGGCACGGTCGCCAAGTGTGCTCGTACATCGGCCCCTTGTCCCTGCCGGATCTGCAGGGTGGCGAAGGCGGTGACCGGGTAGCCGAGCGCCGCCGGGTCCACCTGCGGACCGAACCCGCGGATGACGCCATTCGACTGAAGGCGGTCGAGGCGCGCCTGCACGGTCCCGCGCGCCACCCCGAGCCGCCGGGACATCTCCAGCACCCCGATCCGCGGTTCCCGCGCCAGCAGCACGATGATCCGTCCGTCGAGCCCGTCGATCCCGTCGGTCGTCGCCACGGCAGCCTCCCGGCGCTGGTCATCCTGTACACAAGGCCCGCAGCAACGGGCAACGTACTGAGCACATTGCCCAGCACATTCGCAAACTATTGCGCACCTTGCCTCGGCGAGCGACGCTTCCGGCATGACGCAGACCACACACCACACTCCCGACACCGCCCGGCAGGCCGACCCCTTCCCGGTCAAGGGAATGGACGCGGTCGTCTTCGCCGTGGGCAACGCCAAGCAGGCGGCGCACTACTACTCCACCGCCTTCGGCATGCGGCTGGTCGCGTACTCCGGACCGGAGAACGGCAGCCGCGAGACCGCTTCGTACGTGCTCGAGAACGGCTCCGCCCGCTTCGTCCTCACCTCCGTCATCAAACCCGCCACCCCCTGGGGCCACTTCCTCGCCCAGCACGTGGCCGAGCACGGCGACGGCGTGGTCGACCTCGCCATCGAGGTCCCGGACGCGCGCGCCGCGTTCACCTACGCGATCGAGCACGGCGCCCGCCCGATCACCGAGCCGTACCAGCTGAAGGACGAGCACGGCACGGTCGTCCTCGCCGCGATCGCCACCTACGGCGAGACCCGCCACACGCTCGTCGAGCGGACCGGCTACGACGGCCCCTACCTGCCCGGATACGTCACGGCCGCCCCCATCGTCGAACCGCCCGCCCAGCGCACCTTCCAGGCGATCGACCACTGCGTCGGCAACGTCGAGCTCGGCCGGATGAACGAATGGGTCGGCTTCTACAACAAGGTCATGGGCTTCACGAACATGAAGGAGTTCGTGGGCGACGACATCGCGACCGAGTACAGCGCCCTGATGTCGAAGGTCGTCGCCGACGGCACCCTCAAGGTCAAGTTCCCGATCAACGAGCCCGCGATCGCCAAGAAGAAGTCCCAGATCGACGAGTACCTGGAGTTCTACGGCGGGGCCGGCGTCCAGCACATCGCGCTCAACACGAACGACATCGTCGCGACGGTACGGACGATGCGCGCGGCCGGGGTGCAGTTCCTCGACACCCCCGACTCGTACTACGACACCCTCGGCGAGTGGGCCGGTGACACCCGCGTCCCCGTCGAGACCCTGCGCGAGCTGAAGATCCTGGCGGACCGTGACGAGGACGGCTATCTTCTGCAGATCTTCACCAAGCCGGTCCAGGACCGGCCGACCGTATTCTTCGAACTGATCGAACGACACGGCTCGATGGGCTTCGGCAAGGGCAACTTCAAGGCGCTCTTCGAGGCGATCGAACGTGAGCAGGCGAAGCGGGGCAACCTCTAGGGACGGACCTGGACCCCGCCGGTATCAGGGGGGACCGTGGACGAACGCATCGACCTGGCCGCGCCGGCCGTCCGCTGGCTGTGGAAGAAGGGATCGTTACGCGAGTCCACGGTCCTGCAGTCCTTCGCCTTCGACGAAGTGCACAAGCGGCTGTACGTCCTCCAGGTCAGACGGGGCGGCGCCGCGGCCGGCAACCTGTGCCTGAACAAGCTCGACTACGACGGCAACCGCCTCGGCCACATGTACCTGCACGGATTCGGACACGGCGTGAGCATGGGCGTGCAACACGCCACCGACGGCACCGTCTGGATCTGGACCGAGGCCGAATCCCACGGCGGCTACGGCCGCGGCGTCACCCGCTTCCGCTTCGTCGACGGGGCCGTGCGCACCGGCGAGGACGTCAAGATACGCAAGCCGATACCCGGTTCCACCAGCAACCAGCCCTCGGTCTGCACGGTCTCGAACCGCATCGCCGTGCGCCACCGCATGGGCGGCAAGCCCCGCTACCGCGTCTGGGACCTCGACGCCTTCGCCGCCCGCGACTACTCCGAACCGATCGCCGACATCGCCCAGCCCGGCGCGCACCCCGACCCCGCGATCGCGTTCCAGGGGTGGGCCCTGCACGGCGACCACGTCTACCAACTCGCCGGCACGGCCTACGACGACGCCACCAACCCGCCCGCCGAACGCGGCAACGCGTACCTGTCCTGCGTCGACGTCCGCACCGGCAAGCTGGTCCAGCGACAGCGCACGGGAGCCGGCCACTCCCTCGACTACCGGGAGCCGGAGGGCCTCGCGATCCGGCCGACCCCCGAGCCGCGGCTGTGCCTGGGACTCGCCTCGGGCGAGGCCGGCGCCCGCAAGTTCTCGATCTACTACAAGCCCCTGACCTGACGGCTCACTCGGCCTTCGCGTCCATCACCGGCAGCTCATCCGCCGATGGCTCACCCAGCTCCGCCAACGCCGCCCGGGCCGCCCGCGCCCGCACCGGCGAGAAGTACGGATTGATCCGCAGCGCCTCCTCCAGATGCCGCCGCGCGGGCCCCTCACGCTTCAACTCCCGCTCGATCATGCCCCGGTGGTAGGCGTACAGCGCACTGCGTACGCCGCCCCCCTTCGCCTTGTCCGTCGCCGTCACGGCGAACTGCAGCGCCTCCTCGTCCTCCCCGGCCCGGTGCAAAGCCCACCCCAGCGCGTCGGCCACCGCGATCCCCGGCTGGCGGGCCCACTCGGCCCGCAACCGCCGTACCGCCGCCCGGGGATCGCCGTGGTCCGCCTCGAACTGCCCGAGCACCAGCTCCTCGTCGGCCCCGCCGGCGGCCGCGCTGCGCACCCGCGCCCGCAGCAGGTCGTACTGCACGCGCGCGGCCTGCCCCAGCCCCAGCGACTCGTACAACTCGCCGAGCTCCAGGGCGTACTGAGGGCACGGCTGCGTGGCGAGGGCCGCCCGGTACGCGTTCAGCGCCTCCGTCGGCCGGCCCAGTGCCGCCAGCGCCCGCCCCTGCCCGGCCTGCGCGGCCCGCTGGTCGGGGTCCATGCGCACCGCCTCCTGGAAGTGCCGCAGCGCGACCTCGCGGTCGCCGCGCTCCCAGGCCAGCTGCCCGGACCGCTCCAGGTACGCCGCCTGCTCGGCCGGCGCCCGAGCCCCCGCCGCCGCGTCCGCGAGCTGGGCAGCGGCGTCCTCACGCCAGCCCCGGTCGCGGTAGACGGCCGCGGCCCGCGCCATCACGGCCGGCCCGGACTGCAGCTCCAGCAGCCGCTCGAGGGCGGCATGGGCGGCTTTGTAGTCGCCGAGGCCGGTGTGGGCGTCGATCAGCAGCGGATACGTCGTCCACCGCCCGGGCGCCAGCTTCCGTGCGGCCTCCGCCCAGGTCCGCGCCGCCCGGAAGTCCCGGCGCGCGTTCGCGAGGGCCGCGAGACCGCCGAGGGCCTCGAGGTTCCCCCTCGCGGCGACCTTGAGCGAGGTCCGCAGCGCCTGCTCGGCCCTCGGGTAGTACCCGGGGTCCGCGGTCCGCCGCCCCTGCTCCACATAAGCCGACCCGAGCACCGCCCACGACCGCGCGTCCCGGGGATGCGCCCGCAGACGGGTCTCGCGCTCGTCGATCAGCTCCGCCAGGTCGGGCAGCGCGGCCGGCACCCCGGCCGAGACCGCCGTCAGCGCCTGTGCGCCCGGGGCCGGCGCGGGAGCCCGCGTCGCCGTCCGCTCCCCGGGCAGCAGCATCAGCACCGCGCCGAGCACGGCACACCCGGCGACCGAGGCGATCAGCACCCGCCGGTCGAGCCACGAGCGCCGTACAGCCGCTTCCTCCGGGGCCCCCTCGGGAGCCTCCTGCTGGTTCTCCATGGCGCTCACTGTGCGTCAATACGACGACCACACCCCGCGATGCGGCGGCTGCCGTGCACGGGGTTCACACCGATGGCCCCCGGTGCGAAGCTGTGATCATGAGCCGTATCGAAGCGCCGCGTGACGAAGCGACCGGCAACCTCGTCGACCGTCTGCTGAGCGGTCTGCCCGCCGAGACGGTCCTCACCGACCCGGACGTCACGGCCTCCTACGCCAACGACATGGCCAGCTTCTGCCCCTCCGGCGCCCCGGCGGTGGTCGTGCTGCCGCGCACGGTCGAACAGGTCCAGCACGTCATGCGCACCGCCACCGAGCTGCGCGTCCCGGTGGTCCCGCAGGGCGCCCGCACGGGCCTGTCGGGCGCGGCCAACGCCTCGGACGGCTGCATCGTGCTGTCCCTGACCAAGATGGACCGGATCCTGGAGATCAACCCGGTCGACCGCGTCGCCGTCGTCGAACCGGGGGTCGTCAACGCCACGCTCTCCCGCGCGGTGGGTGAACACGGCCTCTCCTACCCGCCGGACCCCTCCAGCTGGGAGATGTGCACGATCGGCGGCAACATCGGCACCGCCTCCGGCGGGCTGTGCTGCGTGAAGTACGGGGTGACGGCGGAGTACGTCCTCGGGCTCGACGTCGTCCTCGCCGACGGGCGCCTGATGTCCACCGGCCGCCGCACGGCGAAGGGCGTCGCCGGGTACGACCTGACCCGCCTCTTCGTCGGCTCCGAGGGCTCCCTCGGCATCGTCGTACGGGCGATCCTGGCGCTGCGGCCGCAGCCGCCCGAGCAGCTGGTGCTGGCGGCCGAGTTCGCGTCCGGGGCCGCCGCCTGCGACGCCGTGTGCCGGATCATGGCGGGCGGCCACGTGCCGTCCCTCCTCGAACTGATGGACCGTACGACGGTCAAGGCCGTCAACGAGCTCGCGAACATGGGGCTCCCGGAGAGCACCGAAGCCCTGTTGCTGGCCGCCTTCGACACGGCCGACCCGGCCGCCGACCTCGCCGCCCTCGGCGCGCTGTGCGAGGCCGCGGGTGCCACCCAGGTCGTCCCGGCCGACGACGCGGCCGAGTCCGAACTGCTCCTCCAGGCTCGGCGGTTGTCCCTCACCGCGCTGGAGGCGGTCAAGGGCACCACGATGATCGACGACGTGTGCGTGCCCCGGTCGCGGCTCGGCGAGATGCTGGAGGGGACCGAGCGGATCGCCGAGAAGTACCAGCTCACCATCGGCGTCGTCGCCCACGCCGGCGACGGCAACACCCACCCGACCGTCTGCTTCGACGCCCAGGACCCCGACGAGTCCCGGCGGGCCCGCGAGTCCTTCGACGAGATCATGGCCCTCGGCCTGGAACTCGGCGGCACGATCACCGGGGAGCACGGCGTGGGCGTCCTGAAGAAGGAGTGGCTGGCCCGCGAGATCGGCCCGGTGGGCGTGGAGATGCAGCGGGCGATCAAGGCGGCGTTCGACCCGCTGGGCATCCTGAACCCGGGCAAGCTGTTCTGAACCTCGTTCCCTCGGCCAGCCCCTCGGCCAGCCCCTCGGCGTTCCCCTCGTTCCCCTCGGCGTTCCCTCGGCACGGTCACCGGGCGAGCAACTGGTCGAGCGCCTCGTCGATACCGAGTTGCCCGCCCTCGGCCCCCGGGGGCACCGCCCTCAGCGTCCGCTCCAGCCAGGCGGACACCTGGGGGGTCGGGGCCTCCAGGAGGGCGTCACCATCAGGTGAACTCAGCGCCATCAGGACGACGCTGCGGCTTCCCACCTTGGTCGGCCACACCCGCACGTCCCCGTGCCCGCACGCCCGGAACACCCCCTCCACGAGGAGTTCGCGGGCGAACGTCCAGTCCACCGGGTGGTCGGAGTTGATGTGGAAGGTGATGTGGATGGCGTACGGGTCGTCGGTGTGGTAGCTCAGCAGGGCCGGGACCGGGATACTGCGCTCCGGCGACAGGATGAGCCTGAGCTCGAGTTCGCGCTCCACCACGGTGTGCTCCATGACGTGTTTCCTCTCTCAAGCCTCTTGCGGGGGCCCTGCGGTGGGCCCGTACGAGTGGAGAGGGGGCGGCGCCGGAAGCATTACGCGGGTTCGCGGAACTTTTTTCCCAGCAGCGTCACGAGGGTGCTCAAAAGGAGTGGGTCCGGTGGGACTGGCGGTGGGGGTTGCGCCGGTCTGATAGATGTGGAGGCCCCCATTTGACCCCCGAGCAGATACGGGACGACGGACATGAGCGCCCCAACCCCGGCCCCCGGTGACGACAGGCCCCGCGATGGGTATTACCCGGACCCGTCCATTCCTGGATATGTCCGGTACTGGAACGGTGCCGCCTGGGTTCCGGGCACCAGCCGCCCGGCTCCCGCGGACGGCGAGCCGCTCGCGGCACCGCAGGGCGCCCAGCCCGCATCCGGCCCCGGCCCGGCCCCGGTCGAGGAGACGGGCCCGCACTTCTTCGACGAGGACCCGTCCGGCGGCTCCGGCGAGCCCGGCCCGTCCTCGGCGGCCGAGGCCCAGCACGGCAGCCGGCCCGAGCCCGCGTCCGCCTGGGGTGCCGACCGTTCCCGCCAGTCGGGCTTCGGCGGCGACCAGGACCGCCGCGTCTCGTGGGGCTCGCCGCAGAGCGCTCCGCAGGGCGCGCAGGGTGCCGACCCGAGGCTGCCGCACGCCGCGCAGCCCGGCGACGGCCCGGCCCGGCCGGACGGCCGCTCCGTGGGCACGGACGGCACGGCGACGATCCCGCCCGCCGAGCCGGACCAGGGCGACGTCGCCTCCGGCAACACGTTCGTCTTCCGCCGGGCCACGGCGGGGCCCGGGGGACCGGCGGCCGACGGCTCCGGCCAGGGCGCGACAGGCCGTACGGCCCCGACAACTCCCGGCGTCCCGGGCCCCGGGGGCCCCCGCGACGACGACGGCACCATGACCTTCCGCGCGCTCTCCCCGCGCACGGCGCAGCAGGCCGGGGCGGCCGGGGCGCAGCGGGGGAGCACGGGTGCGACAGCGGCCGACGCGGAGGCGGCAGGCCTCCGCCCCCAGCCCTCGCCCGGATCCCCCGCACAGGGCTACGGTCCTCAGTCATCCACGCCGGGAGGGCCGGGAGCGGCCGGTGGTGCGGGAGCGCCCGGAGCCGGTGCCCAGTCCGCCGCCGCAGGCTCCGCGCAGGGCTACGGTCCGCACTCCGCGGCCGCCGGGCCCGACGCGTCCGGTGACGCCTCCGGAGCGCCCGGCTTCGGTGCCGGAAAGGCCGCCGCGGCGCGGGCCGCGTCGGGTCCGGGTGCCGCTCAGGCGGCCGCTCCCGCCGCGCTCTCCGGCCCTCAGCAGGCGCCGCCGGCCGGCGGTCCGCAGCAGTCGGCCGCCGCGAGTGTGCCCCAGCAGTCCGGCGCGCCCCAGCCCGCCGCCTCCGCGGCTTCCTCCGGCACTCCGATGACGAGTGGCTCGGGTGGTGGCCAGCCCTCCTGGGCGCAGCAGGTGCACCGGCTCGCGGGCCCGTCCGAGGAGGAACAGCCGGTCACGCCCTGGAAGCCGCCGGTGGAGGACATCTTCCAGGCGGCCGCCCGGCGCCAGGCGTCGGCCCGCCCCGCGAACCTCGGCAAGCGGCTGGCCGCCCGCCTGGTGGACACCCTGGTCCTCGGAGCGGTCACCGCCGGAGCCGCCGTACCGCTCGGCACCAGGGCGATGGACCACGTCAACGAGAAGATCGACGCCGCCAAGCTGTCCGGCGAGACCGTCACGGTCTGGCTGCTGGACGGCACCACGTCGGTCTACCTCGGCATCATCCTCGCCGTCCTGCTGCTCTTCGGCGTCCTCTACGAGGCGCTGCCCACCGCCAAGTGGGGCCGCACCCTCGGCAAGAAGCTGTTCGGCCTGGAGGTGCGGGACATCGAGGGCGGCGAGCCGCCGACCTTCGGCGGGGCCCTGCGCCGCTGGCTCGTCTACAGCGTGCCCGGTCTGCTCGGCATCGGTGTCGTGGGAGTCGCGTGGGGCCTGTTCGACCGGCCGTGGCACCAGTGCTGGCACGACAAGGCGGCACATACGTTCGTAGCGGGCTGACGGCGTACGGCGGACGTCGTACACGATTCCGTAGCCCGGACGGCCGCTCGCCGGATGCGGGACGGGAAGGTTAGCGGTCGACTCGGGCCATGAGCAGCGAACCGCCTCCCGGCTCCGGTCAGCAGCCACCGGAAGACGACCCGTTCAGGAAGCAGCCCCCGCCGGCCGAGGGCTCGGGATCGCCGTACGGTCAGCCCCCGTACGGCGGCCAGCCACCGCCCCACCAGGGCGGCGGTGACCCCTACGGCGGCGGTGGCGGTCCGTACGGCGGCGGTGGCGGTCCGTACGGCGGTGGCGGCGCCCCGTACGGCGGTGGCGGCGGGTACCCCGGCGATCCGCTGGCCGGCATGCCCCCGCTCGCGGAAGGCGGCCGGCGCACGCTCGCCCGGATCATCGACATGATCCTCGTGGGCATCGTCGTCTGGCTGATCACGTTGGCCTTCAGCGTCAACGAGTACGACGTGAACGGCGACGACATCGAGTACGGCAAGTCACTCGGGCAGTCGCTGGTCGCGGCCCTGCTCTACATCGGCTACGACACCTTCATGATGGCCAGGTCGGGGCAGACGCTCGGCAAGAAGTGGCTGGGCCTGCGGGTGGCCAACCTCGACAACGGGGCCACGCCGTCGGCGCAGAGCATGCTGATCCGCTCGGCGGTGCTGTGGATTCCGTTCGCGTTCTGCTGCGCCTGCATCTGGACCGCGATCTCGGGCGGCTGGAGCTTCTTCGACAAGCCCTACAAGCAGGGCCTGCACGACAAGGCGGCGAAGACGGTGGTGGTCAGGACCAACTGACCACCCACGCCGGTACCGACAGCCACGACGGACGTACGGAGGTCAGGACGCAGCGCGCTCGTGCACGGGCTGCTCGGACGCCACCGAGGCGACCGAGGCCGGCACGGGCGACTGTGCCCTTTCCGCGACGGGGCGGTGCATCGCGATCACGCGGGACTTCGGCTTCGGAACGGTCATGGCCACCAGCAGCCCGAGGGCGAGCGCCGAGACGGCGATGATCGCGATCGCCACGCCCGAACTCGTCTGTGACAGCAGCAGCATGGCGAGCGTCGAGAAAATCACGGTGCACGAACCGTAGGCGAGCTGTGCGGCCGTCGGGCGAGGCGTGACAGTCGGACGAGGCATGTCAATCGTGTCCTCGGAAGTGGGGTCCACGGGGGGTGTCGGCCTGGCTTTCCGCCGTATTTCGGGCGTTCCGCCAATCGACTCTAATCGCCTGCATGCCCGAGTGGAACGAACGGTAAGCGTGACCTGACCAACAGTGCCGGAGCATGGGGGGCGCACGGAGTCATGACGTCCACCAGGCGGACGGATCCGCGCGCCTGTTCGGTCGACCGTCATGTGTCCGCAAAGTGAACGCCACTTCCGCATAACGTACTTGGCGTGCTCAAGTCAAGGTCTGTCTTTTATCCTCAACGTCTAGTCAAATGACGTCACTTGACTACACGCGTTGATCAGGCGCACGCGGACCCCCCAGGCAGGCCCCCCTCCTTCCGTGTGCCCGGACGCGGGGGAGGATCTCAAGTGACCAGCAGACCCTGGCAGTTCAGAGTGGCGGCCACCGCCGTCGCACTCGCGGCGGCGACCGCCACCTTCTCCACCTTCGCGGTGGCGCAGGCCGATCCGGCCGACGCACCCGCAGCCGTCGACGGGCACGACCCGCAACCGGCGAAGAGCAGGGAGCACGACCTCGACGGGCCGCTGTCGAAGACCCGGGAGGCGCAGCGCGAGGAGGCGCTCGACCAGGTCATATCCGGCGCCGCCACGGTCAAGGACCGGGACGGCTCGAAGGTCGTCCAGCTCAAGGGCTCCAAGGGCAAGGGCAAGTACGTCGAGCTCGGCCGCGAGAAGACCGACAAGATCTTCACGATCCTGGTCGAGTTCGGCGACCAGATCGACAGCCGCTACGGCGGCACGGTCGGCCCGCTCCACAACGAGATAGCCCAGCCGGACCGCGCGGTGAACAACAGCACGGCCTGGCAGGCGGACTACAACCGGGCGCACTTCCAGGACCTGTACTTCGGCACCGGCAAGAACACCGAGTCGCTGAAGAAGTACTACGAGAAGCAGTCCTCGGGCCGCTACTCGGTCGAGGGCGAAGTGACCGACTGGGTCAAGGTCCCCTACAACGAGGCCCGCTACGGCTCCAACGACGCCGCCACCGGCGCCTGGTACGCGGTGCAGGACGGCGTCGACGCCTGGGTCGCCGAGCGCGAGGCGGCCGGTGACACGGCCGCCGAGATCAAGGCGGAGCTCGCCGAGTTCGACCAGTGGGACCGCTACGACTTCGACGGCGACGGCGACTTCAACGAGGCCGACGGCTACATCGACCACTTCCAGATCGTGCACGCCGGTGAGGACGAGTCCGCCGGCGGCGGCGCGCAGGGCGCGGACGCGATCTGGGCCCACCGCTGGTACGCCTTCGGCACCGACGCCGGCTCCACCGGCCCCGACACCAACAAGCTCGGCGGCGCCCAGATCGGCGACACCGGCATCTGGGTCGGCGACTACACCATCCAGCCGGAGAACGGCGGACTCGGCGTCTTCGCCCACGAGTACGGCCACGACCTCGGCCTGCCCGACGAGTACGACACCTCCGGCGGCGGCGAGAACTCCACCGGCTTCTGGACCCTGATGTCGTCCGGCTCCTGGCTCGGCACCGGCAAGGACTCCATCGGAGACCTGCCCGGCGACATGAACGCCTGGGACAAGCTGCAACTGGGCTGGCTCGACTACGACGTGGCCAAGGCGGGCACCAGGTCCAGCCACACGCTGGGCGTCGCGGAGTACAACACGAAGAACCCGCAGGCCCTTGTCGTCGAACTGCCCGACAAGGCGGTCACCACCGACGTGGTCACCCCGGCGCAGGGCGCCACCCAGTGGTGGAGCGGCAGCGGCGACAACCTCCGCAACACCCTGGCCCGCACGGTCGATCTGACCGGCAGGTCGTCGGCGTCGCTGACCCTCGACGGCTGGTGGGACATCGAGACCGACTACGACTACCTCTACACCGAGGTCTCCACCGACGGCGGCACCAACTGGACGCCGATCGACGGCACACTCGCCGACGGCACCGCGATCACCCGCGACGGCAGCGGCAAGCCCGCCCTCACCGGCACCGTGGACGCCTACCAGAAGCTGACCTACCCGCTCGACGCCTACGCGGGCAAGAAGGTCGACGTGCGCTTCCGGTACGCCACCGACGGCGGTGTGGCCCAGATGGGCTTCGCGGCCGACGAGATCACGGTGACCGCCGACGGCGCGGCCCTCTTCTCCGACAACGCCGAGTCGGCGGACGCGGCCTGGACGGCGAACGGCTTCTCCCGCATCGGCGCGTCCATCTCGGACGACTACGCGCAGTACTACATCGCCGAGAACCGCCAGTACGTGTCGTACGACAAGACCCTCAAGGTCGGCCCGTACAACTACGGCTTCTCGACGACCCGTCCGGACTGGGTCGAGCACTACGCGTACCAGAACGGCCTGTTGATCTGGAAGTGGGACACCTCCCAGGCCGACGACAACACCAGCCAGCACCCCGGTGAGGGCCTGATCCTTCCGGTCGACTCGCACCCGACGCCGCTGAAGTGGTCCGACGGCTCGCTGATGCGCAACCGCATCCAGGCCTTCGACTCGACCTTCAGCTGGTACCCGACGGACGCGCTCACGCTCCACAACGCGGACGTCGCGACGAAGATCAAGTCGCGGGCCGGGGTCCCGGTCTTCGACGACGGCAAGTCGACGTACTACGACGCGTCGACCCCGCTCGCGGGGGTCAGGGTCACTGACACCAACACCAGGATCAAGATCGTCAAGGAGCCGCTGAGCGGCTCGACGATCACGCTCCAGGTCGGACCGTCCGCGAAGTAGACAGCATTTTCGCAGGTCAGGCGATGATCGGCGGTGACCCCCTGGCGGGTTGCCGCCGATCGTGTTTAGGTGCGTCCTGTGGCTGTCTTATTGACACTGATGTTGACGTCGACTCGCACGGGGGTGTGACCGCATGGCCGTAGGAGGTTTCTGCAAGCTGCCGACCGGCAGCGTGGTGGTGGCGCTGAACCTGCCCAGCCCCTCCACTCACGGCACGGGCTGCGTGCGCGTACTCGTGCACGCCCAGAACCGGGCGCGCGCCCTGACCAGGCTGCGCAACCTGGGCATGCGCGCGGTCTACCTGCGCGGCAACGCCGCCCCGCCGACGCCGGACGAGATCACCGCGGTCCTGCACCATCCGGACGGCCTCATATGGCGCACGGCACCTGACAACGGTGTCGGTGCGGAACTGGTCCAGGAGCTCTGGCACCCGATCCGAGCCCTGCTGAGGCGCCCCGCGGCACCGGCGTGACCCCGCCGGGCTCCCGGCTCCGCGCCGGGCGGCTCGCTAGACGATCGGCTTCCCGGTCAGCTCCACGCCCGCCGCGCGCAGCTCCTCCAGCGCCCGGTCGGTGGTCTGCTCGGCCACCCCGGCCGTGAGGTCGAGCAGCACCTGTGTGCGGAAGCCCTCGCGGGCCGCGTCCAGGGCGGTGGCGCGGACGCAGTGGTCGGTGGCGATGCCCACGACGTCGACCTCCTCGACCTGCCGGGCGCGCAGCCAGTCGGCGAGCGTCACGCCGTTCTCGTCGGCGCCCTCGAAGCCGCTGTAGGCAGCGGCGTACGCCCCCTTGTCGAAGACGGCGTCGATGGCGCCGGAGGCGACGGCCGGGGCGAAGTTCGGGTGGAAGCCGACACCCTCGGTGCCGGCGACGCAGTGCGCGGGCCAGGAGTGGGTGTAGTCGGGGTTGTCGGCGAAGTGGCCACCGGGGGCGATGTGGTGGTCACGGGTGGCCACCACGTGCTGGTAGCCGGAGCCGGCCGCCTGTCCGATCAGCTCGGTCACGGCGGCGGCCACATCGGCACCCCCGGCCACCGCGAGGCTGCCCCCCTCACAGAAGTCGTTCTGCACGTCAACGACGATCAAGGCGCGGCGCATGGTCGGTGTCCTTCGACTATGGGGTCGGGAAGGGGTGCGTGCCCGGCCGGTGAACCTCCGAGCCTACGGACTTGTGGGCCGGGGCGGGAGGGGGCGCACGACAGGGTGAGTGGGCGGGAACGGTACGGCGGGTGGGCGCGAGCGGTACGGGTGTGCGTGAAGCGGGCCACCCGCTCTAGCTACCCGAGCGCCCGTGCGCGTACTCCGTCGGGATGACCGGTTCTCCGCGCGACAACTGCGTCGCCGACAGCGGCAGGCCCGCCCGGGCGGCCGCGTGCCGGTCGCGTACGACGTCCAGCGGCTCCCGCGCGACGACCTCGCCGCCCTTGACGAGCTCGACGAGGAGCTGCCGGTCGACGAGTTCGACAGGCACCGGGCCGGTGCCGACGACCTCGGCCTCCGCGACCCCGTGCTCGTCGAGGCGCCGGGCGGCCCACTTGCGGCCGCCGACGGACGTCTTGCCGCCGGACGACTTCTTCGCCACCGGCACCAGCGGGGCCTTGGGGTCGGCGGACTCGGCGCGCGCGACCAGCTTGTAGACCATCGCGGCCGTCGGGTGCCCGGAGCCGGTCACCAACTGGGTGCCGACGCCGTACGCGTCCACGGGCGCCACCGCCAGCGAGGCGATCGCGTACTCGTCGAGGTCCGAGGTCACGATGATCCGCGTGTTCGTGGCGCCCAGCTCGTCCAGCTGCTGCCGCACCCGGTGGGCGACGAGCAGCAGGTCGCCGGAGTCGATGCGCACCGCGCCCAGCTCGGGCCCGGCGACCTCGACGGCCGTCCGGACGGCCTCGGTGACGTCGTAGGTGTCCACGAGCAGCGTGGTGCCCCGGCCGAGCGAGTTCACCTGGGCCTGGAAGGCGTCCCGCTCCTGGTCGTGCAGGAGAGTGAAGGCGTGGGCGGACGTGCCGACCGTGGGGATGCCGTACCGGAAGCCGGCCGCCAGGTCGGACGTGGTGGTGAAGCCGCCGACGTAGGCGGCGCGCGCGGCGGCGACCGCGGCGAGCTCGTGGGTGCGGCGGGCGCCCATCTCGATCAGGGGGCGCTCACCCGCGGCGGAGGACATGCGGGAGGCGGCCGCGGCGATCGCCGAGTCGTGGTTGAGGATCGACAGGATCACGGTCTCCAGGAGCACGCACTCGGCGAAGGAGCCCTCGACCCGCATGATCGGCGAGCCCGGGAAGTACACCTCGCCCTCGGGGTAGCCCCAGATGTCACCCGAGAAGCGGTAGGCGGCGAGCCAGTCCAGGGTCTCGTCGTCGACGATGCCGCCGTCGCGCAGGAAGCCGAGGACGTCCGCGTCGAAACGGAAGTTCTCGACCGCGTCCAACACCCGTCCGGTGCCCGCGACGACGCCGTAGCGGCGCCCCTCCGGCAGCCGCCGGGTGAAGACCTCGAACACGCTGCGCCGTTCGGCGGTACCCGCCTTCAGGGCGCCCTGAAGCATCGTGAGCTCGTACTGGTCCGTGAAGAGCGCTGTCGAGGGAACGTCCACCGGCAGCCCAAGGTCCGCTGTGTTCATGGCAACAGATGCTACCCCCATTTGCGTCAGTGTGACGATTTGTGGCGTGCGTGGCAGCATGGCCATGTGACGTCACCCGCTCCCGTAGAGATCGAACGCACCGAGTCGGCGGAAGAGGTCTTCGCCGTCCCCGAGCCGGACGTCCCCTGGGTCACCATCGTCCACAACGACCCCGTCAACCTCATGAGCTATGTGACGTACGTCTTCCAGTCGTACTTCGGCTACTCCAAGGACAAGGCCACCAAGCTCATGCTCGACGTCCACCACAAGGGCCGGGCCGTCGTCTCCAGCGGTAGCCGCGAGGAGATGGAGCGCGACGTGCAGGCGATGCACGGCTACGGCCTGTGGGCCACTCTCCAACAGGACCGGAAGTAGCGATATCCCCTGATGCCAGGACAATTCGAACCGCTCCCCGACGGCGGCGCGGCCGTCGCCCTCGACGACGTCGAGATCTCCATCATCCGGTCGCTGGCCGTCCAGCTCCTGGAGCTCATCGGCCCCGGCCCCGCCGAGGACGCGCCCGACGACCCGCTCGCCGAGCTCTTCGCCGACGGCCCGAGCGAACCGCCCGCCGACCCGGTCCTGCTGCGCCTCTTCCCGGACGCCTACAGCGACCCCGAGGGCACCCCGGGGCACAAGGAAGCCGAGGAGCGGCGGGCGTACTCCTCCGAGTTCCGCCGCTACACGGAGAACGACCTGCGGGCCGGCAAGCGCGAGAACGCCCTCGCGGTGATCCGCGCGCTGGACGAGCTCAGCGGTGCGGGCGAGGGCGGGGCGGTCCTGAAGCTGTCGCCGGAGCAGTCCCGGCAGTGGCTCGGGGCCCTCAACGACCTGCGGCTGGCGATCGGCTCCCGGCTGGACATCGCGGCCGAGGAGGACACCGATCTCCTCTACCGGCTGCCGGACGAGGACCCGCGCAAGCCGATGGTCATGGCGTATCTGTGGCTGGGAGGGCTCCAGGAGACCCTCGTTTCGACCCTCATGCCCTGACTTGTGACGGTTCTGTGTTCGCTCAGAGGACGCTCAAATCCGGATAACGATCGCGTCACCCTGACGGACACCTATGCCCCTCCAGGGTGGCTTTTGTCCAACTCTCCCTGTGTGCTGCGCCACACGTCGCTCAGGCGATCAGTATGGCGGCCGTGATAAATCTTCACGACCGCCCGGCGAACACCACCCGTATGTTCGGCCGGGTGCGCCACCGAGCCGGCGGATCGCCGGCCAGGCACGAGCGGGCCGCGAGGCCCGCTCAGCTCCATCAATCCGGGGGGATCGGAACCCGATCCGAGGCCGACGAGAGGCCCGGGTCGGCATGGAGGAAGGCGCACCACACATGACCTCAGCGCAGGTCGACACGGAGAAGAACCCCGAGGGAGAGGGGTACGAACGCGGGCTCGGCAGCCGCCAGGTCCAGATGATCGCCATCGGCGGCGCCATCGGCGTCGGCCTCTTCCTGGGAGCCGGGGCGAACATCGCCAAGGCCGGACCCAGCCTCATCTTCATGTACGCCCTCGCGGGCGTGATCATCTTCTTCATCATGCGGGCGCTCGGCGAGCTCCTGCTCTACCGCCCGGTCTCGGGCTCCTTCGCGGAGTACTCGCGCGAGTTCCTCGGCCCGTTCTTCGGCTACTTCACCGGCTGGACGTACTGGCTGATGTGGGTGGTCACCGGCATGGCCGAGCTGACGGCCGCCGCGATCTACGTCAACTACTGGTTCCCCGACATCCCGCGCTGGGTGACGGCCCTGGTCTTCCTGGTGATCCTCTTCGGGGTCAACCTGATCTCCGTGAAGGTCTTCGGCGAGCTCGAGTTCTGGTTCTCGATGGTCAAGGTCACCGCCCTCATCGGCATGATCGTGATCGGCCTGGGCGTCCTCACCTTCGGCTTCAGCAGCGCCGGCGACACCGCGGCCGTCTCCAACCTCTGGGCCTTCGACGGCTTCTTCCCCAAGGGCGTCGGCTCGTCCCTGATGACCCTGCAGGGCGTCATGTTCGCCTACCTCGCCGTCGAACTGGTCGGCGTCACGGCCGGCGAGTCCGAGGACCCGGAGAAGACCCTCCCCAAGGCGATCAACACCCTGCCCTGGCGCATCGCGCTCTTCTACGTCGGTGCCCTCACCGTCATCCTGTGCGTGGTCAAGTGGACCGAGTTCGCACCGGGCGTGAGCCCCTTCGTCGAGGCCTTCGCGAAGATCGGCATCCCGGCGGGCGCCGGCATCGTGAACTTCGTCGTGCTCACCGCGGCCCTGTCGTCCTGCAACTCCGGCATGTACTCCACGGGCCGCATGCTGAGGAACCTGGCCGAGAGCGGAGAGGCCCCCGCGGCCTTCAAGAAGCTGTCCTCAACGAAGACCCCGGCCTTCGGCATCACCGTCTCCGTGCTCTTCATGGGCATCGGCGTGATCCTGAACTACATCGTCCCGGAGAAGGCCTTCGGCTACGTCGTCTCCGTCGCCACCGCGGCAGGCATCTGGACCTGGCTCATGATCCTGATCAGCCACGTCCTGTACCGCCGCGCGGTCGTGGCCGGCCGCCTGCCCGCCTCGCCCTTCCCGGCGCCGGGCGGCTCCAAGTGCAGTTACGTCGCGATCGCCTTCCTGCTCTTCGTCACCGGCCTGATCGCGTACGACGCCGACGCCCGCGTCTGCCTCTACGTCATGGCCGGCTGGTTCACCGCCCTGGCCATCGGCTGGCGGATCCTGAAGAGCCGTGACCCGCGGATCGCGGAGCGCGGCGGCGAACGCGGCGGCGAGCCGGAGTTCGAGAAGGTCGGCTGAGCCGGAGTTCGAGAAGGTCGGCTGACCCCTCCGCCCACGATGTGGACCGCCCCGTACCACCCTCCGGTACGGGGCGGCCCTTCTGTCTATCCTGACCAGCATGCTGACCATCACCCAGGCCCTGTTCGACCAGATCGTCGCCCACGCGCGCGCGGACCACCCCGACGAGGCGTGCGGCGTGGTCGCGGGACCGGAGGGCACGGGCCGCCCCGAGCGCTTCATCCCGATGCTGAACGCCGCCCGCTCGCCCACCTTCTACGAGTTCGACTCGCAGGACCTGCTCAAGCTCTACCGCGAGATGGACGACCGCGACGAGGAGCCGGTGGTCATCTACCACTCCCACACCGCGACCGAGGCCTACCCCTCCCGCACCGACATCTCCTACGCCAACGAGCCGGGCGCGCACTACGTCCTGGTCTCCACGGCGGACACCGACGAGGCGGGCCCCTTCCAGTTCCGCTCGTTCCGCATCGTGGAGGGCGAGGTGACCGAGGAGGACATCAAGGTCGTCGAGGCATACTGACCGCCGTATGCCCGCGAACAACTCGCCGTATCGGAGATGGTGTTGACGCAGCGGCCGAACTTACGGCGCCCCACCCTGCAGGACGTCGCCCGCCGGTCGGGCGTTTCCAAGTCCACGGTGTCACGAGTCATCAACGACGAACCCAAGGTGCGCGCCGAGGTCGTCGACCGCGTCCGGGAAGTGATCACCGAGCTCGGCTACGTCCCGAACCAGGCCGCCCGACAGCTGGTCACCCACCGCACCCACGCCATCGCGGTCGTGGCGACCGAGCCCGACAACCGGCTCTTCATCGACCCCTTCTTCGACCGCCTCCTGCGCGGCATCCGCAGAGAACTCGCCGAGCACGGCGCCCAGGCCGTCCTGCTCTTCCTGGACGAACCGGACGACTACCCGCGCGTGGCCGACTACCTCGGCGGCGGCCACGTCGACGGCGCCATCCTCTTCTCACTGCGCCCCGGCGACCGGCTGCCCGAGATGATCGACCGGATCGGCCTGCCCGCCGTGTTCGGCGGCCGGCCGCTGCTGCGCGACGGCGACACCGTGCACCGCCACGCGTACGTCGACGGCGACAACCGCGGGGGAGCCCGGCAGGCCGTCCAGCACCTGGTCTCGCTCGGCAGGACACGCATCGCGACCGTCACCGGCCCCTACGACCAGGAGACCTCCGCCGCCGACCGGCTCGCCGGCTACCGAGACGTCCTCCCGGGCGCCCCGCCCGACCTGACCGAACGGGCCGACTACACCCGTCAGGGCGGCGTCGACGCCATGGCCGCCCTCCTCGACCGGCGACCCGACCTGGACGCCGTGTTCGTCGCCTCGGACCTGATGGCCTCCGGCGCCCTGCAGACCCTGCGGGCACACGGGCGCCGGGTTCCCGAGGACGTGGCCGTCGTCGGCTTCGACGACCTGACCGACATCGCCGAGTCCACCGACCCGCCTCTGACCACGGTCCACCAGGACGTCGACGGCATGGGCCGCCTGATGGCCCGGCTGCTGTCCGACCGCACCGAGCGGATCGAGGCGCCCTCCACCGTCGTCGTACCGACCCGCCTGGTCCTGCGCGGGTCCGCCTGAACAGTGCCGCCTGAACAGTGCGGTCTCACTCTCCGGCCGCAATCCGTCCGAAATGTGGGATCACATTCCGGGACCCCGACCGGGAATCGATACGATGAGCCCATGGTTTCCCACGACGTGAGCGAAAAGACGCCGGGCACGCTGCTCGTGGCGCGGCTGCACGTCGACCTGTGCAGGCTCGCCAGCGCCATCTGTTGACGCTGCCCTGCCGCCGTACGGCCGTGAGCCGCGGCGCCTGACGCACCACCCCTTGCTGTACTGCGCTGCCGCGCGCCCACCGACCAGACACCTTCCGACAGGAGCCCTGAGCCATGGCCATCGAGGTCCGCATCCCGACCATCCTCCGCACGTACACCGACGGCCAGAAGGCCGTGGAGGGCACCGGGGACACCCTCGCCGAGCTCTTCAACGACCTCGAGACCCGGCATACGGGCATCCAGGCCCGCATCGTGGACGGCGGGGAACTGCGCCGCTTCGTCAACGTCTACCTGAACGACGAGGACGTCCGCTTCCTCGACGGCATCACCACCAAGCTCACCGACGGCGACAGCATCACGATCCTGCCGGCCGTGGCCGGCGGCATGGTCTAAGGCCCGCTGCCCCCATGCGCTACGACTCCCCGCTGGCCGCGGTGGGCAACACCCCCCTGGTGCGCCTGCCGCGGCTCTCGCCGTCCGCCGACGTCCGTATCTGGGCGAAGCTGGAGGACCGCAACCCGACCGGCTCCGTCAAGGACCGCCCCGCCCTGCACATGATCGAGCAGGCGGAGAAGGACGGCCGCCTGACCCCCGGCTGCACCATCCTCGAGCCCACCTCGGGCAACACCGGCATCTCCCTCGCCATGGCCGCCAAGCTCAAGGGCTACCGCATGGTCTGCGTGATGCCCGAGAACACCTCGCAGGAACGCCGCGAACTGCTCGGCATGTGGGGCGCCGAGATCATCCCGTCGCCCGCCGCCGGCGGCTCCAACACCGCCGTACGGGTCGCCAAGGAGCTCTCCGCCGAGCACCCCGACTGGGTGATGCTCTACCAGTACGGCAACCCCGACAACGCGGGCGCCCACTACGCGACGACCGGCCCGGAGATCCTGGCGGACCTCCCCTCGGTCACCCACTTCGTCGCCGGCCTCGGCACCACCGGCACCCTGATGGGCGTCGGCCGCTACCTGCGGGAGCACAAGCCGGACGTCAAGATCGTCGCCGCCGAGCCGCGCTACGACGACCTGGTCTACGGCCTGCGCAACCTCGACGAGGGCTTCGTACCCGAGCTGTACGACGCCTCCGTCCTGACCACCCGCTTCTCCGTCGGCTCCGCCGACGCGGTCACCCGCACCCGCGAGCTCCTCCAGCAGGAGGGCATCTTCGCGGGCGTCTCCACCGGCGCCGCCCTGCACGCGGCGATCGGCGTCGGCAACAAGGCCGTCAAGGCGGGCGAGAGCGCGGACATCGTGTTCGTCGTCGCCGACGGCGGCTGGAAGTACCTGTCCACGGGTGTCTACACGGCCGCCACCACGGAAGAGGCCATCGAGACCCTCCAGGGCCAGCTCTGGGCGTGAGCCCCTTGTGAGCGGCCCTTATGCAGCCAGGTGACGGACCTGGTCCCACAGGACCGGGTCCACCACCCCCGCCCTCCGCCGGAACTCCGACACCGGCACCTCGCGCAGCTCGTCCGTCTCCAGGTAGCTCGCGCGCCCGCGAGCGTCGCCCACCGCCCCCGGCGGCAACGGGATCACCCCGGCCCGCTCCTCGTGGTTCTTGCTGGTGATCTTCGCGACGGTCGCCCGCTCACCGTGCACCACCAGCACCAGACAAGGCCGGTCCTTACCCCCGGGCCCGTCCTCGTACGGCACGTTCGCCCACCAGATCTCCGCAGGCCGCGGCCGCGCCCTTCCCCGCCCCCGCGGCCCCGTAGGACGCCCCGGCGGCCGCGTCCGCCGCCCCGCGGGCCGTCGGCCGCGCCCCCAGCCGTCGACGAGCGTGGCGACCATCGCGAGCAGTACCACCGCCGCGAGCGCCAGCCACCAGGACGTATCCATGCGCACGACGTTACCGGCGCACGATCATCCCTGCGCGCCCTTCCTCACTTTGCACGCCCCCCGGGTCCAGCCGAACCGGTGACACCACAGGTGAGTTCGCCCACAACAGCCCCTGGTGGAGGAGCGACCATGAGTTTTGCGCCTTACGCTCGACGCACCGCACGACCCCCGTCTCCTTCCCAGAAAAGTTCCCGCCAGCGGAGGTTTCTGCTTTATGAAGCTCACCGTCGTCGGCTGCTCGGGGTCGTTCCCGTCCGCGGAATCGGCCTGCTCGAGCTACCTCGTCGAGGCCGACGGCTTCCGGCTGCTTCTCGACATGGGCAACGGTGCCCTTGGCGAGCTGCAGCGCCACTGCGGTCTCTACGACCTCGACGCGATCTTCCTCAGCCACCTGCACGCCGACCACTGCATCGACATGTGCGCCTACTTCGTCGCGCGCTACTACCGCCACGACGGCGGCCGCTGCGACCCGCTCCCGGTCTACGGCCCCGAAGGCACCGAACACCGCCTCACCACGGCCTACGCCGACACCCCCACCGCCTCCTCCATGAGCGAGGTCTTCGACTTCCACACGGTCAAGCCGTCCACCTTCGACATCGGCCCGTTCACGGTCCACACCGAACGCGTGGCCCACCCCGTGGAGGCGTACGGCATCCGCGTCGAGCACGCCGGGAAGTCCCTCACCTACTCCGGCGACACCGGTATCAGCCCGGCCCTGGACGAACTCGCCCGCGACACCGACCTGTTCCTGTGCGAGGCCGCCTTCACGCACGGCAAGGAGAGCATCCCCGACCTCCACCTCAACGGCCGCGAGGCGGGCGAGACCGCGAGCAGGGCAGGAGCCCGCCGCCTGGTCCTCACCCACATCCCCCCGTGGACCGACCCCCAGACCAACCTGGCCGACGCGCGCGCGACGTACGACGGCCCGGTGGAACTGGCGGCGCCGAGGAAGTCGTACGAGATCTGAAGCTTTGCACGTGCACGAAGGCCCCGGAACCTGTGCTCGGTTCCGGGGCCTTCGTGCCGCCGTACGGCGTCTCCGGCCGGGCTCTCACGCCTTGGTGAGGTCCTCGACCTCCTCCTCGGGCTCGCGGCCCGGGGTGGGGAGATCGAACTTGGTGATGGCGAAGCGGAAGACCGCGTAGTAGATCGCGCCGAAGACCAGGCCGACGGGGAGCAGCAACCAGGGCTTGGTGGAGATGCCCCAGTTGATGAAGACATCCGTCAGACCGGCCGAGAAGCTGAAGCCCATGTGCATGCCCAGCGCCCAGGTCACAGCCATCGAGATCGCGGTCAGCACGGCGTGGATCGCGTACAGCAGCGGGGCGATGAACATGAACGAGAACTCGATCGGCTCGGTCACGCCGGTGACGAACGAGGTCAGCGCCAGCGACATCATCATGCCCATCACAGCCTTGCGGCGCTCTGGGCGGGCCGTGTGCGCGATGGCGAGGGCGGCGGCAGGCAGACCGAACATCATGATCGGGAAGAAGCCGGTCATGAACAGGCCGGCGTTCGGGTCACCGGCGAAGAAGCGGGGCAGATCGCCGTGGAAGACGGTGCCGGCGGAGTTGGTGAAGTCGCCGATCTGGAACCACGCCACGGAGTTGACGAACTGGTGCATGCCGATCGGGATCAGCGCGCGGTTGATCAGACCGAAGAGCGCCGCACCGAAGGAACCGAGACCGGTCATCCACTCACCGAAGTTGGTGATGACGTCACCGATGGGCTGCCAGCCCAGGACGACCAGGACACCCAGGAGGGTGCCGACGGCGGCCGTGATGATCGGGACGAGCCGGCGGCCGTTGAAGAAGCCGAGCCAGTCGACGAGCCGCTTGCGGTGGTAGCGCTGCCACAGCACCGCCGTCAGCAGGCCGAGGATGATGCCGCCGAGCACGCCCGGGTTCTGGAAGGACGCGGCCTGCGCGGCCTCGTTGCCCTTCTGCCAGAAGCCGCCGCCGAGTCCGGTCGCCGTGTACGTGGCGCCCTCGTGGCCGTCCTTGATCGGGAACTGGTGGATCACCGCGTAATAGGTGAGGAAGCCGACCACGGCGGCGAGCGCCGTCGAGCCGTCCGCCTTCTTCGCGAAGCCGATGGCCACGCCTATGCAGAACAGCAGGGGCAGCCCGAACGAGCTGTCCAGGATGGCGCCGCCGGCTCCGGCGAACACCTTCGCGACATCGGCGGGCAGGTGCAGCTTCTCCTGCACGTCCGCCTGCCCCAGGCGCAGCAGCAGACCCGCCGCCGGCAGCACGGCGATCGGGAGCTGTAGGCTGCGGCCGACCTTCTGCAGGCCCTGGAACAGGCCGGATCCTCGCTTCTTCGCGGGAGTCGCCGTTGCGGTGGCGGAACTCATACTTCCTCCATCGGGTGGTGGTCTACACCACTCAGTGGTGTAGACCTGTTGTAGCACGATGAAGGACGCATAAGGAACCCGCGATTCCCGTTACGGGAAAGCTACCGTGAGTCACTGCGACAAAGCAGCTCGGACCAGGGAGAAAGAACATGGCCAGCAAGGCTGAGAAGATCGTTGCCGGGCTCGGCGGCATCGACAACATCGAAGAGGTCGAAGGCTGCATCACCCGCCTCCGCACCGAAGTCGTCGACGCGAGCAAGGTCGACGAAGCCGCCCTGAAGGCCGCCGGCGCCCACGGCGTCGTCAAGATGGGCACCGCCATCCAGGTCGTCATCGGCACCGACGCCGACCCCATCGCCGCGGAGATCGAAGACCTCATGTGAGCCCGCGCGCCCGCCAAGGGCCGCGCACTCACCCGGCAGGGGCCCATTCCCACCGCGGGACGGGCCCCTTCCCCATGTACGGCTAGGCTCAACGCCATGTCTCGAATCGACGGCCGCACCCCCGAACAACTCCGCCCGGTCACCATCGAACGCGGCTGGAGCAAGCACGCCGAAGGCTCCGTCCTCGTCTCCTTCGGCGACACCAAGGTCTTCTGCACCGCCTCCGTCACCGAAGGCGTCCCCCGCTGGCGCAAGGGCAGCGGCGAAGGCTGGGTCACCGCCGAATACTCGATGCTCCCCCGCGCCACCAACACCCGCGGCGACCGCGAATCCGTCCGCGGCAAGATCGGCGGCCGCACCCACGAGATCAGCCGCCTCATCGGCCGCTCCCTGCGCGCGGTCATCGACTACAAGGCCCTCGGCGAGAACACCATCGTCCTCGACTGCGACGTACTCCAGGCCGACGGCGGCACCCGCACCGCCGCGATCACCGGCGCCTACGTCGCCCTCGCCGACGCCATCACCTGGGCCCAGGGCAAGAAGCTCATCAAGGCCGGCCGCCAGCCCCTGACCGGAACCGTCAGCGCGGTCTCGGTCGGCATCGTGGGAGGCGTCCCCCTGCTGGACCTCTGCTACGAGGAAGACGTCCGCGCCGAGACCGACATGAACGTCGTCTGCACCGGCGACGGACGCTTCGTCGAGGTCCAGGGCACCGCCGAGGCCGAACCCTTCGCCCGCGACGAACTCAACGCCCTCCTCGACCTCGCCGTCGCCGGCTGCACCGACCTGGCCGCCCTGCAGCACAAGGCACTTGATACGGTCCTCGAAAAGTAAAGGGCGCACCAAGAAGGACGACCGCCGGCCGCAACCCCGCCGACCGTCCTCGCGTCACTACGGGTACGGGCGTACGGCTCACCGCTGTACGCCCGGCCAGCACGAGGGCCGGCCAGGACACGACCTGGGGCCCTGCCAACGGAGGGAACAGATCCATGGCCGCGAGCCGACGCCGCCCAAGTCGCCGAATCGCCATCGTCGCCGCGGTGGCCGCCGTCGGACTGACGACCGGCCTCACCACCGGCTGCGACGCCGTCAGCAAGGCACTGGACTGCGTCCAGACCGCCGACGCCATCGCCGACAGCGTCACCGACCTCCAGCAGGCCGTGGAGAACGCGTCGAACGACCCGACGCAGCTCGAGGAGTCCCTCGACTCCATCGACAAGAACCTCGACGAAATAGGCGACAAGACCGACAACGCCGACGTCAACAAGGCCGTGGACAACCTGGGCGACGCCGTCACCAACGTCCGCACCTCCGTCAAGAACGGCGACAACACCCCCGACCTCAGCCCGATCACCGACGCGGCGGGCGAACTGACGAAGGTCTGCACCCCGTAGGTCAGCCGGGAAACCGGGAAGCAGCGAGGGCCATGGGGCCGGGATACTGAACCCCATGACCCGCCTGATCCTCGCCACCCGCAACGCCGGAAAGATCACCGAACTCCGCGCGATCCTCGCCGCCGCAGACCTCCCCCACGACCTCGTTGGCGCGGAGGCCTACCCCGACATCCCCGACGTCAAGGAAACCGGCGTCACCTTCGCGGAGAACGCCCTGCTCAAGGCCCACGCCCTCGCCCAGGCAACCGGCCTGCCCGCCGTGGCCGACGACTCCGGCCTCTGCGTGGACGTCCTCAACGGCGCCCCCGGCATCTTCTCCGCCCGCTGGGCCGGCCGGCACGGCGACGACAAGGCCAACCTGGACCTCCTCCTGGCCCAGCTCTCCGACATCGCCGACGAACACCGGGGCGCCCACTTCGCCTGCGCGGCGGCGCTCGCGTTGCCGGACGGCACGGAAAGGGTGGTCGAGGGTCGACTGCGGGGGATGCTGCGGCATACGCCAGTGGGCACGAACGGCTTCGGCTACGACCCGATCCTCCAGCCGGAGGGCGAGACCCGGACGTGCGCCGAACTGACCGCGGAGGAGAAGAACGCGATCAGCCATCGGGGGCAGGCGTTCAGGGGGTTGGTGCCGGTGGTGCGGGAGCTGTTGGGCTGAGTTTGCAGAAAGGCTCCGCACCTTTGAATCGAAGGTGCGGAGCTTTGTTTTCCTGTGGGCCCGGTGGGATTCGAACCCACGACACACCGGACCTAAACCGGCGCCCTCTTGCCAGCTGGGGTACGGGCCCGCAGCGCTGCTTACTCTACTGGGCGTAGCTGGGTGCGTCGTCGGCCTCCTCGGCACCAGGTGCTGGTGATCGCGTGACAGTTGGGGCAGAGCAACCGCAGATTCTCGCGCCGGTCGTCTCTCCAGTCCCCGTTGATGTGATCGATCTCCAGGGTCATGGGCTTGCCGAGCCATTCCGGGCCAGTGCCGCACCGGGCACACTCTTCGGCTATGCCCACCTCGTTGAGCGCTCGGCGTAGGCGCTTTGTCGTCGTCCGCTGTTTGCCCTTGTGCTGTACCAGAACATCTTCAGGCCGTTTGGCATTCGGAGCCGGCCTTCCTCTCTGGTGTGCCTGCCCTAGGTGTATTGACCCGCAGCGTTGTTCACACGGCTGATGGGTGGCTTGCCTCCGAGTGCGGTGTGGCAGCGGTGGTGGTTGTAGGTGTGCAGGA